>NZ_CP195314.1:2500-374375 GCF_054161275.1 Jutongia sp. SJQ-6 | reverse complement strand
TTCAGCAAATACATTGGTAAACTGTGTCAACATCGTTGGGATGTTTTTATGTGCAACTGTAATACGTCCTTCTGTATTGCAGACACCTGCATCACAATTTGGATAGTTTACAGAATTGATGATATTACCATTCTCTAAAAATTCACGAAGCTCATGTACTGCCATAACGGCACAGTTATCCTCTGACTCTGCTGTAGAGGCACCGAGATGCGGTGTTGCGATCACATTCGGCATCTTAACAACGGCTGGATTTGGGAAATCTGTTACATAACGACGCACCTTTCCAGACTCCAAAGCAGCTTTCATGTCATCATCATTTACCAAAAGATCACGTGCAAAGTTCAAGATAACAACGCCATCCTTCATCTGATCGAAAGCTTCCTTGTTGAGCATTCCTTTTGTCTCAGGAATATAAGGAACATGAATTGTAATATAATCACATACCTGATACAACTCATCGTAAGATTTTACAACGGTAACATCTCTGGAAAGAGATAACGCATTATTAACGGATAAGAATGGATCTACACCATAGATCTCCATTCCGAAATGTCTTGCCACATTAGCAACTAACACACCGATAGCTCCAAGTCCGATAACACCAAGTTTTTTGCCTTTTAACTCTGTACCGGCAAAATTCTTCTTTGCCTTTTCCATGGATTTGGAAATATTTTCATCATCAGCGTTGTCCTTAACCCACTGCATTCCACCTGCAATATCTCTGGCAGCCAAAAGCATACCGGATACCACCATCTCTTTTACACCGTTTGCATTTGCACCAGGTGTGTTAAATACAACGATACCCTGATCCGCACATTTATCCAATGGAATATTGTTGACACCGGCACCGGCACGTGCGATAGCACAGAGCTTATCAGAAAGCTCCATATCGTGCATCGCTGCACTTCTAACAAGCACCACATCAGCCGCATTCACATCATCTGTCTTTTCATATTGTCCATCAAAACCATCTAAGCCAATCTGTGCGATCGGATTTAAGCAACTATACTGAAACATTACGCATTTTCCTCCTCGAACTTCTTCATAAACTCAACCAACTTCTCTACGCCCTCTTTTGGCATTGCATTGTAAATGCTGGCTCTCATTCCACCTACGGTACGATGACCTTTCAAGTTAACAAAACCTGCTTCTGTTGCCTCTTTGACAAACTTAGCATCCATATCTGCATCACCTGTTACAAACGGAACATTCATCAAAGAACGATCTTTTGGCACTACCGTACCCTTGAACAGTTTACTCTGATCCAAGAAGTCATACAGGATCTTTGCTTTCTCTTCGTTGTGCTTCTTCATAGCCTCTAAGCCGCCCATTTTCTTGAGCCACTTAAATACCTTACCGCAAATGTAAATACCATATGCCGGTGGTGTGTTATACAGAGACTGTGCATCTGCATGTATTTTGTACTGTAACATTGTTGGTGTACCTTCCAAAACATCTTCTGTAATAAGATCCTCGCGGATGATCACAATGACAACACCTGCCGGTCCGATATTTTTCTGTACACCGCCATAAATCACGCCATACTTTGTGACATCTACCGGTTCTGACAAAAAGCAGGAAGATACATCTGCAACTAATGTCTTACCCTTTGTGTTTGGCAGCTCTTTGTATTTCGTACCATAAATTGTGTTATTTTCACAAATGTATACATAGTCGGCATCTTCGGAGATCGGCAGATCCGAACAGTCTGGGATGTACGAGAATGTTTTATCCTCGGAGGAAGCGATCTTATTCGCTTTACCATATTTGGAAGCTTCCTGCCATGCCTTCTTTGCCCATTGTCCGGTTACAATGTAATCAGCAACCTTGTTCTTCATCAGATTCATCGGAATCATTGCAAACTGCTGTGAAGCACCTCCCTGAAGGAAGAGTACCTTGTAGTTATCCGGAATATTCATCAGATCACGCAGATCCTGCTCTGCGGTCTTGATAATATTATCATACACTTTTGAGCGATGACTCATTTCCATAACGGACATGCCGGAACCCTGATAATCCAACATCTCATCTGCTGCTTCCTGCAATACTTCCTCTGGCAATACTGCCGGTCCTGCTGAAAAATTATAAACTCTGCTCATTTTTCTCCTCATTTCTGTATACGCATATTTTTATTGAATTTTTGCGGCGCATACTACGCAAAAACCAAAACGGTCCGGGAATCCCCTTTCCTTTTGTCACTTTGTAAATATATGAAACCCTGCTATGTATCATGAATATCAAAACATTCAACTCTTCCACTAAAGCCTACTCGAACTTCGTGTCAGACTATACCAGGATTAACACGCTTACTGCTGTTTTTGCAAATCTTTCTCATCAAAACAGTCTTCTAAGTTCTTACCCGGTGCAACCATCGGGAATACCTTATCATCACTCTCGATCACAACCTCGATCACAACCGGACCTTTTGTAGAAAGTGCTTCTTTGATTGCTCCCTCAACCTCTTCCTTCTTTGTAACTCGGATCGCTTTCACCCCAAGTGCCTCAGACAGTTTGATATAATCAACTTTGTCATTCAGTACCGTCTGCGAATAACGTTTTCCATAGAATAACGTCTGCCACTGGCGAACCATTCCAAGCACCTGATTGTTAATAATAACCTCAATAATCGGAATGTTATAACGGCTTGCAGTTGCTAACTCATTCATGTTCATGCGGAAGCATCCATCTCCGGCAATGTTAATAACACGTTTATCCGGACAGCCGACCTGTGCACCCAGTGATGCACCCAATCCATATCCCATTGTTCCAAGGCCACCGGAAGTAATCAGTGTACGTGGATGTGTATAGTGGTAATACTGCGCCGCCCACATCTGATGCTGACCAACTTCCGTACAAATGATCGTCTTATCACTGTCTGTCAACTCGTCCAACTTCTCCATAACATATGGACAAGTCAATCCCTCCTCAGAATAAGTCATTGGCAGTGCATCCTTTCTTGCCATCACCTTATCCATCCACTCTTTATGATACATCTGTTCCATGCGCTCATTCATACGCTCCAAAACAGCTTTCACATCACCAATAATGCTCATATCAACCGATACATTCTTGTTGATCTCCGCTTCATCAATGTCAATCTGAATGATCGTTGCATTCTTCGCATAGTTTGCCGTATTGCCTGTCACACGATCAGAGAAGCGGGATCCAACAACTACCAGCGCATCGCACTCTGAAACACTTAAATTGGCAGTCTTTGTTCCATGCATTCCAAGCATTCCCACATATCGGTCATCGGTACCCGGAAATGCACCTTTACCCATTAACGTATCCGTTACCGGTGCGTCTACTTTTTCCACAAATTCCTTAAGTTCTTTATCCGCACCTGAGATCACAGCGCCGCCACCAACGAATACCATCGGTTTCTTGGCATTGCGCAGTACCTTGATTGCCTCATCAATAACAGCATCGTCAATATTTTCTGTGCTGCGTTCGATCTCTTCCGGAACTTTCGGCTCATATTCAGCTTTGTCACTCGTTGCATTTTTCGCAATATCGATCAAGACCGGACCCGGTCTGCCGGATTTTGCGATCGTAAAGGCACGACGGATCGTATCAGCCAATTTATCAACTTCCTTTACCAGAAAGCTGTATTTCGTAATCGGCATTGCCACTCCGGCAATATCAATTTCCTGAAAAGAATCTTTACCCAGTAACGCCTTGCCAACGTTACATGTAATAGCAACCAATGGAACAGAATCCATATAAGCTGTCGCAATTCCGGTAACTAAATTAGTTGCTCCGGGTCCGCTTGTTGCCATACATACACCGACTTTACCTGTTGCTCTGGCATATCCATCTGCTGCATGAGATGCTCCCTGCTCATGAGATGTAAGGACATGTCTAATTTCATCCTGATGACGATATAATTCGTCATATATGTTCAGAATAGCACCACCCGGATAACCGAATACTGTGTCTACCCCTTGTTCTTTCAAACATTCTATCACAATCTGTGAACCTGTTAATTGCATGACTTTCCTCCACTCTTCTACTGAATCTGTAAAATTGCTCCCTTATCTGCTGATGTAACCATCGACGCATAGCGTGCCAAATAACCACTCTTGACCTTCGGCTCTCTTGGCTGCCATTTTGCACGGCGCTCTGCCAAAACTTCATCAGAGACTTTGACATTGATCGTATTTGCCGGGATATCAATTGCAATAATATCGCCTTCTTCGACTAAAGCGATCGGACCGCCAACGGCTGCCTCTGGAGAAATATGTCCAATACTTGCTCCACGTGATGCACCGGAAAATCTTCCGTCTGTGATCAATGCTACACTAGAGCCAAGTCCCATACCAGCAATTGCAGAAGTCGGATTCAACATCTCACGCATTCCGGGACCACCCTTAGGTCCCTCATAGCGGATAACTACTACGTCTCCGGCAACGATCTTGCCACCCTTGATAGCCGCAATAGCGTCTTCCTCGCAGTCGAACACACATGCCGGGCCTTCATGTACCATCATCTCCGGAACTACTGCAGAACGTTTTACCACGCCGGAATCCGGTGCGATATTACCTCGCAGTACTGCAATTCCGCCAGTCTCGCTATATGGATTGTCAATTGGACGGATAACTTCCGGATTGCGGTTGACACAATCTTTAATATTCTCTCCTACCGTCTTACCGGTAGCAGTAATAAGTTCTGTATTTAATAAGCCCTTCTTGCTCAGCTCATTCATAACAGCATAGACACCGCCTGCCTCGTTCAACTCTTCCATATAGGTATGTCCTGCCGGCGCTAAATGACACAAGTTCGGAGTCTTTGCACTGATATGATTTGCGATATCTAAGTTAAGTTCTACGCCTGCTTCATGTGCGATTGCCGGAAGATGAAGCATTGTATTTGTAGAACATCCAAGTGCCATATCTACAGTCAACGCATTCATAAATGCCTGCTCTGTCAAAATATCTCTTGGACGGATATTTTTCTCCAAAAGTTCCATGATCTTCATTCCCGCATGCTTTGCAAGCTTGATTCTCTGAGAATATACAGCCGGGATCGTACCATTGCCCTGCAATCCCATACCGATCGCCTCTGTCAGGCAATTCATACTGTTAGCAGTATACATACCGGAGCAAGAACCACATGTCGGACAAGCATTGCATACATAATCATTTACCTGTTCCTCTGTCATCTTACCTGCCGCATGAGCACCAACTGCCTCAAACATAGAAGATAAAGATGTCTTGTTGCCCTGAACATGACCGGCTAACATCGGGCCACCGCTGACAAAAATTGTTGGTATATTCAATCTAGCAGCTGCCATCAACAGACCCGGAACATTTTTATCACAGTTTGGCACCATGACCAATGCATCAAACTGATGCGCCAATGCCATACACTCTGTGGAATCACAGATCAGATCTCTCGTTACAAGAGAGTATTTCATACCGGTATGTCCCATCGCAATACCATCACACACTGCAATCGCCGGAAAAACAATTGGAGTTCCACCAGCCATAGCAACACCCATTTTAACAGCATCAACGATCTTATCAATATTCATATGTCCCGGCACGATCTCATTGTAAGAACTCACAATACCGATCAACGGCTTTTCCAATTCTTCTTCTGTAATTCCTAATGCATTAAACAACGATCTCTGAGGTGCTGTCTGCATTCCCTTCTTTACTGCATCACTTCTCATAATAATCACTTATTCCTTTCCAGACCTGCCATTTGAATCTGCAGGCACCAATATCTACCTTGTGTATTTATGTTCTATTAAATACGTTCTGCGATCAGATCACCCATCTGTATTGTTCCGACCTGCGTCTTTCCCTCGTCCATGATATCGATCGTACGATATCCGTCTTTAAGTACCTGCTTCACGGCATTCTCGATCGCATCGGCTTCTTTTTCCAGATCAAAGGAATAACGAAGCATCATCGCTGCAGATAAAATAGTTGCGATTGGATTCGCCTTATCTTGTCCTGCAATATCCGGTGCAGATCCATGACTCGGCTCGTATAGACCTAACTTCGTTGCACCAAGGCTTGCAGAAGACAACATACCGATCGATCCGGTCACCATACTTGCCTCATCTGATAAAATATCACCAAACATATTCTCTGTAAGGATCACATCAAACTGCTTTGGATCACGCACAAGCTGCATCGCACAGTTATCTACTAACATATGAGTAAGTTCCACTTCCGGATAATCCTTTGCCACTTCCTCGACAACACTTCTCCACAAACGGGAAGAATCCAAAACATTCGCTTTATCCACGCTGCAAACCTTTTTACCACGCTTCATTGCGACATCAAATCCCCATTTGGCGATACGGCGTATTTCATTTTCATCATACGTCAACGTGTCGATCGCTTTCTTAACACCATTCTCTTCAACCGTCTTACGATCCCCAAAATACAGACCGCCGGTAAGCTCACGCATTACCACAAAATCAAATCCACCCTCTGTCAGTTCCGGTTTCAACGGACATGCACCGCTAAGTTCATCAAACAACACAGCCGGACGAATATTAGCATATAATTCCAGTCCCTTACGAATCTTCAGTAATCCTGCCTCCGGTCGTTTATCCGGTGGAAGCTGATACCAATTAGACTGTCCGACGTTGCCACCCACGGCACCTAACAACACGGAGTCGCTTGCTTTCGCAGCTTCCAGTGTCTCCTCGGTCAACGGCTCTCCATAAGCATCAATGGAACATCCACCCATTAACAGCTCCTGATATGTAAACTCATGACCATATTTCTGTCCAACCTTGTCTAATACCTTTCTTGCCTCTCTGACAATTTCCGGACCGATACCATCACCAGGTATCACGGCTACCTTATAATTCATTGGAACCTCCATTCTGCGGTCTTTTCTCTGTACGCCATAAAGAACGCATTACCATCAAAATTTGCATTTTATAAAGAATCTTAAAACGCATCACATTATAGTTTATACAGAATCACTTTTTGTGTCAAGTGTTGGGTGATGCAAACTTATTTCGTTATGCTCCTCATGCAATAGTTAATCCGTCGATTTGCATAGTGCGATCAATCTGCTTGTTCCAAGGCGGTCAGCCCCCAGCCTTAAGAAACGCTCTGCATCTTCTAACGATGAGATTCCTCCTGCAGCCTTGACTTTCACTGAATCTCCTACATATTTTTGCAACAGTGCCACATCTTCAAACGTAGCCCCTCCGGTCGAAAATCCGGTTGAAGTCTTAATATAATCCGCCCCTGCCTTTGTAACGATCTCACACATTTTGATCTTTTCCTCTTTGCTCAAAAGACAAGTCTCAATGATGACTTTTAAGACTTTCCCCTCGCAGGCTGCCCGTATTTCTTTCACTTCCTGCAGTACCTCTTCAAAGCGGTCATCCTTCACACGATTGATATTGATCACCATATCAATTTCATCCGCACCATCTTCCACTGCCTCTTTCGTCTCTGCCACTTTCGCAGCTGTTGTCTGATAGCCATTTGGAAAACCGATCACCGTACAGATCTTCAAGCGGTCTTCGACATAATCACGTGCCTCTTTGACATAACAAGGTGGAATACACACACTTGCCACATGATACTGCATTCCCTCATCGCAAAGTGTCTTGATCTGCTCCCATGTAGCATCCTGTTTTAATAATGTATGATCTAAATGCTGCAATATCTTTTTCTTATCCATAATGTCCTCCCTACTCGTTATTGTTTTCCGGTAGTTCCAAAGCCGCCTCTGTCTTTGCCCTCCAAATGTTCTACTTCCTCGAATAAGATTTCCGGCTGATTTTTCATTATACGAAACTGGCAGATCCTGTCGTTTACATGAATCTGTGTATCGCGCATTGCAATGACCGGCATACGCCACATATCGTTATCTCCGCAGTAAGATCCGTCTACCACACCACAATGATTTGCCTGTATCACGCCAAAATTTTTATAGGTGCTGCTGCGCGGTACGATATGTGCCTCATATCCTTTGGGAAGTTCCATTGCCACACCAAGTGGCACCAAAGCAAACTCACCCTGTTTTAATGTAACTTCTTCAGAAGCTCGCAGATCGATCCAATCACTTTTCCCATCGATATAAGCAAGTTTATCGATCTTGTCCGTAAAATATTTAATCTTGATCTGTTCCATGTTAATCCTCTTTTCTGTTTACAGATGTCCGCGCAGACCATTTTGCCAAATTCGCAGGTTATCTGCAATTCCGTAGTTTTTAATACTGTTTGTGCCGCAATTGCAGCATTTCTACCAACTATATCATACTGAAAATATTATTTCAATCTTTCACTCCTGACTGACAAGAGGCATACAATAATCCAAAACTATGTGTGATTTTTAAAGAATCACAGAAATGAGGTTCTATGTCTCACGATCTATATGCAGCAAAAGATATGCCGGATAGAGGTTTTTTTCAGGCAAATATCACATCTCGCCGAACCTCCAGACCGATTGCCGGAGCCAAGATACAGATCCGTAATATCAATGATGCAAACGATATAATTGAAGAAACCGAAACAAACAGTGCCGGCAAAAGTGATCTGATCACTCTGCCCGCACCGCCATTGGAGTATAGCATGATGCCGGGTACTGATCGCCCATATTCTACGTATTCGATCCAAATAACTGCTCCAAATTTTGAACCGGTAGAAATCAGCGGTGCTGAAATCTTATCCGGACAGACCGCTTTACAAAATACAACTCTGATTCCAAAACCCAACACACCGGAAGCCAACGAAGAACTGTTTGTAATACCACCTCATACGTTATACGAAAAATACCCGCCAAAAATTCCCGAAGAGGAAATCAAAACAATAGAAGAAACCGGTGAAATTGTACTAAGCCGTGTCGTTATCCCCGCTGGTGTTCGAACAACATGCAATATTCTTATGGTTCCAAACACCTCGTACCATCGCTCCTGACCATTTATCTGTTATCTGATCCTGCGGTATTCTTAAAATTCCGGTGCGACGATATATCTCCGGTGTCGCTATGTGATCCTCATTGAGTTTATTTGCGATCTGCACGGAAGATTGTCCCGCTCTTCTCATATTTTGTATGTTTGTTAAAACAGAAAACGTCTGATCATGTTCTAATACTCTCTTGCCATTCCGGTAACAGATCCGATATCCATATGGAGCCTTGGCACCGATAAAATTTCCTTGTTCCCTTTGCTGACGTTTCGCCAACCGTACCTTGTATCCGGTATCTACTGCATACCATTCATTTAATAAATTTTTCAATCCAACGATCAGCATCTGCTCCGTAAGTCTTGCACTGTCATAATGATCCGTCACGGTAATCACCCGCACATTATTTGCCGGAAAGAAGTATTCCAGATACCATCCCAATTGCAGATGTTCTCTCCCCAGTCTGGACAGATCCTTCGCAATAACTGCATCTAATAATCCCAAACGACAATCCTCTATCATCTGCTGAAATTCCGGTCTTTGAAAGTTTGTTCCACTATACCCATAGTCCACATAAACCTTTCGTTGTTGACATTCGGTATGTTGATCCAAATATTGACCAACCAGTAACAATTGATTCTCGATTGACATTTCCTCTCTCTCCGTATTTCGAACGGAAAGCCTTGCATAAATTCCTATACGCTGACACAATATATTATTCATCTGCTCTGACACTTCCAAAATAAAGATTCTTCAATGATCGGCGGCACCGCCTTATCCGTACTGATCCATTCTTCAGGTGGCACTTTACATCTCTGTGCCAGTTTATAGTTGATCTTTCTCGTTTTGCCCTGTTGAAGGATCCCAATATATAATTGATTTTTCAAAATACGTCGAACTGCGACCGGCGACCATAGGAGCACTTTTTGTGTGTCCGTATTGTCGGACAGGCAAGATTGACCACTTGTTTCATTTACGTCCTTATTGTTAGTCATATTCGATAAACTATTTTGTTTTCTTCTGTCCACAAAACCGGACTTATAAGACTGCCCGCTTATCTTCTTATATACGTACGGCGATGGGATCAATAAAACATTCAAAAACGCACAAATCTTTTCCGCGGAATGCCCTGCATTTTTCCAATGAAATATCTTTTGTACAACATCTGCCGTCTGCCTATCGACAACTAATTTGTGCTTATTGATCATCGCTTTTTGATAACCGTACGGTGCAAAAGCACCTACGTAATCTCCCTGCCTGCGTCTGGCCTCCTGACTGTTTTTGACCTTTCTGGAAATATCTCTGCAATAAGCATCATTCATCAAATTGAGGATTGGAAGCAACAACGCCTTTTCACCAAACAAAGCACTAGCACTATCGTAATGGTCTGCCACCGCAATAAAACGTATCCCCCACTGTGGGAACCACTTTTTCAAATACCATCCGGTCTGTATATACTCTCGTCCGAAACGAGATAGATCCTTGACAAGAATGCAATCTACCTTTCCATCTCTCGCAGCCTGCAGCATTCGCTGCAACGCCGGCCTTTCAAAACTGCTTCCGCTATACCCATCGTCAACCCATTCGCCTGTAAAACAAAGCTCCGGTCTTGCCGCAATATAGTCCATCAACATTACACGCTGATTTCTGATGCTGTTACTCTCAATGGCGGTTCCCTCATCTTCTCTAGATAGTCTTAGGTAAAGGGCACATCTCCAAATTTCCTGTTGTCTTTCGGTGATGCGGCTCTGCCATAATATCTCTCGTTCATGCCCATCATCTGTCCCTGTATACGGACACGATAAAGCAGAAGGATCCGTCTCTCTTCCCGATACGGACCCTCCTGCTGATATTTCGTCGTAATGTACCACTCTAACTGTTCCATGCTTCACTGATAACCTGCTTTCGCACATAGCCGATTCATTTTCTAACTAAAATAATGCCGGCTGCAGTTTCTGAACTGCCATGCTTTTTTTACAGTCTATTCATCACTTTCTGCACGCATTCCCTCTAAAAACTTTTGTACTTCCTCCCACGCCGTTGCCGATTCCGGTATTTGTGACAATCCCATCTGAAATACATGAAACATTCCGGCATAGCACTGTGCCGTTGCCCGACCACCGCATTGCTGTACTTTCTGTGCAGCGCACTCGCCATCACTTCGCAGCATTTCAATCTCACCTACCTGTATCAACATAGGCGGCAGACCGGAAAAATCCCCAAACAACGGCGACAGATATGGATCTTTCGGATCATGATCATCTCGATAATCTCCTCGATAGATCATACTTTCTTTCGTCCCGCCAAACATCGGATCTTTGTCATAATTGTCCGTGTAGGAACCCCCGGACGCTGTCATGTCCAACCATGGAGACATCAATACAAGCTTGGCCGGCATTGGTCTGTCATGTTCACGCAGCCACATGCAGAGTGCTACCGCAAGACCACCTCCCGCAGAATCGCCTGCTACAAAGATTTGATCTCCCGTATAACCCATATCCAAAATCATTTCATAAGATGCAATGGCATCTAGCAGCGCCGATGGATGAGTATGTTCCGGTGCCACCCGGTAATCCGTACTAAATACCTTCATTCCACCGCACATCATTGCATATTTATAAGCAAAACTTCGATAAATATTGCGCAGTGGATTCACATATCCCCCGCCGTGCAAGTGGAGCAATGCATATTTGCCGGGAATCGGAGGCTGCACCACCTCAACCATGCAATTTGCAAGCTTTTTCCGTTCCCAAAGCACATCCTCCGGCTTACGCCACAACGGTTCCTTATCAACCAGATGCCGCTGCAACTCTCCCATCTTGATCTTCGGTCCGATCAAACGGTTTCCCGCCGCCAGCCGAATACATTCTTTTACTAACTTTGCCTGAAAACTCTGCTCTTGCACACGCTACCTCCATATACTTTATCCCCATCCGGGAATCATAATCTTTCCACTTTAACCGTAAATTGTCACTGCTTTATCCTAACACCACCCATACGCAGATCGTTTCGCATCCTTTATATATAAAAACGCCTTCGCAGCTCACTCTTCGCCTTGCGGGAACCGGCAAGTACCGCAACACCAAATAACACAAGGGTAACTAACAGTACGATCCAAGCAAACAGCGGATTTCCTTCTTTGGCAAAAATCCCAATGCAAAGATTGATCACTGCTAACGCAATAGCATACACCTGTGTCGTCAGATAACTCGTCCAATTAGTACGATTAATCAGCATTCCTCCCCCCAAAAACAGATCCAGCACTAATATGCTGCATGACATACCATACTGTACTGACCAGCCATGAAAACCAAGCCCTGCATCTAATGAGAGCAAAAATAAAATCGTTGCAAATGTCTGAATAAACAGCTTGCGAATATGGCTTTTATTCCATGCTGTAAGATAGTGCATCGAAAAAATTCCATACGCAAAAACCACTGCTGTCACAAAAGACCAGCGATGTCCCGCATCCAAATAATAATTCAACACAAAAAGTAACACCTGTATTAAGATCAAAGCAAACGTAAAGGACCATACGATACGCTTTGCCATACGCGTTTTGTGGAATATTGCCGGATACATATTAACCAATACATTGTCAGATTCTTTGGTCAACACCCGACCACAAAACAAACAGGTTTTTGCATTATCCGCAATCCTAAGACGACAATTTTTACATATTCGATCACTCATAATACACCCCATTACTTTCTATCGTAACTTCAATACCATCTTCAACTAATTTCCGGAAAAACCGTCGCTGTATTGATACATCACGCAGCGTTGAACTGAAATTCAACACTAATTCATCCCGATAAGAACAAAGCAGCGCTTTAATATGCTGTCCTGTTGACATAGCGATCATTCCATGAAATTTTTCTATGAAAGGCTCATATTCTTTCTGTACCTGAAAGGCTCCAATATTCGTAAGCGTACTCGTATTCGCTCTAGCCGAAGAGCGATATACAAAACGCATAGCAAGCACTTTAATAAACATTGGAACTGAGCGTAGAAAAATGTTTTTCTGATTGGACACATTATAGGAAAACAATTCTTCCAAATGTTCTTTTGTGATCTGCTCACGCAAACTCATTGTCACCAATTCCAAAATCCTGTCAAATGATTCCCCGGTCCGATCGGCTGCATATACCGCACTGACCATGACGAAAAAATTTCTCGTTGTTACAGACTCAAAATACGGTCTCAAATTCACAGGAACCGCTACTGCGATTGGACGGCTTGACGGGTTCTCCTTAAGATACTCCTTGTATATGCTGTAAATAAATACAGCCGTCATATATTCATTGATACTAACGTCCCTCTGATGACAAACCTGTTTCACTGCAGAAAGAGACATACTTCCATGGATCACACCAAGTTCTCCGGTCGGAAGATGTTCTCCCTTAACCTCTACGGCACGTGCTGTTTTATAACCCTTGTTATGACTTTTCTTATAATTTTTGACATAGCTGTCCTCCGTGCTTAAAGACGTCAGATCCGATAAACCTTTCTGTCCGCCGAAGTCCGTCTCAGGATGTGCCAATCGCAAATAACAATACGTTAATTCCCGCAAAAAATTAACGGCTCCCATACCATCTGCCAACACATGAAATACCTCCAAATTAATGCGATTGCGATAATAACTCACTCGAAACAAATAGCCGTTATTTTCATAGGGTTCAATATAACTGCAAGGATATTTATCCTCTAATTCCACCAATGGCGGTGCCTTATAATTTGTCTCAAAATAATTCCAAAACAATCCTTTGCGCATACGTACCCGAAAGGTATCAAACACCGGAAGTACTTCATCCAGTGCCTGCTGCAATAAATCCCGTTCAACATGATCCGACAGCGTCACGCTGATCCGATACACGTTAGTCATATTCTGCGTTGCAATAGCCGGAAAAAGGTTGGCGGTATTATCAAGTCGTTCCCAGGCGGCTACTTCTCTTTTTTTTCGCCGGCTGACATTTTGCTGCTTTTCAAGCTGTTGTCTGTTTTTACGCCGTTTTTTCCGCTTCCTTTTCTCCTGTTTCCACCGCTCTTTGCCACGATTACGATCGCGTTCACTCATACTGTTACTCCTTACCTGTAAGACGCCGGGTAACGAAAGCTGTCTTCGAACTCCATCCCCCGAATATATAATCGTCCATGATGGACCACCATCGGACTCCCGCGCCAAAAACTATTATGTCAAATATAAAGATTATATTAAAAATGTTGCCTCCAGTGAAATCTATGCCACTTGGCCGGAGGAAACACTGATTGCTAATATTCTTGCCATTCAGTCCATTACGCTCAACCGCGTATATACCGAATGGTACCGCAATAAAAACTATGATTTTACGATCACATCCTCTACTGCCTATGATCAAAAATGGATCTCCGGACGCAATATTTATGCTTCCATATCACAAACTGTAGATTCCATTTTTTCCAATTATCTGGCACGGCCTAATATTACACAGCCGATCTTTACACAATACTGTGACGGACGTCAAGTATCCTGTCCTAACTGGATGCGGCAGTGGGAATCCAAAACGCTTGGTGACCGCGGCTACTCTGCCATCGAAATACTACGCTATTTCTACGGTAATTCCATGTACATCGCTTCCTCAGAGGAAATTTCCGGAGTGCCATCTTCCTGGCCTGGCTCAGATCTGACGATCGGCAGCAGCGGTCAAAAAGTACGCCAGCTGCAGCAACAGCTTAACACGATCGCCGGTGCTTACCCACTGATTCCAAAACTTGCTGTAGATGGTATTTACGGAAAAAAGACAGCGGAAGCAGTCAAAACCTTTCAACAGATCTTTAACCTTCCGGCAACAGGCGTAACTGACTATCCGACCTGGTATAAAATCAGCGAGATTTATGTTGGCGTAAGCCGTATTGCTGAACTGATGTGATCAGTCAACTCCATAAAAATGCTCACAAAGACGGATCAACGCATCCAGATCTTTTGTTCCGGCTGTCTCCATTGCCGAATGCATCGCCCACTGTGCCAGCCCAATATCCACTGATGGTATCGACACATGCGCCGTTGAGATATTTCCTAACGTGGAACCACCGGCAATATCCGAACGGTTATGGTACGATTGACAAGGCACACCCGCTCCTTTGCACAGCGTACGCAAATATCCTGACGTCATGGCATCGGATGTATACTTTTGACCACCGTGAAATTTAAGCACGATCCCACCATTAAGCAAAGGCTGATTGGTGGGGTCCGCTTTGCTTTCATAATTCGGATGGATCCCATGCGCATTATCTGCAGAGATCAAAAAACTGTTGGTGATCATTCGCCTCTTACCACCATCGGAGATTCCGATCGCTTCTGTGATCCAGGTGATCACATCCTCCAAAAAAGTAGAATCTGCTCCTTGTCTCGTCCCGCTTCCCACTTCCTCATTATGGAAAACCGCCGCCATCGCTATCTTATTGTGAACACGTGAGGAAAGCAGTCCTTGTATAACACCATAAGCGCATTGTTGATCATCCAGTCTCGGTGCCAATATCCATTCTCCGTCTCTGCCAACAAAGTGTCCCTTTTCACGGACATATAAATACAATTCCTGCCCTACGATCTGGCCTGGCTGTACTCCGGCTGCACCGGCTGCCAATTCACGGATCCCGGCACCATCTTCCTGCGCATAAACCGGAAGCATATCCTCTTGCACATTAAACGTCTTGCCGGCATTTACGTTGCGATCCATATGAATTGCCAAACTCGGTATAACAAGCAGATCGCGGTCAATCGAAACCAATCTGCTCTCTATCCCATGTTCTCCGGCAACTGCTACTCGTCCGGCAATTGAAAGTGCACGATCAAACCAACTGGAGAGTATCATTCCACCATATTTTTCTACATTTAATGTTATATAATATTTCTTCTTAATCTCCGGGTGCTCTTTGATCAAAAAAGCCGGCGAATCACTGTGGGCTGCCGCAATATGAAATCCAACCGGCTCTTGTTCCGGCATTCGCCAAGCGATCAGTGATGCATCGTTACGTATTGTATAATAAGCCTTGCCATACTCTATATTCATCGGCTTATTCTCCGGAAGATATACAAAGCCTGCCGCATCTAACTGTCGGCGCATATTGTATACAACGTGAAATGCACTTGGACTCTGCTCTATAAAGGTTAATAATTTCTCTGCATTCTCATTACTCATATGGATCACCCTGCCCTTTCCGGTATTCTTACTGCGAATCCTATACCACCAGCTAATATCTGCCTATTATTATACCCATTTTTAATAGATAACGCAATTCCCTGCATCGACATCCACCATATTATATTCATTCCGCAAAGCTAGATTTTTTCGGTTCGAAAATCTTTAAGCATACAAATAAATTTTCTTGATTTCCGCCCCCATTTACGATATACTTTTATCTGAATACAAATGTATGCCTGTGGGCGGAATGGAGGATAATATGAAATTTGGTTTTTTTGACGATCCGAATAAGGAATATGTCATCACTACACCGAAAACACCGCTTCCTTGGATCAATTATCTTGGAAGTAACAACTTCTTTTCTTTAATTTCCAATACTTGCGGTGGTTATAGTTTTTATAAGGACGCTAAACTTCTTCGTTTAACGCGTTATCGTTACAATAACATCCCGAACGATGAAGGCGGCCGTTATTATTACATCAAAGATGGTAATACAGTTTGGAACCCTGGCTGGCAGCCTGTAAAGGCAGAGTTGGACTCTTATGAATGTCGTCACGGTATGGGTTACAGCCGTTTCACTTCCGTTAAAAACGGTTTAAAGGCATCTTTGCTTGCTTTTGTACCTGTCAATGATAACTGTGAGGTTAATCAGCTTACTCTGACCAACGAAAGCAACGAGAAAAAATCATTCTCTGTATTTTCATATATTGAGTTTTGTCTCTGGAATGCCATGGATGATATGACAAACTATCAGCGTAACTTAAATATCGGTGAAGTTGAAGTCATTGATTCTACAATCTATCACAAAACAGAGTACCGTGAGCGTCGTAACCACTTTGCAGTTTATTCAGTAAACTGTCCGGTAGACGGCTTTGATACAAGCCGCGATGAATTTTTAGGTGCTTACCGTGGAGTTACGGATCCTCAGGTTGTTGCCGAGGGCAAATCTCATAACTCTGTTGCCAGCGGATGGTATCCGATCGGATCTCATCAGATTAATATTACTTTGGAGCCGGGTGAGTCAAAAAGCCTTATCTTCGTACTGGGCTACTGTGAGAATCCGGAAGACCAGAAGTTTACTGCACCAAATGTTATCAATAAGAAACCTGCTGATGAATTATTGGCAAAATATCAGACAGATGCACAGGTAGATGCCGCTCTTGCTGAATTGAAAGAGAATTGGGAAAATCTGTTATCTAAATTTACCGTAAGATCTGATGAAGAAAAACTTGATCGCATGGTAAATATCTGGAACCAGTATCAGTGTATGGTTACCTTTAACATGTCACGTTCCGCTTCTTACTACGAGTCCGGTATCGGTCGTGGTATGGGATTCCGTGATTCCTGTCAGGATCTGCTCGGTTTCGTTCATCTGATCCCTGAGCGTGCAAGAGAAAGAATCATTGATATTGCTTCTACGCAGTTTGAAGACGGAAGCGCTTATCATCAGTATCAGCCTCTTACCAAAAAAGGTAATGCAGACATCGGATCCGGCTTTAACGATGATCCTTTGTGGCTGATCGCAGGTACTTCAGCATATATCCGCGAGACAGGCGATACTTCTATCTTAGAAGAAATGGTACCGTTTGATAATGATGAATCCAAGGCAGTTCCGTTAATGGAGCATTTAAAGAGATCTTTCGATTACATTGTGAATCACAAAGGACCTCATAATCTTCCACTCATCGGACGCGCCGACTGGAATGACTGCCTCAACTTAAACTGCTTCTCTGAGCATCCGGGTGAATCTTTCCAGACCTTTGGTCCTAGTGAAGGTCCGGTTGCTGAGTCCGTTTTTATCGGTGGAATGTTTGTAAAATATGGTAAAGAATATGCTGATCTGTGTGCTTACACAGGTAATCAGGCTGAAGCTGACCGTGCACTTGCTGAAGTTGAAGCAATGAACAAAGCAGTGCTAGCAGACGGCTGGGACGGCGAATGGTTTGTCCGTGCTTATGATGCACAGAGCAACAAAGTCGGTTCCAAAGAATGCGAAGAAGGTCAGATCTACATTGAGCCTCAGGGCTTCTGCGTTCTCGCCGGTATCGGTGTTGAGACAGGTGAAGCTAAGAAAGCATTGGATTCTGTAAAAGAAAAACTGGATACAAAGTACGGTATTGTATTGTTACAGCCGCCTTACACCAAATACCATGTAGAACTTGGAGAAATCTCCTCTTATCCACCTGGATATAAAGAGAATGCAGGTATCTTCTGCCACAATAACCCTTGGGTATCTTGTGCTGAGACTGTTATCGGTCGTGGTAACCGTGCTTTCGAGATCTACAAAAAGACTTGTCCTGCTTATATCGAGGATATCAGCGAGATCCATTGCACAGAGCCATATGTATACTCTCAGATGATCGCCGGTAAAGATGCGCACTTCTTCGGACAGGCTAAGAACAGCTGGCTTACAGGTACCGCTGCCTGGACATTTGTAAATGTTTCTCAGTATATCTTAGGTGTTGTTCCAACTCTCAATGGTTTGAGCGTTGATCCTTGTATTCCATCCGAGATGGGAACCTCTTTCACTATGACACGTAAGTATCGCGAAGGTGTGTATAACATCAAGGTTGAAAACCCAAATAAGGTTGAAAAAGGCGTTGCCAAGATCGTTGTAGACGGCAAAGAATATACAGGAACCACTGTTATCCCTTATGAGAAGGGCAAAACTTCATACGATGTAACTATCGTAATGGGCTGATCAATGGTCATCCTCTAATAAGATGATAGCATCAAAAAACAGACAGCGATGGAAACGTTGCTGTCTGTCATAAAGGTTCTATTATCCTTTCATGAAAAATAGCACAGATTGGTACCAACTTCCAAAAAATCAACTTGGAAGGGCACCTCATATCTGTGCTATTTTTAGATTTAAAATGATAATAATTTAACACTCCATTTTTATCTTTATACGCTGATCATTACTATCGAATTCTTATTGTATACGTTGATAGGTGATAAATTCATATATCACATTTTGCTGTGGATCTTTTTGCAGAAAAGACTGCTCGCAGATTTCCCAATCCTGGCTTTCATCTAAATTCGGGAAATAAGCATCTGCCTCATATTGACGATGCACTTTTGTAATATAAGCTGTATCACAATACGGAAGCAGCAGGCGATATACTTCTTCCCCACCAATTACATAGACTTCCTGACCCGGATACTGTTTCACATACTGTTTGAGTTCCTGCAGGCTATGTAATACCTGCGCACCTTCAAAACAATACGTCTCATCCGTAGAAAGAACTATATTGGTGCGATCAGGCAACGCCCGTGCACCCGGAAGTCCCCCCATTGTTTTTCTGCCTCCAACAACAATCTTTCCGATCGTATGCGCCTTAAATGCTTTTTTATCAGCCGGGATATCAACCAACAATTGTCCCTGTCTGCCAATTCCCCAATGGTCATCTACACATGCGATCAACTTCCAGTCATATCTATACTCTACATCCATGTCTATTGATCATCCTCACCATCTGCACTTTGAAACAGATAGGCATACTCTCTTGGTACATATGCTTTTACTTTGGTGCCATCATTTTCATAACTTTCTTCCAACACCTGACCATATTTACGCAACAAATTGATCTGAGAACCATCTGTATAAGGAATTATTTTGTCGATAAGTACCTGGCCGGCTTTCAGCAATTCGCTCAACGCGTCTAACATTTCCTCCACGCCTTCTCCCGAACGTGCTGAAATGCGAACTGTTCGGTCTGCACGCAGATCTTTGAGCACCTGCTCTCCCTCTAAACGATCAATCTTATTAAATGCAGTGACGATCTGTTTATCGCCAATTTCCAGCTTACGAAGTGTTTCATACACTGTATGCATCTGCATATCCAGATCCGGATTCGAGCAATCTACGACATGCAAAATAATATCTGCGTATTTTGCCTCCTCCAATGTACTTCGAAATGCTCGGATCAAATGATGTGGTAATTTGCGAATAAACCCAACCGTATCCGTAAAAAGCATTTCTTCACCGTCTTCACGAACAAGCTTGCGGGTAGTTGGATCCAGTGTTGCAAACAACTGATCCTCCGACAAAACACCTGCTCCGGTCAAATAATTGAGTAACGTTGATTTTCCTGCGTTGGTATATCCTACGATTGCAACAACCGGTGTAGGATTCTCCTGCCTCTTCTTACGAGTCAACTCTCTGGTACGTTTCACCTGCTCCAATTCACGTTTCACAAGCGTAATACGTTCCTTGATCAGACGCCGATCCATCTCCAGTTTCTGCTCACCGGGACCTCTCGTACCAATTCCTCCACCCAGACGGGATAATTCGCTGCGTCCTCCTACCAAATGCGAAGCACGGTATCTAAGCTGTGCTAATTCTACCTGTAACTTTCCCTCGCTGGTCGATGCTCTTTTGGCAAAAATATCAAGTATCATAACCGTTCGATCAATGACCTTGATCTCCAATGCATCCTGAAGATTGTGATATTGTGCCGGAGATAACTCATCATCACATACTACCGTATCTGCATCCAGAGAGATCGCCAGATTCTTAATCTCCTCTATTTTTCCTTTACCCACATACGTTCCGGCATGCACTTTTTCTCTATTCTGTATTACTTTAGCAACAGTCACCGCACCCGCCGTCTGTCCCAATTCTTCCAACTCATCCAGAGATTGTTCGGTATCGTCTCCATCCGCCGTCGCAACAGCGACCAAAATAATGCGTTCTTTCTGCTCTTCGGTCTCAAACATTACTATCTAACCAAACCTTTCTCTTTACCTTTGTTTTTTCTTACTATGATTTCCGATACGAGTTGCTATAAACTTTGCTTCCTTCGCCATTTCTTTATCATATGGATAGGTTTGTAAATATTCTGCCGCCAATTCTTTAGCCTGTCTCATTTTGCCCATTCGCTCCAACAGAATCACACGATTACGAAGCAGATTCTGATAAGCCATCGTCACACCAAGATCAAGTCCCTGTTCTAAATAATCTTCTGCCTGTCCATAATCCTGTAACTCAATATAACAGCCCGCAAGCTCGCTATACACTTCCGGCAGAGCGCATACTGCTCCGTTCTGTGCTTTCAAATATTTGGTGTACTTCTTAATTGCATTCTCAAAATCACCACGTATCCGCAAGACCTTACCTTGATAAAATAACGCATCGGTGCTTTTTTCTTTTTCGGCATCGCTCAATATATCCTCTGCATCTGCAAGCTTATCCAGACAAATATAAGCTCGTCCGATCTGCGTTTTGGCTTCTGCATCTGCGCCATGTATTGATACCAATTTTTCAAGCACATCTTTCGCATCGCTTTCCCTACCGGCATCGTTGTAAACATTATAGCATCCAAAATACGCCTCATAACATTTCTCATCAACTGAAATTGCTTTCAAAAAGTCTTCGGCAGCAGAATCATACTCACTCATACTCTGTTTGATCTGACCACGCAGAACAAGACCATCCGCATCCTTTGCATTTTCTTTTATAAGCTGGTCTAAGGCACCAAGTGCCCCTAATGAATCTCCGGAAGCCCACTGTGCCATTGCTAATGTCGCATAAATATCACCATTTAGTGACTTACTTTCTGATATCTCTAACGCTTTATCACATTGTTTCTTTGCCTTATCATATTCATGAATACCATAATAGGCAAGCGCCTCTCCATAATATAAACGCTTATTATTTTGTCTGGAAATTTTATTATCAACCTTCTGATACGCTTTTTCAAACTGCTTTATCGCCTTTTTATAGCTTCCCAGATGATTTAATGTCATTCCATAATCAATATAATACTCTGCTTTGTCTTTGTTTTCTGCAATGGCTTCCTTGAAGGAAGCTGCTGCCTTTTCATAACTACCGCTCTCTGCCAAAGCCACAGCCTGCTTATAGGCTTTCTGTGCCTTGCCACAACCGGCAAGCAGAACCATTGTTCCACATAATATCCCCATCAAAGCCCACTTCTTTACTCTCATGCCAACCTCCATTGTCTTGCTCTGATCATTATCTATTATTATCCTAATGCCTGCTCCTCATCACGAAACAGCATCTTTTCATATTCCTCTGCAGGCATCGGTTTTGCATAATAATACCCCTGCACATATTCACAGCCGATATTCTTCAAGAAACGCACCTGGCTTTCCTTTTCAACGCCTTCCGCAATAACCGGCATCTCAAGCACCTTTGCCATATTTACTACAGAAGCCAGTATATTCTCACCTCTGCCCGGTATCTCAGTATCCGACATAAATTTCATGTCAATCTTTAAAACATCTACTGCAATATCTTTCAAAACATTTAATGACGAATAACCACTGCCAAAATCATCCATCAATATTGTAAATCCACGTTTCTGTAAATCTTTCATTGCCTCACGGATCATATATGGATTGGATGTATAAGCGCTCTCCGTCAATTCCAGTTGAAATAATTCCGGCGGAATATTATAAGTTGCAACCAGATCACTGATCACTTCCACTAATTTCGGATTGTATACACTGACACGTGATACATTTACAGAAATCGGCATCGGATCATACCCTTTGTCCAGCCAGCTACGCAACAATTTACACGCATGCTCCCATACATAAAAATCCAGTTTCATAATAAATCCGTTCCGCTCAAAGATTGGAATAAACTCTCCCGGAGAGATCATCTTTTGATCGGACGCCTTCCAGCGTACTAATACCTCAGCTCCGGCAAATTTGCCCTCCTGTATATCATATTTTGGTTGCAAAAACAGAACAAACTTCTCTTCCTGCAATGCAGACCGAGTCATATTTACAATACGCTGTTCCTGAATAAGATCCTGACTCATTTCATCCTGATAAAAGGCATAGTTCTGAATATAACTTCCTTTGCAGATCTTTGTTGCAAGCTTAGCATTATCATACATATCATTGACTTCCATCTTTAGATCTTTGATCAAATAAAACCCAAACACCGGAATCATTTCAAATTCCGGAATGATCTCACGAATCTCCTTGCGGAAACGATATGATAAATCTGACAGCTCACTCTCCTTTTCATACGACATGCAGATTGCAAATACATCTGCGCGCATACGCCCAAAGGTCACATGATTCTTAGATGCAACAAATTGTCGTATCTTATCAGCCACCTCACAAAGAAATTCATCACCCCGGTGAATGCCAAAAAAGGAATTGACCAAATTAAATTTGGCAATGTCGAGCCTTATCATTGCATACTGCTCCTCAGGAAACGCATCTAACATTTCTCTCGTTGCTTTTTGGAAATAATCTCGTCCATACAACCCGGTCAACGAATCAAAAGCCTCAACATGCTGTAACTTACGCAAAATCTGTGCACGACTTCTCTCGATCGCATTGTGCAGTCGAAAATGAATGATTCGCTCATTGTACGGCTTGCGGATGAAATCCCAGGCACCAAGCTCCAAACTATGTGTCTCACATTCTATATTATCATCTCCGGTAGAAACAATGACCGGAATATTCTGCAGTATCGCATCACTGCAATATTCTTCCAAAAAGGAAAACCCATTCATATCCGGCATCACCAGATCTAAAACAATGGCTGCATATTTATGTGGCTGTGCTTTCAGCATTTGAAGTGCCTGCTTACCGTCCGAAGCTGTCTCCACTTCATACTCTGCCTCCAATATCTTGACAAGAAGCTTCCGATTTACTTCCTCGTCATCTACCACCAATACATAATCATTCATTTTGTGCTACCTCCGCATCTCTATAGGCCCCATATATGCCTTTAACCTTTATTTTAACATATTTTCATCTGCCTGTCTCTTCATTTTTCATAAAAATGAGATTTTTTTCCACAACAGACGTTTGTCATTTTTTTTATAATATGCTAAAATAATATATAATCATGAACAACGGAAGGGGAAGAATATGGCTGGAGCATACAAATCAAACGAATCCTTAGAAAACTATTTGGAGACAATCTTAGTGTTAAGCCGAAAATTACCTGTTGTCCGCTCGGTTGATATTGCCAACGAACTCAACTTTAAGAAGCCGAGTGTCAGCGTTGCAATGAAAAATCTTCGTGAGAAACAGTATATCACTGTCACTGACTCCGGTTTTATTTATTTGACCGATAGCGGCAAACAGATTGCTGAAATGATTTATGAGCGGCACGAATTTTTGATGAAATTTTTAGTTTCTTTGGGCGTGTCAGAAAGTGTTGCATCCGAAGATGCATGTCGTATTGAACATGTGATCAGTAAAGAAAGTTTTGCTGCACTAAAGACTCACATTACACAGCAACCCTAGTACATAATATATAAAAGAGTATTTTCTTATACCCTAAAAAGAAGCCATACAGGAAATAACCTGTATGGCTTTTTGTATATACGGGAATAAATTACGCCTTATACTTTTTGATCATATCCATAAGCTCTTTCTTGGACTGTAATCCGGTCAGCTTTTCCTGAACTTCTCCATCCCGAAAGAGGATTAAAAACGGAATTGCGACAACTTTATACGATTGCGCAAGTCCCATATTCGCATCGACATCCACCTTACAAACTTTAACATCCGGACATTCTTCATCAATCTCCGCTAAGATCGGAGCGATCATCTGGCATGGTCCGCACCACTGCGCCCAAAAATCCACCAAGACTAAGCCTTTCTGCTTAATAACTTCCTCTTCAAATGTATCTATTGTTGCATGTATCATTTCTAAACCTCCATTTCTTATCGATGTACTCTCGGTATCTTCGGCTTAAGCATAACCGAAAATTTGTGTTTGGTCAAGGGAACCCATATTGTGTTTCCTGCATAAACTACAGTATCCCACTTTATGAGAATTTTACTCACAAAGATTTGGAGAAATTTATGATCCGGGAAGAGAGGATTATTTATGTATGAAATTTGCGAGCTGATCCGATACGGCAACGATGAACGCCAGTTAGCACTAGAACAATTATTTGCAAAAGCGGGTGTCAAAACATGCAGTCAGGCAGTATCTGCTTCAAAAAGCACCACAAGCAGACCGTATCTGCATTCTTGTGGACAGTCTTCTTCCCTGCAGACAATACTGCTTCCTGTGCCATGTGACGAAAAAACACTGCAACAGGCATATGAGGAGGCACCTGCAGGTTCTCTGATTTTAGGTGGTAATCTTCCTGCTGCATTTGTAAAATGCTGTCAGGAACGCGGTCTGCATATCTATGACTATATGAAATCCTCTGCCATAGCAATATGGAATGCTGTTGCAACCGCTGAAGGTGCCATCTGCGAAGCAATTCGCCACTCTCCCTATAACTTGTATCAGCATACCTGTCTTGTCATGGGTTACGGACGCTGCGGAAAGGTGTTGGCAGATCGTCTGACAAACCTCGGTGCCACAGTGATCATCTCTGCCAGATCTTCTGAAAAAACAGCCTGTGCAGAAGTCTCACACTGTCTTAATCTAACCGAGTCAACAGATCTTTCAACCTGCCAATGGTTATTTAACACTGTGCCTGCTCCCATTGTCGGCAAAAGTCTTATCGACCGACTTCCTGACACTGCCGTGATCATAGATCTTGCCAGTGCACCGGGCGGCTGCGATCTCACATATTGCGCTCAAAAAGGATTGGATGCCGCATTATATCCCGGTCTGCCGGCAAAATACGCCCCAAAAAGTTCTGCTGAGATTATTTTTCAGCATTTAAATGATATATTTGTAATCGGATAGAAAGGAAATAGACATGAACGAAACAATTTCCATCGGATTTGCTATTACCGGCTCATTTTGCACCTTTGCAAAAACATTAACATTATTAAGCGAACTTGTAAAACAAGGCTATGAAGTGCAGCCTATCTTTTCCAATCATACGAGCCATTTAGACAACCGTTTTACTGCAGCTGAAACCTTTTGTAAAAAAGTAGAACGTATTACCGGAAATACCGGAATATATACAATTCAAGACGCAGAGCCGATCGGGCCAAAAGCCCCTTTTGATGCACTGGTCATCGCCCCATGTACCGGCAACACAATGGCAAAATTAGTGAATGGTATCACAGATACTCCGGTACTGATGGCAGCAAAAGCACATCTTCGCAATGAAAAACCGCTGGTCATCTCCATTTCCAGCAACGATAATATGGGAATGAATTTCAGGAATCTTGGAATGCTGTACAATGCTAAAAATGTATATTTTGTTCCATTTGGACAGGATGATCATCATAAAAAGCCTTGCTCCTTAGTAGCTCATGTATCCCTTATCCCCGAAACGATCGAAGCGGCTTTGCATGGCAGACAATTACAGCCTGTACTCCGATCCCCATTTTGAGTGCTATTTATAAAATTCATGGCATCCATGTCTCTTCACTTTAGTCAGACACCGATCAAACCAAGAAGCATTACCACTGTCAGCTAAAGCTCTCTCCATAAAGTACAATGCGCCCTGCGAGGTATCCTGTCCCTGCAGGGCCCTTCTTACTGCTTTTTTTGTTCCGCTTGACACATGTACCGAATAATAACTGCCATTGCTGACCGGCGAAAATTGATATCTGCTTCCACTGTGTGCAAAGACTACTTCCTTGATCGTGGATGGAAACTGTTTTCCTAACACACGATTCAAAATGACATTCGCAACAAGTGTTCTCCCCTCCAGATCCTCTCCTCCAGCCTCTGCCTCAACAATACGCTGTAAAATACGTTCAGACTCTGTACCGATCACTCTTCCGCATTTTTCTTCAATGGCAAGACGTCGGTTTTTTTCGTCTCTTTTTTGTTTCTGTTTGGCGCGACGGATCCGTGCTCTTCTAGCACGCTTCCTCTGCTCCTGTTTTCGTTTCTGTCGTTCTTTACGCATCCTCTCCTGCTCTAATTTCTGCTGTCTGATACGCTGCTTTTGCTTTTCTTCCTGTTTTTTTTGCTGCCACTGATCATGTACTCGTGCAATTGTTTCAGACACATATGCCCCCTCTGCCTGTCCGCCTCTCACATAACTGCTTAGCCCGGCAAGCTCCATGTCTTCTTCTATTCGATACTGAGCGGTTTGATGTCTGGCATCGACAATATGACCTTGCGGAAGTATCGATTCCATTGCCAACATCGTCGTCAGCATCCCGATCTGTGCCACCTTCCATCTCATGTCTTTTTTCATGCAAATCCTCCAAACAAATCATTGAATAACAACTCAAACTTCCCACACCTCAAATCCACCACACCCACATATTGCTTATTATGTCAACGACTATATGGGAAGATTGAGAAATAATTAATAATGTTACAAAACTATTACAGAGTATATGAAATAAATGGAATTTTATACCTGATACCATTCAACATATCTGGCATTTCCTGTCGAAATATGCTACATTATAGCTAATCCGTACAAAGATATAAAACGTTTTATATTGAATATAGCTAAGCATAGAAAGGAGCGTGTGATCTGTATGAAAAAAGGAGTATTTGCTGCTGTAAAAAAGGACGGAAGCGTATACTATCGCGCCTCTATTACATTTCGATGTAAACATATCAGTCTGGGCAGCTTTACCTCAGAAGCTGAGGCACACAGTGCGTACCAATCTGCCGATAAGCTGTTATCTGCAACAGTACCGATCACACCAGAAGATTATCAGGAAACACAATTCCCTTTGCTCCCTTTTTCAAAATGGATCAGCTTATTGAATTTTAAGAATAATGGGATCTATATTAAAACACCGATCTATTTGCGAAAAAATTATTTTCAATATTATTTGAGTTCTGAAGAAACGCTGCTCTTTGATGTTGATGACCTGTTTTTTTATTCCAACCATGCGATCATGAAACGCGGCGGTCATCTGTTCGTTGCTGAATATGGCATGCAGACCAATATCCGTTCTCGTTATGGCATCCGTGCCTATGCAAGAAAAGATATCGATTTTACATTTGTAAATGGCAATGAAAATGACTATCGATATTCTAACCTCAACGTATTAAATCCATATCACGGAGTAACGATCGTTCATGATAAGGGACATACGGAATATATAGCCAAACTGCATCTAAATGGCAATTATCTGATCGGACGTTTTCCATCCCTGATCGAAGCTGCAATCGCTTATAATAAAGCGGTCGATCTTGCCTGTATGCACGGTTGTACTAAACAGTTCCCACAAAACTATATCGATTCTCTCTCTTCCAAGGAGTATCTGGCATATTACAAAAAAATAACGCTGCCAGATCGTCTGCTTTCCTACAGATTTTCCTGACAGCGTCTAATTAAGATCTCTTTTTGTGGTAACGTCTAAGTACAAACCATTCTAGTTTTCTTTTTAAAACGATCTGTATTTCCTCATGCTTTGCGATTGGATGCACTAAGACGGCATATACGCCGGCACGTTTTGCTCCCCAGATGTCTGTAAATATCTGATCTCCTACAAACATGGTATTGGAAGCAGTGGTACCCATATGCTCCATCCCCTGCACATATCCTTTGGCAGAAGGCTTATCTGCTTTATATACATACTTCGCACCTAACGTATCTGCTAAAGGTTTCACTCGCGGCTCTTTGTTATTTGAAATAATGCAAACCTCAAATCCAATCTTACGAAGCTTTTCAAAGAGCGCAATTGCTTCGATCGTCACCGGCTGATCATGTTCCACCAGTGTATTATCGACATCGAATAAAATACCACGAAATCCCTTTTGATAATAGCTCTCATAGGGAATCTCATAAGATGAACGGTATTCTTCATCCGGATATAAATTCTGAAACATCGCTAATCGGCCTATTTAAGGGCCACTCCTTTCTAAAGCTGTCTTGTAAGGTTGATCATTTCGATCGCACCAAGCGCACAGTCATATCCTTTGTTACCCGCTTTAGTACCGGCACGCTCAATCGCCTGCTCAATATTATCCGTCGTTACAACACCAAACATAACCGGAATCTGCGCCTCTAAGCTGACTGCTGCAATTCCTTTCGATACTTCAGCACAAACATAATCATAATGACTGGTTGCGCCACGTATAACTGCACCAAGACAGATTACTGCATCATATTTGCCGGACAATGCCATTTTCTTTGCAACCAACGGAATTTCAAATGCTCCAGGTACCCACGCAAGAGTAATATCATCGTCATTGACACCATGTCGAACCAATCCGTCCCTTGCACCACTGATCAATTTTGACACGATAAATTCATTGAAACGAGCTCCTACAATACCAATTTTTAATCCTTCTGCTACTACTTTTCCTTCTACTGTTTTCATGCTTATACCTTACCTTTCTTCCATTATTTATTTAAGATGCAGCAAATGCCCCATCTTTTCTTTCTTTGTCTGTAAATAGAACCGATCGTATTCTCCCGGTTCCATTTCAATCGGAACACGTTCTACGATCTCTAACTGATAACCTGCCAAACCATATACTTTAGCCGGGTTATTCGTGAGAAGACGCAGCTCATGGATTCCCAGATCCACCAAAATCTGTGTTCCTATCGTATAATCCCTGGCGTCCTCCGGGAAGCCCAGTTCCAAATTGGCCTCGACCGTATCTCTTCCATGATCCTGCAATTCATAGGCACGGATCTTATTAATAAGACCAATACCTCGTCCCTCCTGACGCATATATAGCAAAACGCCTCGTCCCTCTTTGGCGATCATCTTCATCGCTGCGTCATATTGCTGGCCGCAATCACAACGTGCAGATCCCAGTGCATCACCGGTCAGGCACTCCGAATGCACTCGACACAACACCGGTTTCCCATCAGTAATATCTCCCTTTACCAACGCAACATGATGCTCACCATTCAATTTATTGACATATCCATATATCGTAAAATCACCATATCTGGTCGGCATTTTTGCCTTTGCCACACACTCTACCAATACTTCATGTTCCTTACGGTACTGCACCAGATCTGCAATTCGACCAAACTTCAATGAATGTTTCTTTGCAAATTCGACCAGATCCGGCGTACGTGCCATCGTGCCATCCTCTTTCATAATCTCGCAGCACAAACCCACCGGCTGCAATCCTGCAATACGCATCAGATCAACGGTTGCCTCCGTATGCCCGTTACGCTCTAAAACGCCGCCTTTTTTGGCTTGCAGCGGGAACATATGTCCCGGCATACGAAAATCGCCCGGTTTTGCATCCGGATCTACAGTTTTCATCGCCGTAATAGAACGTTCATAGGCAGAAATGCCCGTTGTCGTATCTTTATGGTCAATAGACACCGTAAATGCCGTACAATGATTATCCGTATTGACCTCACACATCTGTCGCAGGCCAAGTTTCTTCGTGTAACTCTCATCCATTGGCATACAGATCAAGCCTTTAGCATAGCTTGCCATAAAATTCACATTTTCTAATGTGGCATGCTCTGCTGCGCAGATCACATCCCCCTCGTTCTCGCGATCTTCATCATCGATCATAACGACGATCTTACCATCGCGCAGATCTTCCAAAATCTCATCAATCGTATTAAACTGAAACTCACTCATTGTTTGCACCAAACCTTTCTGTCAATTATATCACGCAAATCCATGTTCTGCCAAAAATGCCAGATCCACACTTTGACATGACGTTTCTGCCGGCTTCTCAAATGTCAGGAAACGTTCCACGTATTTGCCTACAATATCATTTTCCAAATTAACCGGATCTCCCACTTTTTTTGAAAGTAATGTTGTCTCCTCTCCGGTATGTGGTATTAACGAGACCGAAAAACTACTATCTGTCACTTTCGCAACCGTCAAACTGATCCCATCAATAGCAATAGACCCCTTCTCGACAATATAACGCAACAGCTGTGGCGGTGTTTCCACTTCGACCCACACAGCATTGTCTTCTCGTTGCATTGATACAATCTCTCCGGTCCCATCAATATGACCGGACACAATGTGTCCGCCAAATCTGCCATCGGCCGCCATTGCGCGTTCCAGATTGACCGCAGCACCTTTTCCCAACACCCCGAGAGAACTTCTGCGCAAAGTTTCTGCCATAACATCTGCTGTAAAACTACGTTCCTGCATTCCTGTCACAGTCAAACAGATCCCGTTAACTGCAATGCTGTCTCCGATCTTAGTCCCCTCCAATACTTTGGAGGCTTGGATCGACAACACCGCCGATGCACTTCCTTTACGAATTGCTGCAATCTGACCGATTTCTTCTACTATTCCGGTGAACATATTTTCCGTTCCCCCTTGTCTTTCTCATATTCAATCAAGATATCTTCGCCAAGTTCTGTCACACGACTACGCTTAAATTGCCAAGCCTGTGCCGGGGACTGCACGCCTTCACCGCGTACCGGTGTGTATCTGCCACTGCCCCCAAAGATTTTAGGCGCCATATAAACAAGTACATGATCCACAATGCCCGCCTGCAAAGCACCGGCATGTAAGGTACTTCCACCCTCGATCAACAGACCGTCTATTCCCCGTTCACCAAGCTCCTTGCATAATGCGTTCAGATCTATTCCTTCCATGTTCGTTCCATCAGCCTGTGGCACAACGATCAATTCTGCCCCTTTCTCTCGAAGTTTTGTCGCCTTTTCGCTTTCCATACACTCAGAAAGTGTTGCGATCCAAACCGGTGCTTCATCGATCGTCTGAAGAAGATTACAATCAAGGTGTGTTCTCAAATAGCTGTCGCATACGATGCGTACCGGATTCCTGCCACCCGGCATACGGCAGGTAAGCTTGGGATCATCCTGCAGCACAGTCTGTACACCAACCATAATACCGGAAAGAGCATTTCTAACCTTTGCCACATGTGCCCTCGCCATTTCTCCGGTAACCCATTTACTTTCTCCACTATCACAGGCGATTTTCCCATCCATCGTCATGGCATACTTCATGACGACATATGGTGTCTTACTCGTAATATAGTGGAAAAATACAGGGTTTAAGGCATCACATTCCTCTTTTAGCACGTGAGTCTCTACCTCTAGACCTGCTTCTCTGAGTATCCGAATCCCCTTGCCTGCCACTAATGCATTCGGATCATCTGAACCGACATAGACCTTACGGATACCATGTTCAATGATCGCCTGTGTACACGGCGGCTGCTTTCCCTGATGACAGCAAGGTTCCAACGTCACATACATTTCTGCACCAATAGCTTCTGCAGGATCCTTAAGCTTAGAAAAAGCACTTCGCTCCGCATGCAGATCGCCATACCGTGCATGATACCCTTCCGCAATGATATGGTCATCCTTCACGATAACAGCGCCCACCAGCGGATTGGGATTCACTCTCCCAAGTCCACGTTTAGCTAACTCGATCGCACGACGCATATATTCCTGTCTCATAGTCGTCCCTCATTTCCTTTCATCCTATAATAAAAAAGTCCCAGTATATGTTACCAGGACTTTTATAACGCATCAATGATATCTCATGTCTTCTCTCATCCAGACTATACTGTCGGCTTTGGATTCTCACCAAATCATGCTTGCGCCTTAGCGCAGGCTCGCGGGCTTACTGCTGTCACAGAATACCGCCGGTAGGGAATTTCACCCCGCCCCGAAAACAAATTCATTATAGTAGTTCTTTCTATTCTTGTCAACCTAGGATTCTCTATCTTCCATCTTCTGTCTGCTATATACACAGCCACAAAAATTCTGTCGATACAGATCATATTCTTTACTCAGACGAATCGACTCTAAATAACCGCCCTTTTTCTTAAAATCAGACAGCAGATAACGGACACCATATTCCTCCTGCAGACGCAGACCGATCTCATTCAGCTTCTGTGCATTCTTATGCGGACTGACCGATAACGTCGTCGTGAAATAATCATATCCTCCCTGTGCGGCTGCAATTGCCGCCTCTCGCTGTCTTAATTCATAACAGCTAAAGCAGCGCTCTCCGCCCTCCGGTATATCTTCCATCCCTTTCGCCATCTCAAAAAAACGCTCTGGATCGTATACCCCCTCCTCAAAACAGATCGGATAACGTACCGGCAGCTCGCGTATCAGACGCATTTGCTCCTGCACGCGTTTTTGATATTCTTCTTTCGGTGAAATGTTCGGATTATAATAGTACAGCGTAATGCGGAAATAAGATGCCAGATATGACAGCACGTAGCTGCTGCACGGTGCACAGCAACTATGCAATAGCAATGTCGGAACCTCTCCTTTTGCCGTAATCTCCGCTAAAATCTGATCCAATTCACGTTGATAATTTATTTTATTCATTACACTTTACCGCTCCTGTCATCTCTTCAAAAAGCCTTTAATGAACATTGTCTTTTGAACTGCCTCTTTCGTCCAACCCATTCCATCCAATGTACTCTGCGGAACGATATCAAAAAAGAGATTGATCACAAAATATAGCACAATGAACGCTACAACAAATCCAACCACTGCTCCGCCAAATTTATCCAGGGTTCCGACAACCGGAAGTTTATCTACAAGCCGAAGCACCTGCACCAAATAACGACAAATAATAGACAACACAATAAATGCCACTACAAAAACAATCTCTCTGCCTAATCCGACATAGGATGCCAACACTGCAGCGATCACGTAGGAGCCGATCACAGCCACGATCTGTCCCAGTTTCACAACAAGCCCGGTTGCTAAACCGCTAAGTACTGCAACGAGCAAAATGATGGCAGTCAATATGTCTAGCCCTGATAATAAACTATGTAATATCAATATTTTTTCCGACATAGAACTCCTCCTATCATTGCCTGTCTACATAATTATAACAGTACATCTGACATGTCGTACAATCCTGCAGCTTTTCCTTTCAGATATTTTGCAGCCGTAATGGAACCTTTCGCAAATACGGCACGTGAATATGCCGTATGCTTAAATGTGATCACTTCATCTGTCCCCGCAAAGATCACCTCATGCTCTCCAACGATCGTTCCACCACGAACAGCTGAGATTCCAAGCTCTTTCTTGTCACGCTTCTGGCGAACCTGAGAACGATCATATATATACTCGTAACGATCGTCCATCGCCTCATTAATAGAATCTGCTAACGCCAACGCCGTTCCGGACGGTGCATCTAACTTCTGATTATGGTGTTTCTCAACGATCTCCACATCAAATCCATCTCCCGCCAGCTTAACGGCAGCTTCCTTTAATAACTTCATTAACAGATTGATGCCCAAAGACATATTGGCAGATTTTAATACTGCAACCTTTTCACTTGCTTTTTTCAAATAATCCATCTGCTCCTCAGATAATCCGGTCGAACATTCGATGATCGGGATCTGCTTGTCCACCGCATAATCCATACGACTCTCAAAATCAGTAGCAGATGTAAAGTCAATGATCGCATCGGCTTCTACATCACAGTCTGCCAATTTAGTATACACAGGATAACCATTGTCTCTATTGTCAACAATATCAATTCCTGCAACGATCGTACATTCATCATCCTGTTTGACCATATCTGTGATCATCTGTCCCATTCTTCCGTTGCATCCTAACATAATAATTTTTGTCATAATAGTCCTCCATTTCTTTCTCAAACTGCAAACTTTATTTTACATCAAGTCCTGCCTTCCGCATTGCCTCACGTAACGTCTCTTGATGCTCCTCTTCCATTTCCGTGAGCGGCATGCGAAGCGGTCCCGCCTGATACCCTAACATATTCATCGCTGCCTTTACAGGAATCGGGTTTACCTCACAAAACAGTGCATGGATCAAAGGAATATACTTTAACTGAAGTCTTCTGGCGCCATCCGTATCCCCTTCTAACATTTTGATCACCATATCATGTGTATCTCTTGGAGCTACATGAGACAATACAGAGATAACCCCCTTGCCGCCTAAAGCAACAATGGGAACTATCTGATCATCATTTCCGGAATACAGATCAATCTCTCCGTCACAACGTGCCATAATGTCGGCAATCTGTGACAGATCTCCGGATGCTTCTTTGACACCCACAATATTAGGAACCTCCTGCACCAGATCAACGATTGTCCGTGGAGCAATATTAACACCGGTACGACCTTTAATATTATACATAAGTATCGGTAGATCTACCGCCGCAGCGATCTGTTTATAATGTGCCTTTATTCCGTTTTGAGTCGCCTTATTGTAATATGGTGATACAACCAGCAAACCATCTGCACCGGCACGTTCTGCCGCAACGGATAATTTGACCGCCGATTTTGTACAATTAGATCCCGTACCCGCAATAACCGGAATACGCCCCGCTGTCATCTGCACACAGGCACGTATCGTTTCTATATGCTCATCATAGGTCATCGTTGCCGTTTCTCCAGTTGTTCCACACACAATAACCGCATCCGTACCACCTGCGATCTGATCGTTGATAATATGCTCCATCTCAGGATAATTAATACTTCCATCCGGATTCATCGGCGTAATAAGTGCCACTCCGGCACCGGTAAATATCGACATATAGACTCCCCATTTCTTTGTATTTTCTTGGTATATTATATGAACCGATATAAATTATGTGCTTCCTTACATCTCCAGATCCTTTTCAAGATCTATCTTGGATACAATATCAACATACGGCTCTAACTCCGGCGGAAGACATCTTCCTGTCATTACCAACTTGCAATAATCATCGCGCAAAGTAATTAAAGAGATAATATCCTCAATAGAAATAATCTCTAAGTCCACCAGACCAAGCACTTCATCTAGCACTAATACGTCACATTCTCCGGTATCGATCACCTTCTTTGCAAAATTAAATCCATTCAGAATGTTTTGTCTCTCTTCTTTCTTTTGAGAATCTAACAAACAATCATAAGATTCATTCTCTCTTTCAAACCGAAACAATTTAATATCCGGCTCCAGGCGGTTCAAAAAGCTGAATTCTTCTGCATCTTTTCCCTTTAAAAATTGAATGATGATCACAGATTGACCAAGCCCCGCTGCACGGATACATTGTCCCACTGCTGCAGAGGTCTTACCCTTGCCGCTCCCATAATATACCTGTACTATTCTTCGACTCATCTGACTCCTCCTGCTTCCCGCCATCCTTTCTATCTGCCCCCTCAAACAGCTGCCATACCCTATTGGCCGCAAAAATGGCTAGAGCAACAAAATAATCTACCTGTCAACTCTAGCCATTCTATCATAATTCACATAAAAAATCTACTTTTTCTAATTTTCCTCCGCGATATACTCTAACTTGCTTACAGATACTTCATACGCCACTCGTTTCTCATACTGGTCTTCTGCAATCTTTTTCTGATATTCACGGCTCTGGATCCTGCCCCATATCTGTATATGAGAACCTACTTCAAATTTATCGGCAAAACGTGCATTTCTTCCCCAGCAGATACACGGAATATAATCCGACTTGCCGTACGGACGATTCACCGCTAACAACACATCGGCAATCTCACGCCCCAACGGTGTCTTACGATACACCGGATGCTTGCACACATATCCGTCCAAAAAAATATGATTCGGATTTTGCTCATCCTCATCTTCCTGCGAAGCAAGCACTGCCTCCCTGGCAAATACGGATAACACCAAACGATTTCTATTTTCTTCATGTCTGTTGTAAGAACGGAATTGACCGGACACCTGCAAAACGCATCCACGATAATCAGACGTAACATCAATCAATCTTTCTGACACCATAACCGGAATTACATCATACGAATTGCTAAGTCTGCATACTGCGATATTGACGATGTAGAAATGTTCTCCATAGACTTCATGACTGAATGTAAACTCACTGACTACTTCACCTGCAATTGTCACCTGGTTGTTTGTGAATACTTTATCCAACATATTTCATATCCTCCTTTTTCCTGCACCCTATTGAAAAGGACGCCGCTTGGGGTTCCCGCCCCATTGGTATTTTTAGTTTCATAAATATATACGTTGATATTTGCTATTATATAACTGCTTCTTTCTTAGGTTAAACCTTTTTGTAAAACATTATTCGACATTTCTGATTATTTTTGGCACATTTGTCAATTGTATAATCTTATTTTTATAGTATACTAGTTAATTGTGGGTTTGTCCAATAAAAAGAGCAAAGCCAGCGTGACATCGCCGAGATTTGCCAAAGTAATTCTTGGTGGCATGTCACCACATTATGAGCAGTTTCCCATAAAAACAATTTGCTTCGGAGCAGCAAACAAAAACAATCAATCAGCTCCGAAATGGAGGTAAATGTATACTATGAAACGAGAAGATATTAGAAACATTGCGATCATTGCCCATGTCGATCATGGAAAAACAACCTTAGTCGATGAATTGCTAAAACAAAGCGGTGTTTTTCGCGACAATCAGGCAGTTGCAGAACGCGTCATGGATTCCGGCGACATTGAGCGTGAGCGCGGAATCACTATTTTATCTAAGAATACAGCAATCACTTACAAAGATACAAAGATCAATATTATCGATACACCGGGCCATGCTGACTTTGGTGGCGAGGTAGAACGTGTCCTCAAAATGGTAAACGGTGTTGTTCTTGTCGTAGACGCCTTTGAAGGTGCTATGCCACAGACAAAATTTGTTCTCAAAAAAGCATTAGAGCTGGAACTTCCGGTTATTGTCTGCATCAACAAGATCGATCGTCCGGAAGCAAGACCGGATGAAGTAGTAGATGAAGTATTAGAACTGTTTATTGATCTGGATGCTAACGAAGAACAATTAGATTGCCCATTCATCTTCGCTTCCGCTCGTGAGGGTATTGCATCTTACAAATCCGACGAACCCGGCAAAGACATGGAGCCACTGTTTGAAACGATCTTAAACTACATTCCGGCACCGGAAGGGGATCCTGACGCAGGTACACAGGTACTTATCAGCACCATTGACTACAACGAATATGTCGGTCGTATCGGTATCGGTAAAGTGGATAACGGTTCTGTCAAAGTCGGACAAGATGTTGTGATCGTTAATGCACATGACAAAGATAAATTGAACAAAGTGCGTATTACTAAACTCTATGAATTTGACGGGCTGAAGAAAGTAGAAGTTACAGAAGCAACGATTGGTTCTATCGTAGCGATCTCAGGCGTAACTGATATCCATATTGGCGATACGATCTGTTCTCCTGAGCATCCGGAACCAATTCCTTTCCAGAAAATCTCGGAACCTACAATCGCTATGCATTTCATGGTAAATGACAGTCCTTTGGCCGGTCAGGAAGGAAAATTTGTCACATCTCGTCATCTGCGCGACCGTCTTTTCAGCGAGTTGAACTCTGATGTCAGCCTTCGTGTAGAAGAAACTGACAATATGGACAGTTTCAAAGTATCCGGACGTGGCGAACTGCATTTGTCCGTTTTGATCGAAAATATGCGTCGTGAGGGATATGAATTTGCTGTCAGCAAAGCAGAAGTATTATATAAAACCGATGAACGCGGAAAAAAATTAGAACCAATGGAGCGTGCCTTCGTTGATGTTCCAGAGGAATTTGCCGGCAGTGTCATCGAAAAATTAAGCACTCGTAAAGGTGAATTACAGGGGATGGGATCTATCGGTGGTGGATTCACTCGTCTTGAATTTGTTATCCCATCTCGTGGACTGATCGGTTATCGTGGTGAATTTATGACCGATACAAAAGGAAACGGTATTCTCAACACCGTATTTGAAGACTACGGTCCGTACAAAGGTGATATCGCTTATCGCAAGCAAGGATCTCTCATCGCCTTTGAATCCGGTGAAACCGTTGCTTATGGATTATTCAACGCACAGGATCGTGGTACTCTGTTCGTTGGCCCGGGTGAAAAAGTATATGCCGGAATGGTCATTGGGCAAAATGGTAAAACAGAGGATATTGAGTTAAATGTATGCAAAACAAAACATCTGACAAATACCCGTTCTTCCAGCGCAGACGATGCCTTAAAGCTTACGCCGCCTAAGGTACTCAGTTTGGAAGAGGCACTGGAATTTATCGATACCGATGAGTTATTAGAGATTACACCGGAGAATTTACGTATCCGTAAAAAGATTCTCGATCCGACTCTTCGTTTCCGTGCTAAGAAAAATGCCACGAACGGTTGATCATAGGCAGCAGATCTATGCTATGACAAAATATGAATAATTACAAAAACGCTTCGGCAGGCAGATTGCTTACCGAAGCGTTTTTATATTTCACACATCAAAAATCATCATGATAACAATTTCTGACAGATCATTCTTCTTGTGAAGGTGTCTCCGTCGGCATTGGCTCCTCGCTCGGTTTTTCCGTCGTCGTATTTTGCGGCCTTTCGGTCGGCTTTGTTGTTGGCGATGGTGAAGAGCTCGCCGTACTGCCTCCTCGTTCCTTCGTGATATGAATCTTTATCGTTGCATATTTTGTGATTTTACAAGTATCCGACAGATCCAACTGCACGCGAACCTGATGCTCTCCGGCTTTCAAACCGTCACAATCTACATATGCATTGATGGCAGTATCCGGAATCTCATTCAATATGGAGGCTCTTCCTGAAATCGTGAGGCTTAAAATGTCTCCAGGTGCTCCGGCTGTCGCAACATATCCGCTTGCCAAATTACGAAATGCCACATCTGTCTCTTTAATACGCAAAGTTCGTTCCACTAATTTTTCTATCGTCACCTTCACGGAGATCGTCTCATACTCTTCTGATACAGTAACTCCCTCTGGCAATAAGGCCGGCACACTGACCGTCTTTTCCAAACCGCCGGACTGGTCATTCAATCCGCTAATATCCATCGGTATCACAATCTCAGAAAGTGACTCCATTTTCTTCTCGCTGCCGGCAATTTGGATCTCTTGTGGCAGACATTCTGTTTCTACATACTCATATCCCGCTGCCGGCGTTCCTGTCACACTGACTCTTACCGGAATTGTTTTGTTTTCCAAAACCTTTGCCCGCACTTTGATCTTATTCTGACTATAATGCAGAGTGTTAGACTTGACTACTTCATCGTTGGAATCATAAGCAACCGGTTCCAATCGGCTCATAAAGTCTTCACTGACTCCCTCCACATTCAAAAACACCTTGATCGAGGAAATACGTTTCACAACAGATTTTCCTCCTGTCACCTGAATCATATTGGGTTTTGCCGTGCATTTTCCAATAGAGTAACCTTCTGACGGTTCTCCTTGGGTGACAACCGTTACCTTAACCTGCTTGGTTGCCATATCCTCCAATGCAACTTTCAACACCTGAGTACATTCCAAAGTAACGTCCGATGACACTTTTTTACGAAGTGATGGCACGATATTTACCGCATTTACCGAAGACAGATTCGAAAGATCTGCTGTTGCACGAATATCTGTAGAATCTAAACGATCGATCACACTTCGTTTGCCACCGACCTTGACATTGGCAATACTGCCGGATGTAATTTCAAACACCTTATTAACAGACTGCAATGCACTTTCATTGATCGTCTCGACCGGCACTTGAAACACTTTCGTCTTATAAGGATCATCAATATTGATAATGATCAGCCATACAAACAGAGCACCGATCAATGACAGCACTTTGATCCCAATATTATGCAGCACAACATCTTTCATCAATTGTTTTAATTCTTTCATGTGCGATCCCCTCCTTTTCTACGCCAAAAGTATTTCTTTGGCTTCTCCTCAGAAGGTTTCCCCTGAAAATCATTCAATTTACGTCGTAAAAGATCCCCGTCAATATTACGCAATAATTTACCACCAACTGCTACGGAAATCATACCGGTTTCTTCAGATACAATCACGGTAAGACTATCGCTCACCTCGCTAATACCAACTGCAGCACGGTGCCTCGTTCCAAGATCTTTAGATAATCCCATATTGTCTGACAATGGCAGATAACAGGTTGCCGCAACAATACGATCTCCTCTTACGATCACAGCACCATCATGCAGCGGCGTATTATGCTCAAAAATATTGATCAAAAGCTGACTGCTGATCGCAGAATCGATAATAATACCGGTTCTTTCATATTCAGATAAGATAATATCCTTTTCCATAATGATCAATGCACCGGTCTTTGCTTTGGCAAGCTCAGAAGTTGCACGCACGATCTCGTTCACAGTACGATCTGTAAATCGTATATTTCTATCTTTGTTCTCATCAAACGGCAAGATAGAACTGACAATCTTTTTTTGTCCCAACTCTTCCAGCGCCTTGCGCAGTTCCGGCTGAAAAACGATCAGCAACGCTGTAATACCAAGACCGATCGTCTTATCAAACACCCACAATATAACACTCATATCTAAAATATAGGCAACAATATAAGCACTAAACAGCACAAAAACACCCTTTACCAGTGTCCATGCTCTTGTACGCTTTACCCAAAATGTCACATGATACAACGCAAAAGCGATAATTATAATCTCCAGGATATCCACAACACCAATCTTCGGGAGCGATAATCCATATACATATCCTTTTAATGACGCAATAATTTGATTCATGAATCCTCCTTATTCTCCCTGTTACCGCCATCCGGCACTGCTTCGTTATCTTCCATCTCTGCTGCTAACAACTCGTTGCGGTCAGTAAACAAATGTGCATTAAAGCGTTTTATACGCTTTCTCTTTGTTGCAATACTGTTCTTGGGTACTGCGCGGACATAATAATAATATTCCTCATCTTCAAACTGTAAATTCTCAACGCCGGCATAATTTAATGACAAACGGAAAAATTGTATCAGCCACACTAAGCCGAGGGATATGACCGCACCTGCAAAAAATGGGATCATATGCAGTTTCATGAGCTGTAAATAGTTAGCAAACAAACATAAAATGATATCACTGACAATTCCGATGATGATCGCCGCTTCAAAACTGAAATCAACGCGCAGGCTGCGAATCATATACACTACCAACATGACCACCACGAAGACTGCTATTGCGGCAAACAACTCTTCGTCCTCCACCAACTGATCGATCAGCACCTGAAACAGATCGAAGGAATCTGTCGTTGCAGAAGATGCAACCGTAATCAAATTGCGAAACAAATAGTAAAGCAACACTCCGATCACACCTGGCAGCACTCCGACCGGACCAAATAGCAATCCCAACAGCACCGGTGCTCCTGCAGAGAGTCCTACAGAATATGCTAACGGCACAGCGATCAGCACATATCCATGTTTGGGAATGAACTGAATATATAACAGATACAATATCAAAAATATAACACCAATACAAAATGCCAGCATTTTGGACACATACATGACCTGTAATACAATAAACAATGCCACCAAGAAGATCATTGCCTCTAATGGAAAGATCACGCTGATTACTCCCATGATCACATTCACATAACCATGTGAAAGTATTGGACGATATCCCAACACACGGTTGATCGCAAAAAACAATCCAAATCCAACCATAAACCGCATGACCACCTGAAAAAAGGATGAATAACGCTGATACATTTTCTGTATATGTTCACGCAATATCAATAACTGAGTCATACAGCGTCTCCCTCCTTAATTTCTTTGGTCTCTTTATTATCTTTGCTGTCCCGATAAAACTTCTGCAGCTTATCTATTTCCATCATATATTTGCGCAAACGCTTGCGATTGTTTGTATATTTGGTCATATAAAACAACACACAAAACAACGTAATGATCAATAATAATCCTACATATATACATCCGGCCAGCCACACCATGCTCTGCATATCCATCTGCACTACATTTGTAAACAGATAATCAACATAATACATGGCAACCAGTCCCATGATCAGTAAATAGGAAATGCTATAGCCCAGCAGCACCTTTAATGTATTGGAACGGATATAATCGGAACGAAAATATCCACTTTCGTCTAGTTCATCTTTATATAACCGCTTTTCGTCTAACGCAAGCTGCGTCATTAAGCGTACTTTTTTCTCATTAACCATACCAGTCAACCCTTCTTTGAACAGCAGTTTCTAATGTTAATCCACAATTTTAAATTATATAATATTCGTCTAAATTATACAAGCCCTATCACTATTGTTACCAGCTGCGAATGACCCTATCAAAAACGGAGCGGAGAACTTTCTCCGCTCCATGGTTTGTTATAATTTGGTGTAAATTTTGCTTTCTGAGTTTTTAATATGATGTCCGATGATCTCCGATACATCTGAAATCGTCATAAATGCCGAATAATCATCTTTTTCTATGATCTTACGGATCAACGGAAGCTCCATCCGGGTAATGACACAATATAGGACTGTCTTCTCCCCGGATAAAAGCCCTTCACCGGACAAAAAAGTAACTGTCCGGCCTAACGTCTTATAAATATCCTCTGCGATCACGCGTCCCTGATCCGTAATAATCATTACCGCTTTGCCCTGATCCAATCCTGTATTAATATGATCCACGATCCTAGATGTAATAAAATAGGTCAGAAGACTATATAACGCACGATCCAATCCGAACAATATACCGGCGATCAAATAAATGATAATGTTACAGACCAGAACAATTTGACCTACGGAAAGTGATGTCTTTTTGGCGACCATGATCGCTACTGTCTCTGTGCCATCCAAACATCCTCCGTTTCGAATAATAAGTCCAACTCCGGCACCAAGAATCAATCCTCCAAACACTGTCGCCAATAATGCATCATAGGTAGCATCATAGTGCCAACGGTTAAAAATTTCTAAAAAGAGAGAGAATACACCCATTGCCACAATGGTCCTCGGAAGAAAGCTTTTTTCCAACTGCTTCGCTCCCACCAATACAAACGGTAAATTTAAGCATACCGTCAATATACTTAACGAGATCGGAGTTATCGAACTAATGATAATACTGGTTCCCACAATCCCGCCGTCCAAAATGTTCGCTGGAACTAAAAACTCTTCCAAAGCAAATGCTGCCACTATTGCGCCTAATATGATGTTGATGTATCGGACAAGTATTTGTTTCATGTATACCTCCATGCTTGCATTCTTTATGTGCCTTTGTTGAATCTATTACGCTTCTTTATGTTCGTCCTTTGTCTGCGTTCTCTTAATGTCATCAGATCCGCTATTCTCCCACTTCCATGAAAAAACGCCTACCGCGATCAATGCCACAACGACTAAAACAATACCTATTGTTTCTAACATATGCAAAAACCTCCTATTTATTCTTTTTTTCTACCATAAAAAAACCGTGCCCCCTTTGGCTGAGCGGTCTCATTTACCTGTGCAATCTTATGCACATACATATTGTATAATTTGGAAATACATGACGAACGCAGGTAAAAATCTGCGTGTCAAAAAAAGAATATTGCGGGGATTTTCTGCCCGTCCTTCCGATGAATAAAAGACACGATCTGTTGATGAACATCCCGGATCAATGTCGCCTTTAGAATATATTGATTATGCATAATGCTAACGCATCTTGCATAACAATCTGTCAAGCAATAGCAAATACGCTCAAACTTTGATAAACTAACCGTCTTCTGCTCCCGAATCAGATTCAGTTTCTGCATCGTATTTGCCGATCCATCCTCAATCCGACAATCTTCCTTGGCAAAAGAAGTTTGTATCATATGTAAATAATGCTCTGCTTTTGCATTCTGAAAAGAGTCAACCTGCACAGTCTGTTTAGAGCAATATGTCTGCTGTCTCTGCATAGAAAACACACCGCATTCACCATTCGCAGAAAATGTGCTGGTCAATGCGATGCATAATATGAACAAATAGCATATGATCTTTTTGGAATAAGCTATTCTTTGCATATTAATCCTCCATGCTGTGCAGTTACCTAATCTCTTGTAACTGCTATTATAGCATATTCCACTAAACTGACGCAACTAATTACACCTGAAAATTCTGAATATGGTTTGCCAACGCATCTGCCATTGTTCGCAGACTTTCCGTCGACTGTTCAATATTCTTAAAGTCTGCTGTCATAGCACCCAATGCTGTATTGGTCTTTTCTGTGTCGCTTACATTATGAGTGGCAATATCTGACATAGCCCTAAACACCTGCATGATTTCTTTTCTCGCACACTCTAATTCTTTCATGCGGCTCTCTATGCTGCGTATACTGCTTACCGAATGCTCGATTTCATTCATCACGGTTGCCACACTGCCTTCCGTTCCTTCAATAAAATCATTTTGCTGGGTAATAATACCCTGTGCATTCGTCATTGTCTCAACAACAAGTTCTGAATCATTTAACAGTGCCTCAACAATCTCTTCGATATTGCCGCTGGCACTATTCGTCTGCTCTGCCAGCTTCTGAATCTCAGACGCTACTACGGCAAAGCCTTTGCCGGCTTCTCCTGCCCTAGCCGCTTCAATGCTGGCATTCAAAGCTAACAGATTTGTTTCTTCTGCAATTTCTGAAATAAAGCGAGAAGCCTCACGAATTTTTTGTGCGGATGCATTTGTCTGTTTTGTCTGTTGTGCGATCGTCTCTACAGCCTGATGTACCTCATCGCTGATCACGCGAAGCTGATGTACAATTTCCGATGTATGATCACTTGCCTTTTTCATGCTGTCTGCACCATTGCCAAGATCTTCTGCCTCCTGTCCGGTCTCTAAAAGCAGATTTCCCATATTATTAACATTGAAGGACGCTTTTTTGATATCTTCTGCCTGTCGATCTGCCCCCTCCGTTATACCATCCATTGTCTCTTTGACATTTTCAATGCTGTGAAAAGTTTGATGTGCCGTCTGTTCTAATGAGTCGGATGAATCACGCAGAGAATCTGTGCTATTCTTAATGCCGCTTATAATGCCAAGCAATTCCTGCTGAAGCTTGCGGATTGCCCGCGACAGATCTCCAATCTCATCTTTGCGTCGAGCCAGTTTATCTGATATCGTCAATTGCAGATTCCCGGCAGATACCTGCTGAACTGATGCAATACCTACTTTAAGAGCCTTTGTGATCGAGCTTGCACAAATACTGACAATGATCACACACACAATCGTAACAAACACTACAATTGCTATTATCGTGCTAATAATCTTTATAACGCTGCGAAATGTCTCCTGTTTGGGACTTCCTGCGAACACCATTCCAATTGGTGTACTTTTATCATCCGGCTGATATACCGGAGTAAAATATCCATAATACATAGTCCCTTCAATAGAAACATTCTCACTAAAATATTCGTGCCCTGCATTTAGAACTTCTTTTTGGATCTTTTCTCCTGCCTCACTCTGTAAAATACGATTGCCATCTTTATCCTTGGCAGAAGTCATAATTCGCTTGTTTCCATAAAAGAAGGTAACTTCCATGCCGGATTCTTCTTTGATCGTATCTACCAGATTGTCGGACTGGGAAATATTGTAACTGCCTTTCCATACATCACCATTCTCCGTTTCCAGATAAGATCCGGTATTTTGATCATATGCTGCCTGTGTCGCTGTTGCTGTTCCTCGCAGAGAATTTTCTACCTGTTGTATGATTGCACCCTTCATGATCGTTGCTGCCACCAAAATAACAATTGCCCCGAGTAAAACAAGTGGGAGCAGTGAGCAAACCAACACTTTCTTGCGAATCGTAAATTTCATAGCCACCCTCCTATTTCACGATCACTACATTTTTGTAGTACCAGTTAATGTTTCCGGTAATCGTTGCATCGTCTAATGTACTGTTTGCTGCCCCAATCTTCTTCCCGGTATTTGTTTCTAATACACCATCGAATACGTTGTTTTCACCACTAAGGATTGCTGTGGTCGCTTCATCAACTTTTTCCTGCGTTCCTTCCTTTGCAAACGATGCCAGATCGGTGATCTGAATCAGCCCCTCTGCCATGCCTTCATAATAATTTTCACCAGTCCATGTTCCGTCCATAATACTTTGTACTGCCGACGTATAATAAGCACTCCAATTCCAAATCACACTGGTCAGGCAGGAATCCGGTGTTTCTTTACTCATATCCGAGTTATAACCGATACCATACACACCCTTTTCCTGCGCTAATGTCTGGGGATATGCCGTATCACAATGCTGTGCCATAACATCGCAGCCCATCGACAACAATTTTTCTGATGCCGCCTTTTCCTTCGCTGCGTCATACCAGCTATTGGTTATTTTTACATAAATCTTTGCCGATTTATTAACCGATGCAACTCCAATTGCAAAAGCATCAATACCACCCGTTACCTCTGAATTTGAAGAATCCTGGGCTGCAACATATCCAATCTTGCCGGACTTCGTGTTCATCCCTGCCACGATTCCACTTAAATACCGTGCCTGATAGATTCTGCCAAAATAATTAGTAAAGTTCTTGCCGTTGCTCTTATAACCGGTTCCATGGGAAAAATAAACTTCGGGATACTTTTCTGCCATCTTTTCTGTGGTATCCATGTAACCCCAACTCGTTGTGAATATAATATTACAGCCATCCGAAATACAGGCTTCGATTGCTTCCTGTGTGGCTGCTGCATCACTATCATCCGCGATCTTACGCTCTATCTGATCTTCCTTGAGTCCGAGATTAGACTGCATTCCCTTGACACCCAGATCATGCGTATATGAATAACCGCTTCCCTCTGCCGGATCCGATATATATAATACACCGACTTTGATGTCATCTTTGCTGATGCCACCATTTCCTGTTTTGCTCTCTGTCTGACTGCCTCCGTCATTTGACGCCACATCGTCCGGTGCGCCGTTAGCTGCCCCACAGCCGGTCATGCACAACAGACTGATAGTCAGTACAACAGCCAAAACTCGTCTTTTCTTCGTTATTTTGTTGTTCATTCTCCCATCCTTTCTAACAGCAGACAACTCGCTTCTAAAGTTCCAAAAGCACATCGTCTCACTGTGTTTACTTACGCTTTTTCTTGTATCGTTGCCTCCATATTCTGTGGTAAAACCAGATTCAATATGATAGAAACCAAAAATACAACTGCAACGCAGTTCTGCCCGAATACATTTTGTACCATTTCAGGAAAGATTGCGAACAGTTCAGGAACCTGTGTAAAACCAATACCAACGCTGAGCGATAATGCAGCGATCGTAATATTTCTCTGCGTATAGCCACATTTTCCGATCATCTGCAGACCACTGACAACGATCGTTCCAAACATCATGATCGTGCATCCACCTAATACCGCATCCGGTAATGTTGCCAATAATGCTCCAAAGATCGGGAAGATTCCCGCTAAGATCATGATAGCCGCACCTGTTGCGATTGCAAATCGATTCACTACTTTCGTCATTGCGATCAAGCCCACATTTTGGCTAAATGAAGTAATTGGCATACAGCCAAACACTGCTGATAATGCACTGATAAAACCATCGCAGGCAATTGACCCGGCAGTTTCCTCCGGTGTGACATCACGATTTAAACCGGAAGATGCCATCGCAGATGTATCTCCGATCGTCTCTGTCGCCGACACCAAAAAGATCAATACAATGGATACAATGGCGCCAGCATGAAATTCCGGCTTAAATGGCATAAGATGTGGCAATGCAATGATCGAACTTCCCTTTAGTCCGGAAAAATCCACCATCCCCATTACAATGGCCAAAATATAACCAACTACTAAACCGAACAAAACAGAAAGCTGTTTGAAGTAAGATTTGGCAAAAATATTAAACAATATGCAGGCAAGCAGCGTAACACCGCCTAACACCCAGTTCTCCCAAGCACCAAAGTTTTTACTTCCACTGCCACCTCCAAAGGAATTAGCCCCGACAGATAACAATGAAAAACCAATGGATGTAACAACACTTGCTGCTACGATCGGTGCAACAATCTTGATCCAGTACTTGGCAAATAATCCCAAAACGCCCTCTACGATACCGCCGATCAACACGGCACCAACAATCGCCGGATAACCATATTTTGCTCCTATAACACATGCAATGGACACAAACGTAAAGCTGATACCCATAACAATTGGTAATCCGGAACCAATCTTCCATACCGGGAACAACTGAATCAATGTACCAATACCGGCAATGATCATTGCACTTTGGATCAACATTGCCGTCTGAGTCGAGGACAATCCACTTGCTCCTGCAACAATGATGATCGGTGCAATATTAGCAACGAACATAGCTAATATATGCTGCAACCCAAACGGAATTGCCTTAAGAGGTGGTACTTTTCCGTCTAATGTATAAATATTTTGTACAGATGTTTCATTTGTTTTCATGTTCTTTATCCTTCCTGTTTCTCATTTCGTCTTTCTGCATATAGAAAAACGTCCTTTTCATTTCTTTGCAATCCACCCGATCTTATATCTATAGTTCTAACAGATCAGCTTACTGCTCACGAAATACAATTTCTTTCGTATCTGCATTCATGCTGTCCACAATTGCGAGAGACTCTAACTGATAACCGAGATTGCGGATCAGTCTGCCACCCATTTGAAAACCCTTTTCAATAGCAATTCCAATACCCTCTACAGAAGCTCCGGCCTCCGTAATAATTGAAATCAACCCCTGCAGTGCACAACCATTGGCAAGAAAGTCATCAATGATCAACACCTTGTCCTCCGGAGATAAAAACTTTTTGGAAACTATGACCTGATTTTTACACTTATGTGTAAAGGATTCCACCTCAGCAACATACATATCTCCCTCAATATTGATACTCTTAGATTTCTTAGCAAATACAACCGGAACGTTAAAATACTTTGCTACCACACATGCAATTCCTATGCCGGAAGCCTCTATCGTAACAATTTTATTAATCTCCTTACCGGCAAAACGTTTTTTAAACTCTTCTCCCATTTGCTCAAATAATGAAATATCCATCTGATGGTTCAAAAAACTATCCACCTTCAACACGTTACCTTCTTTTACTATACCATCCCTTAGGATACGTTCTTCTAAAAAGTTCATCTTGTCCTCCTTGTATGGCGCATTATGCCGTATATACAAATATTATACTGAATATATTTTGCAGATTCAAGAACAATTTGAGGCGTTACCGTTGTAATTTGAAATTATCAGAATTCCATGGTACAATGAGTCCTGACATGCATAATGCAGGAATATTATGACCCCCTGTGATCATGCAAGACATTTTTGAGAAAGGTATGGTATTAAAATGGCAGAAAATTATGTATTAAGCTGTTGTTCTACAGCAGACTTGACAGACGAACAGTTTGAGGCCAGATCTATTCATTATATCTGTTTTCATTTTGAATTGGGCGGCAAAAGTTATATGGATGATCTCGGCAAATCAATTCCTTTTGATGAATTTTATAAACGTATGGAGCAAGGCGAAGACACTAAAACATCTCAGATCAATGCAGAAGAATTTGAGCAGTATTTTGAACCTTTTCTGCAGGAAGGCAAAGATATTCTACATGTCTGCCTCTCTTCCGGTATTTCAGGCGTCATGAATTCCGCCTGTATTGCCAGAGATATTCTCGCCGAAAAATATCCAGACCGCAAAATCTATATTGTTGATTCACTGGCTGCCTCCGCTGGATATGGACTATTGATGGATCGTCTGGCAGATCTGCGCGATGATGGAATGACTATTGATGAACTGCGTGACTGGGCAGAGACCAATAAGCTTCATTTACGTCATTGGTTCTTCTCTTCCGACCTGACTTTCTTTATAAAAGGCGGTCGTGTATCAAAATCCGCCGGTACCATCGGAAATTTGCTGAACATCTGCCCATTGCTGGATGTAAACAGCGAGGGCAAGCTGATTCCGCGCTTTAAGATTCGTGGAAAACGTAAGGTGATCCGTGAAATTGTCGCTAAAATGGAAGAAGATGCCGAAAATGGCTTAGACTACGATGGGAAATGTTTTATATCCCAATCTGCCTGCTATGAAGATGCCAAAGCAGTTGCCGATCTGATAGAGGCACGCTTTCCAAACTTAAACGGCAAAGTAGTGATCAACAATATCGGCACGACCATAGGAAGTCATACCGGTCCGGGTACAGTAGCACTCTTCTTCTGGGGCAGTGAACGCACACTGTAAGTCTCTTTGCTTTATCATAATACACAAAACGCCTGCCAGGAACTCGTCCGCAGGCGTTTTTATTATTTAGTAACTGAAATTTCCCACACCTCATTATCTCACGCAACCACATATTGCTTATTATGTCAGCAATAAATATAGTATTTTGCAGCCGATAAGCTAACTTATTCTGTCGGCAGAGAACTAAGATAATTGCCGCAGAACGCAGAGTTTTTAGGTGATTTCTTATTTTGTTACGTCTCTGATGAATACATGCCCGAAGGATTGTCTGAGATGTCCCGGTTTAGCAAGGTATCATCCATTTTTGGACGGGACGCTTTCGCTACGATGCGCTACGTTACGTTACTTAATGTCTCTGAAATACGAGACATAAGTAACGACGAGCGCAAAGTCCCTTTCAAAAATGATGAATACCTTGCTTCCGGGACTTCGAGTTTCCGAAGGGCATGTAGATCAATCATCAGAGACAACAAAATCTAGAAATCACCAAAAACGAAAAAGCGGCAAGGCAATTACTATAGTTCTCTGTCGACAGAAGCCGCTATGTTGTGGCTGCAAAACACCTAGCATTCTTTGACATAATAAGCAATATGTGGTTCTTGCAGTAGCTTCCGGTATGGGAAGTTTTAGTTTCTGCGCAAGTCTATTCGTCTGGCAAACTTGGGATCAATTCCACGTATACCTGATCAAATACTTGCTGCAGCTCCGCACGAATATCATTACGTAACTGCAATAATATCTTGGTATTGATAATGCGATTATGACTGGTCAGATAGATCTCAACCCAAGTTTTACGTCCTGTCTGTATCACATCCAAAAATTCAATGTCATAATGAATCTTATCCATGTGATGTTCTGCAATCTGCCGGATAGAATCCATGATTTCCTGATCCGGTGCAAACAATATCAGACTTTTTACATTGTGTATGATCATTTTGACCGGCTCTACTAAAAGCAAACACGACATGATAATGGCAACGATCGGATCAATATAAGCTGCCAGATGATTCCATGTTGTCTTTTGCAAGAACTGTTCTACAAAAAATGCAAGAGAAACACCCAAACTGGAGATCACATCCAGCTTCCATATGTAAATCTCTGCCTGTATCGTCATAGATGCATAACGTCTGCTAAAATAATGCAGTAACATATAAACGATCAGACAACATGCACAAACAATCAGCTCAAACACTGCAATCTTACCGCCGTCCACTTCACGACCACCATGCAATATCGCATAAAAGTTATCCCAAACCAGTCGGACCGTGATCGCCAATAGCACACTGTACTTAATAACGACAAACAATGACTCCACCTGGGCAAAACCGTATGGCCTGCGCTCTGTTACCGGCTTATACAGCAACGGCACCAGTAATAAAAACGGACCGATCATGATCAGATCTGTCAAATCAAAGATACAGTCCATCAAAATAGAATGTGATCTCGTCCAAAATGCCATGACACCCTCTGCGATCATAAATAGAACGCTTCCGATCATGGATATATTCATAATATATTTTTCGTATTTTAGTTTGTTTTCATTTTTCATAATAATTGCTCACATAATTTCAAATAATCCATGACTGGGCTACGCACTCACATTTATGACCACTCATAAGGCGTATTTTGGTATACGTAGTAATTGACCCAGTTAGAAAACAAGGCATTGGAAGCACCTCTCCAACGAAGCAATGGTCTTTGTGACGAATCGTCATCCGGATAATAATTCTCCGGCAGATCCGGATTTAAGCCTTTTTTACTGTCACGCTTGTATTCGTAATCCAACGTCATACGATCATATTCCAAATGTCCCATCACAAAGATCTGCTTACCATCATCAGATACTAATAACAGTTCTCCCACCTTGTCGGAGTCTGCAAGTACAGTTAGCGTATCACACGCTGCAATCGCCTCATGATCAACTCCGGTATAACGGGAATGTGGTGCATAAAATACATCGTCAAATCCGCGAAGAAGCGGTACTTTTCGATGGTGTACCCGATGTTCATACACACCAACTATTTTCTTCGGAAGCAGATGTTTCTTGATTCCATAATGATAATACAGTCCTGCCTGAGCCCCCCAACAAATATGCATTGTTGACGTCACATTTGCCTTAGACCATTCCATGATCTGCTTCAGTTCTTCCCAATACTGCACTTCCTCATATTCCATCTGCTCCACCGGAGCACCCGTAATGATCAAACCGTCAAATTTACGTTCTTTTACATCATCGTAGGTCTTATAAAACTCATTCAAATGACTGAGCGTCGTATTTTTACCAATATACGATGCTGTTGTCAAAAATGTAATCTCGATCTGCAATGGCGTATTGGATAAACTGCGTAGCAGCTGAACCTCCGTATCTTCCTTTAGTGGCATCAGATTGAGAACAGCAATATACAGTGGACGGATATTCTGCGTCGTTGCACGTGTTTCGTCCATCATAAATATATTTTCCTGCTCCATGATCTTTTTCGCCGGAAGATTATTTTGTACTTTAATTGGCATAATAAAACCTCATTTCTGCATATCTGCACTTTTCTGCTAGGACAAGTGATATTGTTCTATAAACGCTTGCTCCGTCAAAATCGGTATTCCAAGCTCTCTTGCTTTTTTATTTTTTGTCGAGTTGCTCATCGCATCGTTATTGATCAAATAGTTCGTCTTAGAAGTGACACTGCCTGTCACCTTTCCGCCATGCGATTCGATCAGCTCTTTCAGCTCTTTGCGGTTTTTGAACTGCTCAACGGATCCGGTAATTACAAACGTGATTCCCTCCATATCTTTCGATACATTATCATCCGCAATTTTCTCGAACGAAATATATTGTAACAGATGTTGCACTACTTGTCGATTCGCCTCAACCGCAAAATAATCTGTTACCGCTTTGGCGATCACAGCACCAACGCCATCAATCTGTGTCAGCTCCTCTTCAGAAACCGCCAAAACACGATCAAAATCATATCCGCAATAGCGACAGATCAGGCCGGCATTGGATAATCCTACATTCGGAATGCCTAAACTATACAAAAAACGAATGATCGTCGTATGCGCCGCCTTTGTCGCTGACTGAACCATTTTTTCGTAAGATTTTTCGCCAAACCCATCCATTGCAATGATCTGGTCTTTATATCGATCTAATCGAAACAGATCTGCAGGTTCATGGATCATATCCTGATTCATCAATTTCTCGATCGTTGCTTCTGACATACCGTCAATGTTCATCGCATCCCTGCTGACAAAATGTGAAAAACTTTTGATCTTCTTAGCCGGACAGGATGCATTTTCACAAAACAAAGCCTTCACTCCATTTTCTTCATGAATGGCTGTTGCACTATGACACACCGGACATTCTTCCGGAATAGGTAACGTCCCGCTTCGTGTCATATTTTCCGCAATCTGTGGAATGATCATATTTGCTTTATACACCTGAATATGATCACCAACCCCCAAAGCAAGCTGTTCAACTATGCTGACATTATGCACACTCGCACGACTTACCGTTGTTCCTTCCAATTCCACCGGTTCAAACACTGCAACCGGATTGATCAGCCCCGTTCTCGAGGCACTCCACTCCACTTCCTCTAACACCGTTTCGGCTATTTCATCTGCCCACTTAAAAGCCATCGCATTTCGCGGAAATTTAGCGGTCCTTCCCAAACTCTCTCCATATGCGATCTCATCCATAAGAAGTACAAGGCCATCCGACGGAAAATCATTGGTGACGATTTTTTCTGCAAATTCTGCCACTGCTGCAGGCAATGTCTCCCCGGTAACACGAACATATTCGACAACCGTAAATCCCTGTTCCTGCAAAAATTTGAATTTATTCTCCTGCGAATCTTTGAAATCAACACCTTCTGCCGTCACGAGCGAAAAAGCAAAAAAGTTCACATGTCTGCTCTTCGTAACACGGCTATCAAGCTGGCGTACAGAACCGCTGCACAAATTACGCGGATTTTTGTATTGCTCTTCCACCGGAAGGGATTCATTGATCTCCCGAAATCTGGAATACGTAATCACCGCTTCTCCGCGCAGTACCAATTCTCCCTGAAATGGGATCTGCAACGGTACATTATCAAACATACGAGCATTACCGGTAATGACTTCTCCTACCTGACCATTACCGCGGGTAACTGCCTTTTGCAGAGTTCCCTCCTGATACGTAAGTACGATAGTAAGCCCATCCATTTTCCACGAAAGTAGACCCGGATGCTCACCAAGCCAAGCCGCTAATTGTTCTGTATCCTTTGTCTTGTCCAAAGAAAGCATCGGTGAAGGATGTTGTTCTTTTGGCAGCTCACTAAGCACCTCATAGCCTACACGCTGCGTCGGACTGCCCGCCAAAACAATCCCCGTCTCCTTTTCTAATGCCTGTAATTCATCGTATTGTTTGTCGTATTCGTAGTTACTCATAACCTCATCACGGCCCTGATAATACACTGCCGCCGCGTGATTTAACTGCTCTACTAACTCTAAGATCCTAGCTCTCTTCTCTTCCATATCATTCCCCATTCTTTCTGAAAATGCTGACGTTACCGCTCCAGTTCTTTGCGAAGCACGCGGATCTCCATTGGCGTCAAGCTGCGATAACGGCCTTTTTTCAACCCTTTTAATGTAATATTCATCACGCGGTCACGCCGCAAATGCGTTACCCGATAATCCAAATATTCACACATTCGTCGGATCTGACGATTTAATCCCTGCGTCAATATGATATGAAAACTATCCGCATCTTCCCGCCACACTTTGCACGGTTTTGTTACAGTGTCCAAAATCGGAACACCGGCGGCAAGTTTACGTAAATCTTCATCGCGGATCGGACGATCTACCTTGACAAAATATTCTTTTTCATGCCCGTAACGGCTGCGCAGAATTTTTTCCATTACATCGCCTTGATTGGTCAAAAGCAATAGTCCTTCCGAAGCCTGATCCAATCTGCCGACAGGATAAACTCGCTTTGGATAATCAATATAATCTACAACATTCTTGATCTGTTCTCCATTTTCCTCCTGCGCTGTCGTGCAAACGATCCCCTTGGGCTTATAAAACGCCAGAAAAATCTCTTCCTCTTCTTTGGTCACTTGGCGTCCATCTACCCGCACAACAGCTCCGTCATGTACTCTCGTACCGGCTGTTACCGGCTTATCATCAATCGTGATGCGCCCCTGCTCCACCATTCGATCAGCCTCGCGCCTCGAGCATACCCCCGCTTCACTTAAAAATTTATTAATCCTTACTCCCGTATTGTCTGCCATACTATTGTTACATTCCTTTCTCCATCCGCAAAGTATCTCTGCGAACTTCTTTCCTACTGCTTCATGCCTGTATATCCCAAAACGCAGTCTCATCTGTGTTGCCTGCTTTCCTTATGGAAAAAGGTGACTCTTCAAAAGAATCACCTTATCTTACCTATACTTCCTCATTTACTGTGCAGCCTGTGTAGCGGCTGGTGCCTGCGTCGCTGCCGGTGCTTGTGTTGCCATCGGAGCCTGTGTCGCCGCCGGTGCTTGTGTCGCCACCGGTGCTTGTGTCTGTGCCCCCTGTGCGGTTGGCACCGGGGTTGCTCCATTCGCACTTCCGGCTTCTCCATCAATATTAGCCGTGCTTTCCGGTCCATCGCCCGAAGACTCATTCAACATATTGCAGAAATCACGAACTTCTTGATTTGTACTTTGAAGCTCCTCTAATTTCTTATTAACCGAATCCTGCAACGCCTTGACGTCTTTGCTGGCATCCAGCTTTTCAATCTTCTTCTGCTCTTTGCCGGACAAGGTCCCAAAATGCAACATAAATCTTCCATCCGGCTGCATCTTGATGTATAATGCCGTAAGCGATGGAATCTTCGTATCAATATCATATAATTTATCTTCATGATAGGCGTAAACACGATAACTTCCTGTTTCATAGCCTTCCTTGATCGTGCAGGAAATATTCTCATATTTTTCAATATATTCCGCTGCCGCCACCAACTTGCGCTCGTCAATGTTGTCCACATCGGTCACACAATCTGCCAAGGCATCCATATCTACTTTCTGTCTGGCATCAAAATATTCTTTCACAAGATCGGTGATCTCTTCTTTAATATCTTTATCCGACTTGCCTTTTATCGCATCCGCTATATTCTGTTCATCACTCTTCGTGGCTGACAACGAAAAATTAAGGTCCGGAGCCATCAAAGAAAATGTTCCCAACCCAATAAACATAACTGCCAGCGTAAAGATCAAAATAAACTTTTTATATCGCAGCGGCATATACCCACATCCTTCCTCAAATATCAAAACGCACCTGGAGGGACTCGAACCCCCGGCACACGGTTCCGGAAACCGTTGCTCTATCCACTGAGCTACAGGTGCAATTAATCAGCGAGAAATATTATATCATAAGGGAATATAACCGTCAAGGCACGGATCTGGTGTACTTTTAATGTTGGTAAGCTTCTCTATTCCATTTGCATCAATAATCATCCCACGAATCCTCGTCATCTTCAAAAGCATCATAGGCATCATCGTAATTATCATAATCCGATTTATTATCTTCATAATAACCATCTACATCATAATTGCCACAGACTCCAATTTTTTGCAATCGGGTAGGAGGTAGATAATTATCTTATCTACCGACCTCCCACACCACCGTACGTCAGACTGTCTAACGATTAAGAAAAATGTTATAATAGAACTACCAAATACAGTATCGTAGGGGGATTCGTTATGGCATATATTGTTGGCGCAGATAGATATCAAACAAGAATGGTAACCACTTCATTAGATGACTTAATAAGTAAGGATAATTCTGTCCGAGTAATAGATTCTTATGTAGAATCCTTAAATTTAGAAAATCTAGGTTTTATAGAGTATAGTGGTAGGAATCGAGGACAATCACCTTATCGCCGATCTGATTTATTAAAACTTCATATCTATGGCTATTTAAATAAGATTCGTTCTAGCAGAGCATTGGAGACAGAAGCAAAACGCAACCTGGAATTAATGTGGCTGGTAAACTGCATAACACCTGATCATGGTACTATTGCAGGTTTTGTTCAGAAGAATAAGACTGCGTTTCACAATACATTACGAAATCTTACTCTTATTCTCAAAGGTTGGGGGCTCATTGATGGAGAACTGATTGTTATTGATGGAACTAAGATCCGTGCTCAAAACAGCAAGCATAATTGTATTACGCAAAGCGGTTTAGATAAAAAAATCGAATATGCGGAAGCTCAGATAAATGCATATCTTATGGCAATCGCTAAAGATGAAGCGCTGGCAGATGACCTTACAGATAAACTAAAAACATATCAAGAACTAAAAGAACAGTATCTTACACAAAAACAGGAATTAAAAGATGAAGGACTGGAACAAAAGAGTTTGACAGATCCCGATTCAAGAAGGATGAAAAATAACGGCTCATTGGATATCTGCTACAATGTACAGTCTGTTGTAGATGCAAAGAATCATTTTGTTGTAGATATTTCGACGACTAATGATATAAATGACCAAAACCAGCTTTACACTATGGCACAAAAAGCATCCGAACTTTTAGAAAAAGAGTCTTCTACAGTTCTGGCAGATACAGGTTATTATAACGGAACGGAGATAAAAAACTGTGTTGATGCCGGAATGAATGTCTTTATAAAAAAAGCTAAAGCGAATAATGCTACAAAGGATAATGAATTTCGCAAAGAAAAGTTTATATATAATGGTGAAACTGATGAATATACATGCCCAGCAGGAGATAGATTACGATTTTTTGAAAATACTTCGAAGAATGGTATGAAGTATCGCAAATATAAGTGTACAGACTGCAATTCGTGCAAATATAAAAAAGACTGCACTACTTCTTCATCTGGAAGAACGATACAGCGTTGGGTACATGAAGATGTTCTTGAAACTGTGTATAATGAAACACTAAATAATAACGAGGTTTATAAACAGAGAAGATGTATCGTGGAGCATCCGTTTGGGACTATAAAAAGAAGTCTCGGATATAGTTTCTTTCATCGACGCAGACAAGAGAATGTTGACGCAGAAGCTGCATCTATGTTTTTCGCTTATAACTTTAAGCGATTATTAAGCATGTTTTCAACAGAAGAATTAGTAACGAAGTTTGAAGGAAGTGTGATGTAGCAGGGAGAGGAACGCATGTAATTCATGTGAAAAACAAAGATAAAAATGGTATTAAAAAAATCGAAGATAAAAATACCGTACATCAGACTGAATTTTCGAATCGTTAGACAGTCTGACGTACCGTTCGGTATACGGCGGTTCTTTAGTTTTCACATATTTTCAGGTAAAACTCTGTGAATGTTGGATATCCCCATTCACGGAGTTTTTCATTACTCAAGGCAAACTGTACCAGTCTATTATTGCTACAGTTCCAAATGCCCTGGCGCATATTTGCGTGCCATTGAATAAAGTCTTCATTCATTCCGAGTTCTTTCAACTTTCGGTATTTCGTTTTAGGTTTCTTCCATTGTTTCCAATAGACTGCCCTTATTCTATGGCGTAACCACTTGTCATTACTCTGCAACAGACCTTTCATATCTGCCATTCCAAAGTAATTTACCCATCCTCTAATAAACTGTGTCAGCTTTAATGCTCGATATTCATTTCCCCATCCGTTATGTCTGTCAGTAAGCTCTCTGATTTTATTCTTCATCTTTGTTACTGATTTAGGATGTACCCGAAATCTGCATATTCCCTTGTATCTATAGAAGCTATAGCCAAGGTATTTGACTTTGCTGATATGTGCCACGCACGTCTTGGTGCGATTTACTTTAAGGAATAGTTTTCCCTCAATATATGGCACTATGTTGTTTAAGGTTCTTTCTGCACTTTTCCTGCTTTTACAGAAAATCATACAGTCATCTGCGTATCGGACAAATCTATGCCCTCTCCGTGTAAGTTCCTTATCCAATTCATTCAGCATGATGTTACTTAAGAGTGGGCTTAATGGTCCACCTTGTGGCATTCCGACCTCTGTCTTTTCGAACATTCCTCTGCTGATAACTCCAGCATTAAGATATTTGTGAATGAGTGATATTACCCGCCCATCCTTGATGGTTCGTGATAGTACTTCAATTAGTTTACTCTGACATACTGTGTCAAAGAACTTCTCCAAATCCATATCTACCACATATACATATCCATCATTGACATTTGTCTGGCATTGTTTCAGTGCGTCATGCGCACCTCTGTTCGGTCGAAATCCAAAACTATCCTCCGAGAACTGTTTCTCGTAAATCGGCGTTAATACCTGTGTGATTGCCTGTTGAAACACTCTGTCAACTACTGTTGGCACTCCCAGTTTTCTGACCTCGCCTTTTGTTTCTTTGGGTATTTCTACCCTACGGACTGGATTAGGTTTATATTTCCCATCCTTTATCTGTTGGATTAGTTGCTCTTGGTTGTCTTTCAGAAAGCCTAGAAGTTCATCTACGCTCATTCCGTCAACGCCGCCTGCTCCTTTGTTAGATTTCACTTTCTTATAAGCCTTGTTAAGGTTATCCTTGTGTAAAATCTGTTCCATTAGATTGTCCGTCTGAAAATCTGTGATGATGTCGTTGTTTTCAGTAATCCTCTGATGGGCGGACACTTCTGCATACTCTTTCTGTTCCGCAGATACCATTTGCAGATAGTCCTCAATATGAAGTTGTCTGTCCTTAAATCCATCTTTGGTTACATTCATTTACTCACATCTCCTAAAGTTCAGTCCTTCCCACTATGTTTGCAACCATAATGGTACTATGACCTCTGCTGACTTCTCGCCATTCGTTGTTACTGACGGTTTTCATACTCTGTTTCCAACCGCTGACGAGACCTCCCTTGGTACCACACGTCACTTTCTCTCCATATATCTGCCACATTTACTACAGTTAATTCCGAGTAGTTATTGGACTTTGGCTTGTGATGCAGCCTTATCCTTAACTATAGCCTGATGTGATTTCTGTTCGTCAGACCAGAGATTTGCCTCCACCTTCCTTCAGATTCCACCTCACGATGGACACCCTTGGTCTTGGCTGTATCCTTCCCACTACTAGGGCGGATTAGGGACTTTCACCCATTAGCGACGTGCGCCGCAAGGCGCACATCAAGAAACGAGCCAGTCGCAAGACTGTCTCGTTTCCATTTCTTTGTCCTCTTAAATCGTCATGTCGATATGCTGTCCTAAATGGGGTGTCACAGAAGTCTCCATCATTTTAGTCAGTTCCGCAGCCTGTTCCTGATAGGTATCCATCGTCATATCAAGAACTGCCGTGCTGACATTAGTCATCAACTGATTGCCTGCCATCGCAATCGACATATCGGCAATACTATTTACCATATCCATAAAATCCACTCCTTTGCTGTTTAAGCAAAACTCTTTTTCCTATTATACACAATTTCCAACTCTTTTTAAATAGCTACTTAGTACAAACTTGTAATAACTTCCCATTCCTCAAATTTTTTTCACAACCTCATATCGCTTAATAAGTGATATGTATTAAGCTATCCGTTGCAGATCTGCAATGTTTTATTGACACAGGAATAATAATAAACGGCATCCGATAATACTTCATCCTGCTCAACATACTGCGCGTTGACCTCCGTAACCATTTCACACAGTTCTTTCCGAGACATTGTTGCATTTTCCGGCATAATGATCATTTCGTGGATGCTGCTAGGCAGCAAATAATAATTGCCTCCTATATTTTCTCCTATATGCTGTAAGCATTGCGGATACAAAACAACCGCCGCACCATTAATCTTCGACGAATTTGTTAGAACATATGGATCACCTTCGCGACTTTTTGCCCAAAACGCTCGATTCCCCCAAATATTTTCATCCCCCGTCTGCATAATATCATCCAAGGAGCTTTCATGATCTGTCTGCTGAAAGAACTCATATAACATAGTTTCCATACGACATATAGAAATCGGGAAACGCTTCATCGTATTGTTTTGTGCGATCGTAAACAACGTCTGATGATCCAATCCCCATTTCTGCATTAGATCAAGGCTGATCCGGAAAGAGGCAATTCCATGTTCATCCTGCACCATCAGACAATGAAAGGTGATTGCTAGATCCATAAATGGAATGTAAGGAACTTCCGCCAACTGCTCTTCATTTTTCTCTAAAGATACCACGCGGTAAATAATTTGTTCCCGACACGCCTCCAATGTCAGATTCTCACTGTCGAACCGATTGTTTTTGGCTGTTTCGTGATAGGTCGAAACAATGTCAGCTACTAACTGTTCCATCGTCTCTCCCTGTTCATATCTTGGATAGAGCTGCTGCATATAAAACTGTGGTGATACATTAGTATCCTCTGCCAATATTACCAAACTATCCAATTCAAGTTGATTGTTTTTGATCACTTTATGCCGTTCGACCTGATATCCCTCCGAAAATTTTTCTTTTACCATCTGTTCCATAACATTTTTAAACTCTTCAAAATCATACATCCTATAATCTCCTCCATACCCTATTTGCTTGATGTACTCTCGACAAAACAAGCTATAACAGCCCGTTTCATCTGTGCTGAATTTGAGGTTTCCCGATACTCCCACCCTATCAAAGCTTATAACCTCGAGAAACCTAATGAACGACTCCATTTGAAAATCCGGTTCTCTTCTATGCTGTCTACAGCTATCATCCCTCTCTTTGCCCTGTTGCACAGCGATGGAAGAAATCGTGTTTTAGTAAAAGGTAGATTTGTCCGATATGGGAACTTATTCTGAAATAAATCATGAATAGAAATACTATATGAAAGCTGCTTTACTCTCTCAATGTGATTATGAACAAAAGACCCTTCAAAAACTTAGAATGTCAATCAGATGATCTGCCTGACAATTGGATTTTCCAGTCCAGCAAACTGAAATCTTGTGTATGTTTCTCACTCACTGGACTAGTAATATCGTACCAAAATGATATCATCCGGACAATGGACGTATGTACTAATAAAAATGCTCATAAATAGCAATTCTCACAAAGAAAATCAGATAATACAAAAATTGACAACCCTGATTTTGTGCAATTTGTCTTTTTTGCTCTTTCAAACCATACAATATGCACAATTTTTTTGCCTAAAATCTCAGAAAGCCCCTATAAATTCGTACTTTCAAGTACTTTGTGCGGTGATCGCACGCTACACAACAGCAGTTTCAGTTATTAATGAACAAAGAGTCGCTTGCGACTCTTTCGCGCTCGAGCGGTGCTGTTTACAGCTAACTTCTTCTCCGCGAGATGCGCATCCTCGCGGAGCGTTTTTTACTTTATAGGAAACGAAAAGTTTCCTATAAAGTAAAAAAGACCGCCGGAAGAGTCCTCTCTTCCGACAGTCCGATATCCGGTTTATTCGTTAATACGATCTCGCCATTTGCAGTCCATGGTCTTACGTGACAGCAAACTCACTTATACGTATTACTTGCTCAGGAATTCATGAATACCCTTTGCAGCAGCTTTACCGGCTCCCATTGCCAAAATAACCGTAGCAGCACCGGTAACAGCATCACCACCGGCATATACCTTTGCCTTTGATGTCTGACCATTCTGCTCCTCTGCAACGATACATTTACGACGGTTTGTCTCTAATCCCTTCGTTGTCGAAGAGATCAATGGATTTGGGCTGGTTCCCAAAGACATGATAACGGTATCTACATCCAGCGTAAACTCAGATCCGGCAACCTCCACCGGTCTGCGTCTTCCGGATTCATCCGGCTCACCAAGCTCCATACGGATGCATTCCATACCGGAAACGTTACCATCTTCATCGGTAAAGATCTGTGTTGGATTTGTGAGGAGATCAAAAATAATTCCCTCTTCCTTTGCATGATGTACTTCCTCGACACGTGCAGGAAGTTCTTCTTCGCTACGTCGATATACAATATGAACTTCAGCCCCCAGACGAAGTGCAGTTCTGGCTGCATCCATTGCTACGTTACCGCCACCAACAACAGCAACTTTCTTGCCGGCAATGATCGGTGTGTCATAGTTCTCGTCAAAGGCTTTCATAAGGTTACTTCTGGTCAAATACTCATTGGCAGAGAAAACGCCATTGGCATTCTCGCCCGGAATACCCATAAATCTAGGAAGACCTGCACCGGATCCTACGAATACCGCATCGAATCCTTCCTCTTCTAATAACTCATCTATTGTTGTTGCCTTACCGATCACAACGTTTGTCTCAATCTTAACGCCCAGTGACTGTACGTTTTCTACTTCCTTATCCACTACTTTTGTCTTTGGCAGACGGAACTCCGGAATACCATAAGATAATACGCCACCAGCCTTATGCAGCGCCTCAAAAATAGTAACATCGTAACCAAGCTTTGCAAGATCTCCTGCACAGGTAAGTCCTGCAGGTCCGGAACCGATCACAGCAACTTTCTTGCCGTTCTTCGTCTCTGCAGGTGCCGGCTTAATGCCTTCTTCTCTTGCTGTATCTGCAACATAGCGCTCTAGCTTACCGATAGAAACAGCATCACCTTTGATTCCACGGATACATTTGGACTCGCACTGGCTCTCCTGTGGACATACACGACCACATACAGCCGGAAGTGCAGAGTACTTACTGATCACATGATAAGCATCTTCTACACTGCCCTCTACGAGCTTGCCAATAAATCCCGGAATATCAATATTTACCGGACAGCCTTTCACGCACTGCGGATTTTTACACTGCAGGCAGCGAGATGCCTCTGCCGTTGCCTCTTCTCTATTGTATCCAAGACATACTTCTTCAAAGTTCTTGGCACGTACCTTCGGGTCCTGCTCACGTACAGGAACTCTCTTCATTACATCTACTTCCATTGTTATCCTCCATTCGAAGTGTTTATTCTATTTTGTTCTATCATTAATGGCACTGGCCACATCCACCGTGATGGGTATCACCTTCCTGCAATTTAAGCATTGCTCTGCCTTCTTCTGTCTTGTACATACGCTGACGCAGCATTGCCTGGTCAAAGTCAACCAAATGTCCATCAAACTCAGGTCCATCTACACAGGCAAATTTGATCTCATCGCCAACTTTCAAACGACACGCACCACACATACCTGTTCCATCGACCATGATTGGGTTCATGCTGACGATCGTAGGGATACCAAGCTCTTTTGTAAGCTTACATACAAATTTCATCATGATCATCGGTCCAATCGCTACAACCTTCGTATATTCCTTACCCTGTCCGATCAGATCATTGATCTTGTCACAGCCGTTACCTTTGAACTCATAAGAACCATCATCGGTAGCAATATAAAGGTTCGCAGCTACTTCGCGCATCTCATTTTCCAAAATAATAATATCTTTTGTGCGGGCGCCGATAATAACATCGACATCAACACCATGTTCTTTCATCCATTTTACCTGTGGATATACCGGTGCAGTACCTACACCACCACATACAAAAAGAATCTTCTCCTTTTTCAACTCATCTAATGGCATCTTGATCAACTCAGATGCACATCCAAGCGGTCCTACAAAATCCATAAAGGATTCTCCTACCTCATACTTTGCCATCTCCGTAGTAGATGCTCCAACTGTCTGAAATACAATCGTAACACTTCCCTGCTCGCGGTCATAATCACATACCGTAAGCGGAATACGCTCTCCTTTTTCATCGGTCTTGACAATGACAAACTGACCCGGCTGACAGTGTTTTGCCACTCTTGGTGCCTCAATATCCATAAGCCAGATATTATTGGCAAGGTATTCTTTCTTTAAAATTTTAAACATAATGTGCCTCCATTATTTTTTATTGCAGTAACCGAATTTCCCTGTAGTCGCATTATTTTGTCTTCATTCGGATTTACTTTGTATTTACAAAAACGCTTCCAGCCCTGTCTGCGTTGACAAAAAACTGTTGGAATAACGTTTATCACCACTTACATTTTGACCAAACCATTCCGGCGGAACAAACAGATCTGCATCTTCCTCATCCTGAAATTCCACTTCAACAAAACGAAGTCCCTCTAAGGGACCATGAAATACATCTAATTCCGCAATATGCCCATCTGCTAACGGAATAATATACCGTGTCTTAGAGATCAAGCCGCCATCTACCTTCTGGCGCAGATGCTTATAACTTTCCTCCGGCAGGTTTATCTCATACTCCTGGCACATACGAACATCCGCCCGTCTTTCGCCAATCATTCCATCAAAGGATTTACAGGTCAAAATATACTTGTCATTGCTTCGTCTGATACGCACTACCGGATCCGTGCAGAGATACCCCTGCTCCATTTCCTTTGTCATAGCTCCATCCAAACAAGGCATTTCTTTGATCTGATATTTTTTCTCAATTTCCATGAGCACTTTCCTTATCCACTGCTAACTGCTCTGTCTTTGCGTTTTTATTTTTGCGCAGGCGGATTCCCAACATAACCGCTGCGACGGCAAGAGCAGCACTGACGATATATTTAACGACATACCAGAGCAGCGCACCTCCAAAGGACAGATCAGCAATCCCCTTTGCTAACAAAACACCAATCATATCTTCTCCTCCTTCTTATTATTACCTGCGATTCACCAATTCCTTCGTGATATCATTCCAGTCCAAACCACATTCTGCCATCAGGACCATCATATGATACAGGAAATCTGCAATCTCATAGCGCAGCTCTTCTGCATCCGGATTTTTGGCAGCGATCACAATCTCCGTTGCCTCTTCTCCACATTTCTTAAGAATCTTATCGATTCCCTTATCAAACAGATAATTCGTATACGAACCTTCCTTTGGATGATTTTTTCGTTCCATAATAACGTTGTAATCTTCCATCAATACGGTAAGAGGATTCGTCTGAATATATTCTTTCTTGGCCAATTCTTTGAAAAAACAGCTTCGATTGCCGGTATGACAGGCAGCACCGATCTGACGCACTTTAGCAAGAATCGTATCATTATCACAATCTAACGACAATGATTTAACATACTGAAAATGACCGGAAGTTTCACCCTTTAACCAAAGTTTCTGTCTGCTTCGGCTGAAATATGTCATGCGGCCTGTTTCGATCGTCTTCGCATAAGATTCCTCATTCATATATCCAAGCATAAGAACTTCACCGGTGCGGTAATCCTGCACAATTGCCGGGATCAACCCATTGGCATCCAGCTTAAAATCAGCAAAATCGATCAGACTTTCGAAAACTTCCACAGCTATACCATTCTGCTTCAATGCACGTTTTGCTTTATAAATATCTTTGTCCTCAAAATAATTAGTTGATACACCGTATACATTGCTATAGGAAAGCAACTCACTTAGATCATTACGGATCAATCCATCTCGGATCAAAACCGTCATTTTGCACTGATCGATCGCATCACTAAAACTCTTTGTCGTATCAATATGCTTTAACACGACCGTACCAAATCCCTGCTCATAAAAAGCATTGAGCTGTTCCGCATTTTGAAAATCAGCCTTCATGTCGACTTCCACAGCCAGTTTATCACGATCAAAACGGCGCAGGATCTCATTTAATTCTTTCTCCTCCGGCAGCAAAGCCTTACGGATCACAACAGAACTTGCTCCGGTATAGAGTGCCTTTTTGGCATCCTCAAACCGTGATACATAGATTCCAACCGTAAATGGAATGTCGATCTGTTTTTCAATCTCCCGCACGGTAGACAAAAACTCCTCTCTGGAAGCTTCATCTCCGGTATAATTATATAAAAACAATTCGTCCGCTCCCTCACAGGAATAGCGGTTTGCCAATTGAATGACATTTGCAGGATACTCATTCTCTGCATTAATAAAAGGAATTATCTTTTTGTGGTTCATAATCGTCCTCCTATAGGCTTCCTTTGGTTGATAATACATCGGATATACGTCCGTCATAACTCACAGCACGATCCAATGCTTTTGCAAACGACTTAAAAGCAGCCTCAATAATGTGATGATTGTTCTCCCCATCGAGCTGTTTTACATGAAGATTCATTCCTGCTGCATAGCTTACTGCATAAAAGAATTCATGAACCATCTCTGTATCGAACTGTCCCACAGATGGAACTGTAAGGTCCAGATGATAGCGCAGGTATGGTCTGCCTGACAGATCCAATGCACATAGTACTAGCGTTTCATCCATCGGCAAGATGCACTCGCCAAAACGGCAGATGCCCTTTTTATCCCCTACAGCCTGACGGATCGCCTCACCCAAAACAATTCCGGTGTCCTCTATCGTATGATGGCAGTCCACCTCCAGATCACCCTTTGCCTGTACTTCCAGATCAAACAACCCATGTCTGGCAAAACTATTCAACATATGATCAAAGAATCCAATCCCGGTCTGAATAGAAGCTTTCCCTGTTCCATCCAAATTTAAACGGATCGTAATATCCGTTTCTCCGGTCTTTCTTGTCACCTCAGCCTGACGGCACTTCACGTTCTGTTCCATAGGAATCCTCATTTCTTTGCTTTTCCTTTTATTTTACCCGATTTTTCAAAAGTTTGCAATTTGTATTCCAATTATTGTTCGAATCGAACAGCGATTGAATTTGCATGTGCAGTCAGCTTCTCAGCAGTTGCAAAGTCCTCGATATCCTGATGTACTAGCTCCAGTGCCTCTCGGGAATAGGAAATGATACTGGACTTCTTAATAAAGTCATCGACCGACAGTGGAGAGAAAAACTTCGCAGTGCCATTTGTCGGAAGCACATGGTTTGGTCCTGCAAAATAATCACCCAAAGGCTCACTGCTGTACTCTCCTAAGAAAATCGCTCCGGCGTTACGGATTCTCGTCATTGTATCGAATGGATTTTTCGTAACGATCTCTAAATGCTCTGAAGCAATCTCGTTAGCTGTTTCAATCGCCTCTTCCATCGTATCTGCAACCAGAATATAACCGTAAGAATCCAATGATTTTTGAATGATCTCCTGACGGGATAATTTTTTCACAAAACCATCAACTTCTTCGGATACTTTATCAGCCAGCTCTTCGCTAGTCGTGATCAAGATTGCAGATGCCATCTCATCATGTTCTGCCTGTGACAATAAGTCAGCAGCTACATAACGTGGGTTGGCTGTCTCATCTGCCAGTACTAAAATCTCACTCGGGCCGGCGATCGAGTCAATGCTGACATGTCCATATACCGCTTTCTTGGCCAGTGCCACAAAAATATTGCCTGGTCCCACGATCTTATCAACCTTTTTGATACTTTCGGTTCCATATGCCAAAGCACCGATTGCCTGTGCTCCACCCACTTTATAAATCTCATCGACGCCAGCCTCTTTGGCTGCAACCAATGTGATCGGATATACTTTGCCATCTTTTCCCGGCGGTGTTGTCATAACGATACGTTCTACTCCTGCCACCTTTGCCGGAACAATATTCATCAGAACCGATGACGGATATACTGCTTTACCACCCGGAACATATACACCAACACGTTCCAATGCTGTTACTTTCTGACCTAACAGCGTGCCATCCGGTTTGCTGTCAAACCAACTGTATCGAACCTGTTTCTGGTGATAATCACGAATATTCACTAACGCCTTACGAATGATTTCAATCAGATGAGAATCTACTTTTTCATATGCCTCAGCAATTTCTTCTTCGGTAACACGGAAGGTTTCCTCAGTGATCTTTACACCATCAAACTGTTCTGTATACGCAAACAGTGCCTGGTCACCTTCTGCTTTCACTTTATCCAAAATATCGCGAACCGTTGTCTCAAATTTGCTATATTGATTCGGACTTCTTTTCAAAAGATTTTCCAAAATATTTTCGCGCTCTTTTTGTGTCAGCTTTACAATTCTCATCGTAATTTCCTCCTCTTTCTATGTTACTGTGGAATAACTTCCCGCAAATCTCGGATCAACTTTGTAATACGCTCATGCTGCATCTTCATACTCACTTCATTAACAACCACTCTCGCCGATAACGGACAGATCTCTTCCAATACTTCCAAACCGTTTTCACGCAGTGTCGAACCTGTCTCAACAATATCCACGATCACTTCTGACAGACCAACGATTGGAGCAAGCTCTACCGACCCATTCAGTTTAATGATCTCAACTGTCTGATGTTTGACATTATAAAAATAATCCTTTGCAATGCGAGGATACTTGCTTGCCACACGGATCAGAGAACCGTCATTCAAGCGTTCCTTCGCCTCTTTCGGTCCTGCAACACACATACGGCATTTACCGCAATTGAGATCCAATACTTCGTATAACTTGCGGCCCTCTTCCAAAATGGTATCCTTACCGACTACACCAATATCAGCAGCACCCATTTCAACATAAGTCGGAACATCCGATGCTTTCGAAAGGAAAAACTTAAAACCAAGTTCTTCATTTACAAAGATCAGCTTACGCGTTTTCTCATCCTTCATTTCCTCACATGTAATACCAATCTGCTCTAACAGCGCTAATGTCTGTTTTGCCAAACGCCCTTTTGCCAGGGCAAATGTTATGTATTTCATCGCTATCCTCCTACTTATTTCGCCTCTATCATCTGCTGTTTTTCGCCATCTTTCGTCAGGTAGATCAAAGAATCATTACCGTTGCGTTTTGCGTAAGCAACATATTCTTCAATTTCTTTTTTGGAAGATTTGCGCATCATCTGAACAACTTGTCCACCTTCACGCATTTTCTTAGCCTCCTGCAAAGCCTGCGCACGCACCTCTTTCGGATACACCAAAAGTGTTCCGCCAAGTGCAGTCTCTCCAAACAGCTTCTGACGCTCCATTGCGATCATCAACTGGTCTAATACGATAACCAAACCGATTGCCGGCGCCTCTTTGCCAAACTGTGCCACCAAACCGTCATAGCGGCCACCGCTGGCGATCGCCTCACCATTTCCATATGTATAGGCACGGAATACAACTCCTGTATAATAGCTGTAATGACTCAGCATACTGAGATCGATCGTGACATAATCTTCTAAACCATATATCTTTAAGATCTCTTCTAATTTTTCCAAGCGTTCTAATGCTTTATATACGCGCTCGCTCTTACTTCTCGCACGCACAAAATCTGCCGCCTCTTTTAAATTCTCTAATAGCTCCGGCAGTTTCACAAAGACCTCTTTTAACCCCTGCTGTACCGTGAGCTTGCCTAACAATTCTTCCACGCCAAAGAAGTTTTTGCTCTCGATCAGATCACGCAGCGTCTCGATCGTCTCCTCCTCAAAGCCTGCTTCCTCTACCAAAGCCCGGAACAGATCGGCATGTCCCACTTCGATCTGAAATTCCTTCAAACCGCTCTCTAACAGACATTCTATCGTCAATGCTAACATCTCTGCATCCGCATCGGAGCTGTCATCCATAAAAAGCTCTGCTCCAACCTGTGTCACTTCCTGTAATTTACCCTTGTATTGTCCGGTACTGACAAAAGTCTGTGCCGTGTAGCAGAAACGCATCTGCTCAGTCTCCTCACGGAAATATTTGGCAACACAGCGTGCGATCGCCGGCGTCATGTCCGGTCGCAATACTAGTGTATTGTTGCCACGGTCAAAGAACTTAAACATCTCATTGGATGCAGCTGTTCCACGTTCTTTATTAAAAATATCAAAATACTCAAACGTCGGTGTCTGCACATTTCGAAATCCATAGGAATGCATTACCTGCTCTAACGAATGCTGTACCTCCAGCTTTCTGGCACAAGCACTGCCATAAATATCCCGCACTCCACCGGGTGTGTGCAACAATTCTGATGCCTTTGTATTTTCTGTTCCTGCCATAAAACAACCATTCCTTTCTAATACATACCTGTCGGTGTCTCTTCTTTTGCGTCATATCCCTTGTCACGAAGCGCCTTTAAGATCTCATTTTTGTGCTCCTGTCCAAATGCCTCAAGCGTGATCCGAAGCTCAACTGCCGCATTACGGTTAATGCTGACAAACTGATTATGCTCTAAGCGGATAACATTTCCTTTTTCTTTTGCGATAATATCCGCTACGTTGACAAGTTCACCCGGTCTGTCCGGTAACTGTACGGCAACGGTAAATACTCTGCCGCGGGCGATCAGTCCATGCTGAACGACGGAAGACAACGTAATAATGTCCATATTACCGCCACTTAAGATTGAAACGACCCGTTTGCCCTTGCAGTCGAGATGCTTTAATGCTGCCACAGTAAGCAAGCCTGAGTTTTCTACTAACATCTTATGGTTTTCCAAAATATCTAAGAAATTGACGATCAACTCTTCATCCTCAACAGCAATGATCTCGTCAATATTTTTCTGTATATATGGGAAAATCTTATCTCCCGGAGTCTTAACAGCAGTACCATCCGCAATTGTCTCTACCTTTGGCAGTGTAACTACTTTGCCCGCATCTAAAGATGCTTTCATACAGCTTGCGCCTGCCGGCTCTACGCCAATCACTTTGATGTTCGGATTTAACAGCTTAGCAAGTGTTGAAACACCGGCTGCCAGTCCACCACCACCGATTGGGACCAAAATAATGTCTACTGTCGGCAGTTCCTTAAAGATTTCCATTGCAATCGTTCCCTGACCGGTTGCAACGGTTTCATCATTAAACGGATGTACAAAAGTAGCACCGCTCTTCTCTGCCAATTCCAACGCTTTCTGGCAGGCTTCATCGTATACTGATCCATGCAGTATCACGTTAGCGCCATAACCTTTCGTTCGATTCACTTTTATCAATGGCGTCGTTGTCGGCATTACGATCGTTGCCGGAACACCATATAATTTGGCCGCGTAGGCAACTCCCTGCGCATGATTTCCTGCAGATGCCGTAATCAATCCTTTTTCTCTTTCGTCCGATGACATTGTACTGATCTTATAATAAGCGCCTCGCACCTTATAAGCTCCTGTGTACTGCATATTTTCCGGTTTCAGATATACTTTATTTCCTGTCTGTTCTGAAAAGTACTCGCTATAGATCAGATTGGTCGGAAGTACGACTTCCTTAACTTTTTCTGAGGCTTCTTCAAACTTATCTAATGTCATCATGTTACTATCCTCCAATGAATTTTCTTTTTATCCTGTCAATCATTCAAACAGTGCGTCAACAAATTGATCTGCATCAAATTTCTGCAGATCATCAATCTGCTCTCCAATACCAATATATTTCACCGGTACATGCAGCTCTGATTGAATTGCGATCGCAATCCCGCCTTTGGCCGTACCATCTAATTTTGTCAAAATGATTCCGGTAATGTCTGCCACTTCGCCAAACTGTTTTGCCTGTGCTAATGCATTCTGTCCCGTCGTTCCATCCAATACAACCAGTGTCTCCCGATGTGCATCCGGATATTCACGTTCAATAATTCGATTGATCTTGCGCAGCTCCTCCATCAAATTTTTCTTGTTATGAAGTCGTCCGGCTGTATCACAGAGCAAAATATCTGCCTTTCTTGCCTTTGCTGCATTTACGGCATCATACACAACTGCTGCCGGATCACCGCCTTCCTGACCGGAGATCAACTCCACGCCTGCACGATTTGCCCATTCGGTAAGCTGTTCAATTGCTGCCGCACGAAATGTGTCAGCAGCTGCAAGTATCACTTTCTTACCATTGTTTTTGAACTGTCCTGCCAACTTGCCTACTGACGTCGTTTTTCCAACGCCGTTGACACCGATCAACAATACAACCGAAGTCTCATTCTCATAGTCATATGCATGTTCATCCACGCGCATCTGATCTTTGATACTGTCGATCAACAGTTGCTTGCAGACACTGATCTCTTTGATCTTCTGCTCTTTGACTTTTTGCTGCAGATTCTCAATGATCTTTGACGTAGTATTTACACCAATATCTGCCATAATAAGCACTTCTTCGAGCTCTTCATAGAAATCATCGTCAATCTCCGAAAAGCCGTTGAATATATTGTCAATTCCAGCGACAAAGTTGTCTCGTGTTTTTGTCAGTCCGTCTTTCAGTCTGCTGAAAAATCCCTTTTTTTCACTCATATTCACTCTCCATGTTATTCTTTTTTATGCACTATCTTACTATATTACCTGTTTTACTGCTAAAATGCAACATCAGATACAATATGTTTCAAATGCCGACAATCTGTCCATCTAATTGGCAATCTCTTTTTCATCCAACAGACTGACAGAAACCAACGTAGATACTCCCTTTTCCTGCATAGTGATACCATACAGGATATCTGCAGCATTCATCGTACCACGTCGATGCGTAATAACGATAAACTGTGTATTTTCGGTCAATTTATGCAGATAATTGGCATAACGCCCTACATTAGAATCATCCAACGCTGCCTCGATCTCGTCCAACAGACAAAACGGAGATGGTTTCAGACTTTGGATGGCAAAAAGCAGTGCGATCGCTGTCAGAGCTTTCTCTCCACCGGACATCTGCATCATATTTTGCAGTTTCTTTCCCGGCGGCTGGGCAACGATCTTAATGCCTGCCTCAAGGACATCTTCTCCCTCTGTCAACTCCAGTGCTCCACGTCCACCACCAAATAGTTCCTTAAACACTTTATCAAAACGTGTCTGAATTTCAGCAAACTGTTCTTCAAACTGTTTTCTCATCTCAGTATCCAGTTCCTCGATAATGCCACGTAAGACATCGGCTGCCTTAATGAGATCATCATGCTGGCCGTTAAGCAGTTCATAGCGTTCCATTAGCTCCCGGTACTGTTCAATTGCATTGACATTGACATCCCCTAAGCCTTTGATCTTGCCTTTTAGGGTTTTGATCTGGGCACGCATTTGCGCCCCGGACATATTTAACGCTACACGAATTTCTTCCGCTTTACTAAAGGTCAGTTCATACTGCTCCCACATATAGTTCGTGTAAGAATCCATCTTTTCCTGCAGTTTTTCCTGACTGTTGCGCAGGCGGAACACCTCTTTATCCAATGCATTCATCTGCTCCGATAAGCTCTCCCGACGCTCAAAAAAGCCTTTCTGCCTCGTTGTCAGCTCCTCACGTTTCTGCACTTTCTGCTCAACCATCTCTGTCAACGTCGTGATCTGCACAGAAAGCTGATCCATCTGCTGTCTTAAATCCGCGATCTGTGCCTCTTTTTGACGTACCCGCTCATCTGCCTGCATATTATTCCCGGATGCTTCCTCCATCTGCTGGCAAATATTCTGCAGTTCTCCGGCAACACGATTCACATTTTCCTGCTGAAACTGTTTCTTCTGCTCCAATGTTGTATAGTCCAATTGGAGCTGTGCATCTTCTGTCTCTAATTGTCTTTGCTGCTCCCGGACCTGATTAAGCTTGTCCGTACACTCTGCAATGCGCTCTTCGCGGATCTTATTCTGATCCTCATTTTCCTTACGTTGATCCTGCAGCTTATCTAATTCATCCTGCAGCTCCTTTTTCTGTCCCTCGATCCCCTGACTTTCAAAACGAATGTGATCAAGCTGTTCCTTCGCTTGCTCCATATCGCGGTTTGCACGATCATATTGCAATTTTGCAGTATTTTGCTGCAATACCAGTTCTTCTCGCAGGTGATGATTTGTCTCGATCTTCTGACGGATCTGCGCACCATCTTTCTCATACTTGGCAATATCTGCATCGATTTCGGTAAGGCGCGCTTTCCATTTCTTCGTCTGCTGCTCAAGTTCCTCCATCTCGCGGCGTCTTCCCAACAGATTATTGTTGTTACGAAAAGCACCACCGGACATAGAACCACCCGGATTTAAGAGTTCACCCTCTGTCGTAACGATACGTATCGTGTGATGATACTTCTTGGCCAAAGCGATCGCATGATCGATATGATCAACTACAACAAAACGTCCCAGCAAATATTCTACCAATTCTGAGAAGCGATCTTCTGCCTCTACGAGGGTGGATGCCATACCGATCACACCCGGCTCGGCCATAATATTTTGTGCGCGGCTTGCTGCCTTTGTATGTATATTGGTCAACGGCAAAAATGTAGCTCTGCCGTAGCGATTCTTTTTTAAATGAGCGATCATACTTTTGGCAGTCTGCTCATTATCGGTCACGATATTTTGAATGCTGCCGCCAAGTGCAGTTTCCACTGCGATCTCATACTTTTTATTTACGCGGATAATATCTGCCACAACTCCGACAATGCCCGGATAATTCGGCTTTTGCTCCATAACACGCTTGATGCTCTGCCCAAACCCCTCATAGCGCTCTGTCATATTTTGCAGAGAACGCAGTCTGGAATGATCCATGTGATACTGTCGCTCCGTCTCCCGGCGCTCGAGATTTAACTGCTCTGTCTGTCCCTGCAGATGCTTGACAGAATGTGCGAGTTCTGCTCCGGCATCATCTAACGCTTGTATCTTATCCGTGATCTCCTGCAGATTGCTTTGCTCTCGGTCTAAAATCTCCTGCAAACCGGCCGTTTGCGTTTTATTTTCCAAAATCCGTTTTGTCAGTTCCACTTTTTTGATATTGTTCTGCTCTAACAGCGTTTGAAAGCGTTCTTCCTGCGTCACAACATCCGTATTTGCATCTTTTGCCTGTGCGATCGCCTCATTGTGACCTGCGATCTCCTGCTCGAGAAGTGCGATCTCATTGCCGGTCTTTTCCCGCTTAGCAGTAACATCCTGACGGGACTGTTCCATCTGCTGTAATTTATCTTCAAATTCTTTCGTTTTTGCGCGATGCTCTTCCTGTTCGCTTTCCAGTTCAGACACTTTGGCACGGTAGTTCTCTATCTGCTCACGATAATACAGCTCGCTTTGGCGCACCGCATTGATCTGCTCCTCTAATACTTTTATATCACCTTCCTGCTGATTCAACTTCACTTTATCAGCACTCAGCGTTTCACGGCATTCTTCCAGATTCCGCGTATGTTTATCCAGTGCCTCTTCTAATTGAATATATTCTGACTTGACCGTTTCATATTCTTCCTTTGTCTTAGCCAGATCTCCATCTGCAATACTTTCCTTCTCGCGAAGTTCCTCCATGGAAGCGCTGTTTTCTTTGTAATCTTGCAAAAATACATTGATATCCAGATTGCGCAGTTCATCACGGTAACTCAAATATTCTTTTGCTTTTTCGGATTGCGCCTCCAATGGCTCAACCTGTTTTTCCAACTCCGATAAAATGTCTTCGATTCGCACAAGATTTTGCTGCTCTTCCTCTAAATTCTTCTCAGCAACCGTTTTGCGCTTTTTGAACTTCACAATACCGGCAGCCTCGTCAAAAAGCTCGCGACGCTCTTCCGGCTTACCACTTAAAATCTTATCAATCTGACCCTGCCCGATGATAGAATAACCTTCCTTACCAATACCGGTATCTAACAGTAATTCCTGAATATCCCGCAAACGACACGAAGCACCGTTGAGCAGGTACTCGCTTTCACCGGATCGGTATACCCGTCGAGCAATCTTTACCTCTTCATACGGCACTTTCAACTTGTGATCTTCATTATTGATCGTGATCGCCACATACGCAAAGCCCTGTGGCTTACGAAGCTGTGTTCCGGCAAAAATGACATCTTCCATCTTCGCCCCACGAAGCTGTTTGGCACTCTGTTCACCAAGCACCCATCTGACAGCATCTGCCACGTTACTCTTACCACTGCCATTTGGTCCAACGATAGCAGTGATTCCGTTATGGAATTCAAATACTAATTTATTGGCAAACGACTTAAAGCCATGTACCTCCAAACTTTTTAAATACATCCCTTACCTCATTTCTCCCGCAAAGCAAGAATTGCCTCATACGCTGCCGACTGCTCTGCTTTTTTCTTTGTTCTTCCTGTCCCGACCGCTATCTTTTTACCGTTGATCATCACAGCAACCTCAAATGATTTACAGTGATCCGGTCCGGTTTCTTTCACCAGCTGATATGCCAATGCAAGATGTCTTCCCTGCACAATCTCCTGCAGGATCGTTTTGCTGTCATAAAACAACTTTTTGTTCTCGATATCACGCAGCACAAATGCCTCGACATACTCTTTTGCTCTGGCAAATCCTCCATCCAGATAAACAGCACCGATCGTAGCCTCCATGGCATCTGACAAAATAGAATCCCGCTCTCTGCCCCCGGTGCGATCCTCTCCTTTACCCAAAAGCAGATAATCACCCAAAGAAATTTCTCGCGCACAAGCTGCTAGCGTCGGTTCACAGACATAACTTGCCCGTATCCTTGTAAGATCTCCCTCTGGTTTCTGCGGATTTTCCTTAAAAATATACTCGCTGGAGATCAACTCTAATACAGCGTCTCCCAAAAACTCCAAACGCTCATTGCATTTATATTTTTTCAGTCGTTTTTCATTTGAATACGAACTGTGAGTCAATGCCGTCACCAACAGATACGGATTTTCAAACGTGTATCCAATCTTTTTTTCAAACTCAATTATCTTTTCCTGTCTCACTGTTCATCATACTCCTTTTTATGCAGGTATCATCACAAGATTGCACAGATCCTGTACCGTCTTCACCTGATACACCGCTTCTTCCTCTAAAATAACATCAAACGTGTCTTCCATTCCCATAATGATCTGAAAAACTTCCAGAGAATCCACTCCCAGATCCTCCACCAGCCGCGCTTTGGCATAAATCTGCTCCGAGTCTTTGCCCAGAACTTCTGCAATGATCATCTGCAGCTTTTCAAACTCCATAAGAAACACTCATTCCTTTCCCATCTCATACTATTCGCTAATCTTCCTGCTTTACTGCAAGATTCTCTTTGATCTTTTCATTGATCTGCTCTTCGGTAAACTGCACACACTGCAAAATGCCCATTTTGACATCTTTCGCATTGGAGCTGCCATGCGTTTTAACAACTAATCCTCTCAAGCCAAGCAATGGTGCTCCACCATGATCATCCGTGTTAAACTCTTTCATTGTCTTTTTCAATGCCGGCTTGATCAGCAATGCCCCTATCTTACTGCGAAGTGTAGACATGAGCCCCTGCTTCACCTTAGAAAGCAGTGTCCCTGCCAATCCCTCGTATAATTTCAAAATAACATTGCCAACAAATGCCTCACATACAATAACATCGGCATCACCCTTCGGAATGTCTCTTGCTTCAATACTTCCGGTAAAATTAATATCTTTACATTCTTTCAATAAAGGATATGTTTCTTTCACCAATTGGTTTCCTTTTTCTTCTTCTGCACCAATATTTACAATAGCAACTTTAGGATTGTCTACTCCAACAACGTGTTTCATATATATGGATCCCATCTGTGCAAACTGCACCAAATGGGAAGCTCTGGCATCTACATTTGCTCCACAATCGATCAGCAATGCCGGTCCTTTGGCCGTTGGGATCAATGGCGCTAACGGTGCTCGCTCAATACCTTTGATCCTTCCAACGATCATCTGACCACCAACTAATATAGCACCGGTGCTTCCTGCTGATACAAATGCATCTGCCTCGCCTTTTTTAACGAGTTTCATGCCAACTACGATGGAAGAATCCTTCTTTTTGCGAACTGCCATCACCGGTGGCTCGTCAAATCCGATCACTTCCTCTGCATGAACGATCTCTATGCGCTCTTTATCATACGTATATTTTGCAAGCTGCTCCTTGATCGCATCCGTTCTACCTACCAATACGATAGAAATATTTGTATTTTTCTGCAATGCTTCTACGGCTCCCTGTACCGGAACCTCTGGTGCGTAATCACCACCCATCGCATCCACAACGATCTTAATCTTAGTCTCCATCTTTCTTCACCATGCCTTTCACTATCCACACTATAAGCGTTTATAAAAAAATGACTTAAAACTTGCAAATCCGATATTGCCGGGCGATATGATCTGTTCTGTACTTCCAACAAACAACAACCCGTCTTTTTTAAGGGATGCATTAAACTTTTGATATATCTCCTTTTTGGCTTCCTCCGTAAAATAAATCATCACATTACGGCAGACGATCAGATCACATTCTTTTGGATATCTATCCTTCAGCAGATTATGTTGACAAAATTTGACACAACGCTTGATCTGATCACTGATCTGATAACTCCGGTCAGAAACCTGTGTAAAATATTTCGACACAAATTCTTTCGGTAGTCCTTTTAAGCTCTTTTCATCATAAATACCTATCTGCGCCTTTTCTAACACTTGTCTGTCAATATCCGTCGCATAAACATGGATCTTATCCAGCGGAATAAACTTTGCTAACAGCATAACAAGTGTATACGGTTCATCTCCTGTCGAGCAGGCAGCACTCCATATATGCAGATCATTGCCAAAGCGCTCAAATAAATACGGAAGCATCTCATCCTCCAGCAGCTTCCATTGCTCCGGATTGCGATAGAATTCAGATACATTAATGGTCAAGTATGCCACAAACTCATCCAATCTCACTTTATCTGTCTTTAGCAATCGGATATACTCCTCGTATGATGTAATCTTGCACTTTGTGATCAACGCATCAATGCGTCGTTTCATCTGACGTTCTTTATAACAACTCAGGTCTATCTGGGTCAACCCGAATACCTGTTTCTTAAACAACTCATAATCGCCCATTTCTGACCTCCTTTACATACGCAAATTTCATTCCATACTTTTCGCACAAACGAAAACCCTATACGAAAAAAATCGCCAACCCGTACAAGTACGGATTGGCGAGCGATTACCTACTATTACTCTGCTGGCTCTTCAGCGACATCCTCTTCTTCCTCCGCCTGTGAGTCATTCAATAAAGCCTTGATGCTCAGGCTGATCTTGTGATCTTCGCTATTGAAATCAACAACTTTAGCTTCCACTTCCTGACCAACTTTCAATACATCAGACGGCTTATCAACATGCTCCTTAGAGATCTGAGATACATGCAGTAAAGCATCAACACCAGGCTCTAACTCAATGAATGCACCGAAATCAGCCATACGTGCAACTTTACCCTTCACAACAGAACCAACGCTATATTTTCCATCAGCATTTAACCATGGATTCTGATCCTCAAACTTCAGGCTCAATGCAATCTTATCGTCTTTGATGTCTTTAATAAGAACCTTAGTCTTGTCGCCAACGTTGAATACCTTTCTAGGATTTTCAACACGTCCCCAAGACATCTCTGAAATATGAAGAAGTCCGTCTGCTCCGCCAAGATCGATGAATGCACCGAAATCTGTCAAATTCTTAACAACACCTTCTACAGTATCGCCAACATGAATTCTTGCAAAAAGCTCTTCCTGTTTCTTCTTCTTCTCTGCAACCAAAAGCTGCTTTCTATCACCAATGATTCTTCTCTTCTTTGGATTAAACTCGCTGACAACGAACTCAATCTCCTGTCCTGCATACTTAGAAAGATCTTTCTCATAAGTATCAGATACAAGGCTGGCTGGAATAAAGATCTTAGTCTCATCAACGATGACACTCAAGCCACCTGTTAATACATTGACAACCTTAGCTGTAAGTACTTCTTTATTCTCAAATGCTTCACGAATGCGCTCATTACTCTTCTCCATAGCAAGGCGTTTGTATGTTAATAATACCTGTCCCTCACCATCATTCACCTTGAGTACCTTGGCGTTCATTTTGTCGCCTTCTTTCACAACATCTCTTAAGTCGATGCCGGATTGATTACTATACTCATTTCTAGTAATGATACCATCTGCTTTGTAGCCGATGTTAAGAACGATCTCATCTTCCTTAACGCTGATGACTGTCCCTTCTACAACCTCTCCATTGTGGATTGTTACTAATGATGTTTCTTCCAATAACTGTTCAAACTCATTATTCATTTCTGACATATGATTGAACCTCCTTAATAATAGTATTTGGGGTCGAGGCCCCTGCAGTAATACCCACGCTACGAAAAGATTGAAATTGCTTCAAATCCAAGTCATCAAGTGTCTGTATAAAATGTGTGTCCGGACACACATTCTTGCATATTTCATACAGTTTCTGCGTGTTCGAACTATGTTTTCCACCTATCACTATCATTGCGTCGGAGTCACCGGCAATGGCTGCCGCTTCCGTCTGACGCTCTTCGGTAGCGTTGCAAATTGTATTCATAACGTCTATATCATAACTCTTTTTCGAAAAAATATCAACTATATCTTTAAATTTCTTGTAATTAAATGTCGTTTGTGCCACAACACAAAGTTTCCTGGCTGGTTCCTGACTATAATTTTCTGCCTCCGAAACGCTTCCGATCACTGTAGCTGCGCCATTGCACCAGCCATTGATCCCTTCCACTTCCGGATGGTTTGCATTGCCGACAATGACAATACAGCTTCCTTCCTGATATTTTTTCTCAACAATGCGATGGATCTTGCTGACAAAAGGACAGGTCGCATCAACAATGCGAACCTTTTTGTCTTCCAGTTGATGATACACGTCTGCGCTGATGCCATGTGAGCGGATGATCACCGTCGCATCCTCCGCTTTGGAAAGTTCTTCCGGCGTATCGATCACACGCACACCTTTTTGTTCCAGATCCTGCACAACCTGCTCATTGTGAATGATCGGACCAAGCGTATATACTTTCTTTCCCGTCTCCGCTTCCTTATAAACCATTTCCACTGCCCGCTTCACTCCAAAGCAAAAGCCCGCACTCTTAGCCAATGTAACTTTCATACAAATCTTTCAATCCTTTCTATGCCCACAAAGATCCGTTTTGTTCAGGCCTTTTGAACGAGTGATACGATCTTTGTCACTACTTCCTCGATCGTCATATCAGAGGTGTCTAGATAAATAGCATCTTCTGCCTGCTTTAACGGAGCGATCTCACGATTCATATCCTGCTCATCACGTGCAATAATATCCCTTTCGATCTGGGCAAGATCACTTTCCACACCGCGTTCCTTCTGCTCCAAATAACGTCTTTTAGCTCGCTCCGATGCACTGGCTGTAAGATATATCTTAAGCTCTGCATCCGGCAGGACACAAGTTCCAATATCCCGGCCGTCCATGATCACATTGTTAGCTGCCGCAAGTTCCCGCTGTAAATAAAGAAGTTTCTCACGTACAGCAGGATATTTTGAAGTATTAGATGTCATCATGCTAACCTCTTCCGTACGAATAAAGGCATTGACATTTTCACCGTTAAGAAGTACCTGCTGTTCTCCCTCCTGATAAGCAATCGTCACATTGATATGCTCACAGGCCTCTGCAATCTTTTTCTCATCTTTTGCATCAATTTCCCGGCGCAGAAAATACAGCGCCATCGCACGATACATAGCTCCGGTATCTACATAAATGAAATCCAGTTTCTTCGCTGCCATCTTGGCAATAGTACTTTTGCCGGCTCCTGCCGGTCCGTCAATTGCAATATTATACATATCTATCCTCCATTATCATTCAATACACTGATATTCCTGCCAAATACCCGGTTGACCACGCAACCTGAAGATTATACCCTCCCGTCACACTATCTACATCGATCAGCTCTCCGGCGGCAAATAAATGTGAAATCTCCTTTAATTCCATAGTTGCCGGATTGATCGCCTTTACGGAAATGCCTCCTCCGGTAACGATCGCTTCCGGAAAATCCCGCAGCTTTTTGACGGTACAGGTGAGATCTTTGCATAGCTTAACCAGTCTGTGCCGCTCCTGCCTAGTCACCTCATTGACCTGCTTATCCGGCGTGATCTCGGAAAGTTCCACGATAACCGGGATCAATTTTGACGGCAGCAGCTTTCCCAGACTATTTTTAAACATGCTGTTTTTTTGTGCGGCAAAATCACGCTGTAACCGTTCATCTAACTGTTCTTCCGACAAGGCCGGTTTCAAGTCAATATGCAGTTTACAGTCTTTGGCACCTTTACGACCGAGCAGGCTGCTCGCCGACAAGACCAATGGTCCGCTTACACCAAAATGCGTAAATAGCATTTCTCCCTGTTCCTCGTATATTTTATGCGATCCACGTTCCACGCGCAACGACACATTGCGAAGCGATAATCCCTGAAGTCTGATTGGCCACTCTTCTACCGTCTCAACAGGCACTAACGCCGGATAACATGGTTCTAAAGCAACTCCTGCCTGTTTCAGCAGTCGTTGTCCATCACCTGTCGATCCGGTAGAAGGATATGCAAGTCCCCCCGTTGTAAGGATGACATCATCCGCTGCCAGTGTTTCCAATGCACCATGATAACTCTGTACTTTTACACCTTTACAAATATGATCTTCGATCATAAGTCCTGTCATCTTCGTATGCAATCTGACCGTAACATTTCTTCTGCGAAGTGCTTTCTGCAGTGTTTGCAGCACATCGGAAGACTTATCAGACTGCGGAAACACGCGATTGCCGCGCTCTGTCTTTACCGCCAGACCTTCCTGTTCCAAGAAGTCGATCATACGGCTGCTGTCAAAACTATAAAAGGCACTGTACATAAATTTCGGATTGGAGATCACATGATTCAAATGATTCTCTACATCACTGTCATTGGTGATATTACACCGGCCTTTTCCTGTAATAAATAATTTTTTCCCTAATTTTTCATTCTTTTCTATAATGGTTACCTGATGTCCACAGTCCGCTGCCGCAATAGCTGCCATCATACCGGCTGCTCCACCGCCTACAACGATCACCTCACTCAATCTGTTTCATCCTTTCTAATGCAAATTTCATTGCCTCACGGGCTGCCTGCAAGCGCACCTGCCCACGATCACCGTCAAAGCAATATTTTCTGCTCTCTGCGCACCCCCGAAAGCAGGTTCCGATGTAAACGGTTCCTGCCGGTGTCCCATCTTCACCATCTTCCGGTCCTGCATAACCTGTTGTCGTAACAGAAATATCGGCTCCACTGGCCTGCGCTGTTCCAAGCGCCATTTCTTCAGCCACCTGCGCACTTACCACCGTATACTTTTGAATCGTTGTCACGGATACATGAAGCAGTTTTTGTTTAACCCGGTCTGCGTACGTAACATATCCCTCTTCAAAGACATTTGATGCACCCGGTACATCTACAATACCCGCCGCGATCAGGCCTCCGGTACATGACTCCGCTGTAGAAATCTTATAACCGTTTTGGATACAATATTCTACTAACTGTACCGCCTCCTCAGATGGTACTCTTATCTCATTACATCTTTCCATCATCCATAACCTTCCAATTTTTGATCAAATAATCCAATAACGATACCACCGTAAGTACCAGTGCTAAATAGATCAATATCTGCTCGATCACAGCAACAACCGGATTGTGTATAGACAAGATCAAGACAATGACCATGATCATCTGTACAACTGTTTTTATCTTGCCCCACCAGCTCGCTGCTATCACGACACCGGCATCCGATGCGACCAGACGAAATCCACTAATGATAAACTCACGGCTTATGATCACAATAACAACCCAAGCCGGAATTCTGTTTAAGGACACCAGACAGATCATCGCCGAAGAAACTAATAATTTATCTGCCAACGGATCCATGAATTTTCCAAAATTGGATACAAGTTTATACTTTCTGGCGATATAACCATCTAAGGTATCCGTCAGACTTGCTACAACAAAAACAACTAATGCAATATATTTGCTATAAGGGATGGCTGATACAAGCATAAACACAACAAAAAAAGGTATTAAAAATACACGAAGCATCGTAATCTTATTTGGTAAATTCATATTTATCCTCCTTCAATTCTATTCTCTTATTCCTCTATGACCTCTCCAATGAGATCATACTCATCTGCACCGGTAATCTTGACGTTTAAGAAATCTCCCGACATCAGATTCCAATCAGTTGCCACAAATACATACCCGTCCACTTCCGGTGCATCCATATACGTCCTCGTAATATAAACACCATCTTCCGGCAGGGACCCCTCTACCATTACTTCTAAAGCACGTCCAATCTGTGCCGACGTCTTCTCAAAAGCAATCTTTTGCTGGATCTGCATGATCTCATCCCGCCGCTTTTCTGCAACTTCTTCCGGCACCTGTTCCTCCATTGCGGCTGCCGGTGTATCTTCTTCCCTTGAGTACGTAAATACACCAAGTCGATCGAATCGAAGTTCCTCCACAAATTCTTTCAGCTGTTCGAAATCCTGCTCACTCTCGCCGGGAAATCCTGTGATCAATGTTGTTCTAAGTGCAATATCCGGAATCTCCTGACGCAGATAATGTACCATATCCCGCAGTTCTTTGCTATTGGTACGCCGCCCCATCCGCTTTAATATGCTATCAGAACCGTGCTGGATCGGAATATCCAGATAATGACATACTTTCGGAAGCGTTTTGATCGCATGAACCAGCTCTTTTGTGATTTCCTCCGGATAGCAGTATAAAATGCGGATCCATTTCAGCTCCTCTAATTCCGATAATTTTTCCAAAAGCTCAGGAAGGCTCTTGTGTCCATATAGATCCACACCATATAATGTTGTCTCTTGTGCCACCAAGATCAGCTCTTTGGCTCCGTTTTGAACCAGATGTTCTGCCTGTGCAAGCAGATTCTCCATCGGAACACTGCGATAATGTCCGCGTACTTTCGGGATCACGCAGTACGTACAGCATTTATCACAGCCTTCTGCAATCTTAAGATATGCATAATATCCACCGGACATACTATCTCGATTCGTCAGCGGCGTCGGCAGATAATCAATATTCTGTAATGTCTCAACAACACCCTGATGCTCTTTTAACTCTTCGCGGATCGTTTCCGCGAGATTTTCATACCCCATTGTGCCGACAATAATATCGACTTCCGGTATCTCCGTTTGTATCTCTTTATGGTAACGCTGAGCCAGGCATCCCGCAGCCACAAGCAGCTTACATTTAGCTGTTTCCTTGTAGGACGCCATTTCTAACAATGTATTGATACTTTCTTCCTTGGCATCCCCAATAAAACAGCAGGTATTTACAACAATCACTTCTGCCTCTGTCTCTTCATTCACAAGACGAAAGCCCTGTTCCCGCAGTGAAGTGATCATCATTTCACTGTCCACAAGATTTTTGTCACACCCTAACGACACAAAATAAATTGGTGTTACATTCTGTTGTTCCATTCGTAGTCTCCATTTCTAACAATGTTTTCTCTGTGCAGATTCCACACAATTGTTCATAAGCATTGCGATCGTCATCGGACCAACGCCTCCCGGAACCGGTGTGATCGCCCCTGCAACCGGTTCAACAGAAGCAAAGTCAACATCACCACACAACTTGCCATTTTCATCACGATCCATTCCTACGTCAATGACAGCGGCCCCGTCTTTCACATAAGAAGCATCTACAAACTTCGCCTTGCCGATCGCAACGACTAAAATATCTGCACGCTTGGCAACCGTCTTCAGATCCGGAGTGTGTGAATGACAGATCGTCACCGTTCCATTTTCCCTAAGTAAGAGCATTCCCATCGGTTTACCAACAATATTACTCCGACCGATAATAACACATTCTTTGCCGTCAATCGTTATTCCAGAACGTTTCAAAAGCTGGATGATCCCTGCCGGTGTACAGGAAACAAAGCCCGGCTGCCCAATACTTAGACGTCCTACGCTCTCCGGATGAAAACCATCCACATCTTTGTCCGGCGAAATCGTACGGATCACTTTATCCTCATCAATATGCTTTGGCAGCGGAAGTTGAACTAAAATGCCATCGACATCTTCTTTAGCATTGAGCGATTGTACTAACTCCAAAAGCTCCTGCTCACTGGTCTCTTCCGGCAGTTCATATGCCAAAGAACGAATACCTACATATTCGCAGGCCTTCTTTTTGTTGCCGACATATACAGTAGATGCAGGATCTTTACCAACCTGAATCACGGCCAAAGTTACATCAATTCCTTTTTGTTTCAGAGCAGCAACCTGCTCTTTCACCTCATCTTTGATCTGTGTTGAAATTTTCTTTCCATCAATAATCTGTGCCATATCTTTTTGTCCTCATTTCTGCACACCATGTTATCTATCATATCTGCCGACCGTCCTACACTGCCTGCTGACAGATCTGGAAAAACTGTATTATGTGTGCCTAATACAGCCCTGCTGTCAATGTTGCAATTTTCTATACAGATTAATCCTATACATTAAAGACACTGCCTCCCACAAATTCACGCATCAGTGAATTTTTCGGGATGTCTTCACTGCTGATCCCAATGAAATAATCCAAAAACTTAAGCAGACGCTTTGCCTCGATATACTCCGGTGCATCCTTCGGTATTCCAAAGAGGATTGCTTCTGCATACGGTTTTAAAACAGCAAGCTCATAAATCAGTGCCGAGTTAAACATAACATCCGCCTCTTCCTGAAATGGGAATATATATTGATCTTCCCCGCGGCGTACCGATGGCCACATACCGATCGTGCGAGCGGCCGAAGCGCCTCTTGTTCTGGCATCACGTACCATTCGCCGGATCAATCTGCCATCTGTCGTAGAAATCCGATTATGCTCATCAATGTTGATCTGGGTCAGCGCACTGATGTATATCTTAAACTTACTTTCTTTTGGAAGCGTATAAGATAATTTATCATTCAAGCCGTGGATCCCCTCGATCACTAATATATCATCCTCACCTAACTGCTTATAATCTCCTTTATATTCTTTTTGACCGGTCACAAAATTAAAAGTCGGCAGTTCGACACGTTTTCCGGCAAGCAGCTCATTCATCTGCTGATTAAACAGTTTAACATCGATTGCTTCAAGACATTCAAAGTTATAATTGCCATTTTCATCTAACGGTGTTTCATCGCGGTCTACAAAATAATTGTCTAATGCGATCGGATGCGGATGCACTCCGAGTGTTCGAAGCTGAATCGACAAGCGATGAGAAAATGATGTCTTACCGGAAGAAGACGGACCTGCGATCATGACAAATTTCTTACTTGGGTCATTGGCGATCTGCTCTGCGATCTGCGCAATCTTTTTCTCCTGAAGTGCTTCCTGTACCAATATAAGTTCCGGCGCACCACCATGCGAGATCACATCATTCAACGCACCTACCGTATCAACATCCACCATCTTGCCCCACGATTTCGCCTCCTGCAAGGTTGCAAACAACTTTGGACTTGGTTTGTGCAATGTTGTTTGATCCGGAGTTTTGCTATTGGGCAGATTCAGCATAAATCCGTTTTCATATGGCTCTAAACTGAAATACTGAAGTACACCGGTACTTGCCGGCATATAACCATAATAATAATCCTCAAATCCGTCTAATGTATATATATTTACCTTGGAAACACGACGATATTCAAATAATTTTTTCTTATCCATCATGCCATATTTTTCAAAAATACGCAGTGCTTCGGAAGTATCTACCGACCGTTTCAAAAATGGAATATCTCTATGTACCAGTTCTTTCATATACTGTTCAACCTGCTGCAGCAAAGATTCCGTCACAGGGACACCGCTCACTTCGCAGTAACAGCTATCGCCGATCTGATATTTCACATATACATTTTCCAACGGCTGCCCTTTGCAGACCGCATAAAACGCGCGTAACATCAGTAATGTCACACCACGAACATACGTCTTGTGCCCACTGTCATCTGCCGTCGTCATAAAACATATCTGGACATCCTCACGGATCCGCTTATTTAATTCCACCAATTTACCGCCACGTCTGGCTAGAATGATCGGATATGAATATGCCGATTGTACTTCTTTGGCCACCTGCTCATAGGTAACTCCCTCTTCGTAAGTTTTAGGAATCCTTTTAGCGCCAATGATCACTTCCACTTTAATCTGTTTCCCCATAACAACACCTTTGCCTTTCTGTCACTGACAATGCAGCCTGTTATCTCGGATTCAAAATATCTGAGATAGTCTGCTGTTCCTGAAGAATCTGCCTCTTCGCCGGCTGTGTATCCGGCATTGCCTCCAAAACACGCTGCACCCGCGCAAGCTCTTTTTGCATATATTCCAGAAATACCGGATGTCTCGTTCGCATCAGGTACCCTCCATATATATATTCTTCCTCCGTGAAGTAATGCTCACTGCCCCTCTCACACCGTATGATCGTATAATATTTACCCTGATCAAATACCATCTCTTCCTGTGCGATCACAAAACCCAGATCGTGCAGCGCATGACGTACTTTGTATATCTCTGACTGAGGCGAAAGTACCAGTTCTTTCGCAGACTGTGTTACGTGCGGAAATTCCCGCAAAATACGTTCCATCAAAGCTCCACCGATGCCGCTGATCAATATTGTATCTGCCTCGCCTTCTACAAGCTGCTGCAAACCATCTGACTTACGTAATGCGATCCTGTTATCGAGTCCATACTGATGTATATGTTCTTTCGCACGCATTAACGGTCCATCTGCCACATCCATAGCAATCCCTGCCGATGCAAGCTGATTCATCACCAAATATATAATGGTAAATCCATGGTCACATCCAATATCAGCAACAACACCGCCAGAGTGTACGAGATGCGCCACGGTCTGCAATCGTTTAGATAACTGCATTACTCCAAATAATCCTTTAATTTGCGGCTGCGGCTCGGATGTCTCAATTTGCGCAAAGCTTTCGCTTCGATCTGGCGGATACGCTCTCTGGTCACCTTAAACTCCTTACCAACTTCTTCCAATGTTCTGGCTCTGCCGTCTTCCAAGCCAAAACGAAGTTTGAGCACCTTCTGCTCACGATCCGTCAACGTGCCAAGCACTTCATCCAACTGCTCACGGAGCAACGTAAACGCTGCTGCCTCTGCCGGAACCGGTACATTATCATCCTGAATGAAATCACCCAAATGACTGTCTTCCTCTTCACCGATCGGTGTTTCCAAAGAAACCGGCTCTAAAGAGATCTTCTGAATCTCACGAACACGCTCTACCGGCATGCCCATCTGTTCTGCGATCTCTTCCGGATATGGTTCTCTGCCAAGTTCCTGCAATAACTGACGCTGAACACGTACAAACTTGTTAATCGTCTCTACCATATGAACCGGGATACGGATCGTTCTCGCCTGATCTGCAATCGCACGTGTGATTGCCTGACGGATCCACCAAGTTGCGTACGTACTGAATTTATATCCCTTCTTGTAATCAAACTTTTCTACTGCCTTGATCAGGCCAAGATTTCCTTCCTGGATCAGATCCAAAAACAGCATTCCGCGACCAACATAACGCTTTGCAATGCTGACTACGAGACGAAGATTGGCTTCTGCTAACTTCTTCTTAGCCTCCACATCGCCCTCTTCCATACGTTTTGCAAGCTCAACCTCTTCATCCGCAGTAAGAAGCGGAACTTTACCGATCTCTTTCAGATACATACGTACCGGATCCTCAATACTGATACCATCCGGCACAGACAGATCGATATTCTCGATCTCATCATCGTCCGGAACTTCCCCATTATTCTCCAGTTCCAAGATCATATCATCATCGGTATCTTTATCCTCCGAAATCTGTAAAACATCCACATTTTTTTGTTCCAAAAACTCTATGATCTTTTCGATACGCTCCTCTGTCAGATCAATATCCTTAAAAAAATTGTTGATCTCTGCGATCTCTAACACATTTTTCTTACTTTTTGCAAGATCTAACAATGCTCTCATGCGCTCCATAAATTTCTTTGTCTCATCTTCTGTCGCTTTTGCTTCTTTGGCAGATGCCTTCTTCGTCGTTGCGGCAGATGCCTTTTTCGTCTGCTTTTTCTCCGCAGGTTCTTTCGCAGCCGACTGCTTTTTCGTCGTTGTCTTAGCTGCCTTCTCAGACTCCGCTTTTGTCTCTGCCTTAGAAGCAGACGTTTTTTTCGTTGTGCTCGCCTTCTTAGCAGTTTTGGTCTGTTTCTTTTCCTTTGTCTCGGAAACGACTGTCTCCTGCAGCTCCGCCTGTTTCTTTTCTGTTGCCATGTTGTTCCTTCCTTTCTATCTGTGTACCGGGATATCCGGGTTTTTCCATTGTATCTATTGTCTATTCTGATCTCCTGTCAGGGAAATATGCAGTTTTCCCGGAGATTCCAGTTCTTTTTTCTGGCGGACAAGATCCTGAAGCTGTGAAAAATCCGTCAAAGTTCTTGTCTGATGTTCTATACTGCGCTCCTTGATCCGATGGATCAATTCGTTGACCGCCTTTTCTTTTTCACGGTTGTCCATCTTCGCAGATAATGTTGTCTGAAACATTCCTGCCACCATCCGCTGCTCTTCTACATCTTCAAACCGACTGATGATCTGTGCCGGTTCTGCTTGTCCGCGTTCCAGCTGCTCGTATAGCAGCCCCGCCACCTGACGATACGGCTCCTCTAAGAAATCCTCAACATGCACAATGTGTTTAACCTGTTCATAAAGGGCCGGCTGTTCGATCAACCAAGACAAAAACAGCCGATACGTATATGCCATTCCCTCCGGATCCTTGCGGATCGCCTTTCTTCTGCTCTGTTCATGTCGTTCTTCCATGACCTCCCGATAACCTTCCGGCTCCATATTGCTGTAGCGGATCACGAGGGATCTTAAATCTTCCTTCGGAACACTATACTTAGCAGATAACGCCTCCAAATAACTATCCCGCTGCACTTTGTCATCAAACACCAAAAGTTTACGTGCCATTCCATGCACAAACTTTGTCTTTTCCTCCGGATCACTCAGATTGTGCTGTTTTCGAAGCACATCTACTTCAAAAAAGAAACTGTTCTGTGCTTGTTCCAGACGTTCTTCAAACGCATCACTGCCAAGTCCCTTGATAAACTCATCCGGGTCTTTGTATGGCTCCATATGAACCACACGTCCCGTAATACCTGCACGCCTTAATATCGGTATTGCACGCAGTGCTGCTTTGACTCCCGCCTCGTCACTATCATACGTCAGATAGATTTCATCAGTATATCTTCGAAGCAGATTGGCCTGCTGCTCTGTAAATGCAGTACCTAACGATGCCACTGCACCACTAAATCCTGCCTGATGCAATGCGATCACATCCATATATCCCTCACAAAGAATAAACTTCTTACGTTTGCCCTGCTTTGCATAATTGAGGCCAAACAGATTACGGCTCTTGTCAAAAAGTTTTGTTTCTGGAGAATTCAAATATTTCGGCTTGGCATCCCCCATAACTCTTCCTCCAAAACCAATAACCCGGTTATTCACATCCATGATCGGGAACATAACACGGTTCCAAAATTTATCATAAACGCCACGCTCATCCATCTTAAACAATCCGGTCTCACGCAAAATGCGATCATCATACCCTTCATGCCGTAAATAGCGGTAAAGCTCACCGCCACCCTGTCCGGCATAACCTAAACCGAACCTTAAGATCGTTTCATCGCTAAGCTGTCGTCCCCGCAGATATTCAAGACCTAATTTACCCTGTGGAGATTTTAGCGTCGCATAATAATATCTTGCCGCCTTGGCATTGATCTCCAATAACGTTGAGCGCAAGTTTTCTTCCTGTTTTTGCTTGGCAGTCATTTCCTGCTTTGGCAAAGTGATCCCTGCCCGCTCTGCCAAGCTTTCCATCGCTTCCGGAAACGAATAATTCTCATATTCCATGACAAACGTGATCACATTTCCACCCACACCGCAGCCAAAACATTTATACATCTGTCTCGCCGGGTTCACGGAAAAGGACGGTGATTTCTCACTATGAAACGGACATAGCCCGACATACCCGCTGCCGGAACGCTTCAATCGTACTGACGCGCCTATCACATCAACTATATCATTTGCCGACCGAACCTGTTCGATCTGTTCTTCTGTATATCTGGGCACACCGTTTCCTCCTTTCCGAAATCAAACACTCTATTTGGGTTATTCGACGTCTTTTTCCCATTTCCTTTTTTGCAGGCAAAATATATTTTTCTTTATCGGTGTTCCACACCACGAACCGACCAGGACTTCGGTATCATGATCTCTTTATATAGGTTTACTGAATACCGATCACTCATGCACGCAATAAAATCACAGACCGTACGTTGCGTTGTTTCCCCTTGCCTGATCAATTCCAAAAATTCTTCCGGTAATTTGTCAGAATGATGAATAAAATATTCATATAATTGCTCGATCATATGTACAACTTTGCGCTCTTCGCCCTTGGCGATCGGATTGGTATATACATTAGCAAATAGGAACTTGCGCAATGCATACATTGCTTTCTCAACGTCAGATGACATGCATATCTCATTCTTCCCCTCGCTGTTATGTACGATGTCATGCACCAACGTATTCAGGCGACTGTTGGTCGTATCACCCAAAACATCTGTCAATTCTTTTGGGATCTCCTCTTCCCGTATGATACCGGCTCGGATCGCATCATCTATATCCGAATTGATATACGCAATCTTATCCGATAGGCGAACAATCTTTCCCTCCAATGTCATAGGCATCAGACTTGTCTGATGGTTGAGGATTCCATCTCGTACTTCTGCCGTCAGATTTAAGCCTTTGCCATCTTTTTCCAACCGTTCCACCACGCGAACACTCTGCTCATTGTGATGAAAGCCGCCATATTCCTCAGAGATGCGGTTCAGTGCGCGCTCTCCGGCGTGACCAAAAGGCGTGTGTCCAAGATCATGACCAAGTGCGATCGCCTCTGTCAGATCTTCGTTCAAAAGCAGCGCACGTGCGATCGTCCGCGCATTTTGCGCCACTTCCAACGTATGCGTTAAACGGGTACGATAATGATCTCCCTCCGGAGCCAAAAAGACCTGTGTTTTCTGTTTCAAACGGCGAAATGCCTTACAGTGCAAAATACGGTCACGATCACGCTGAAAATCCGTTCGGATATCACACTGCGGCTCCTCGTGGTCGCGACCTCCGGACTCATCTGCATAAGATGCAAACGGACCTAATATTTGATGTTCCCGCTCTTCCTGCTTCTGCCGTAAACTTTTTGTCTGTGCCATGGAAATCCCCCTTTTTCAAGTGCTGCGCCTTTTTCTGACCGCCATTGATATTACGCTTGTTCTCCCATATAATAAAAGCCTTTGCTTTCAATTAATTTCACCGGAATGATCTTGCCGATCAAACAAGTTTCTCCCGGAAAATGCACGACATAATTTTGACTGGTGCGCCCTGTCATAAGAGATGCATCCTGTCCATTCTGTTCTTCAACCAATACCTCCACAACTTTGCCGACATCTTTGCCTGCATGTACTGCGGCAATCTGCTGAACTCGTTCTAACAAACGATCGAAACGTTCTTTAACCACTTCTTCCGGCACCTGATTCTCCATAGTGGCAGCAGGGGTTCCGGTGCGTTTACTATATATAAACGTAAAAGCGCTATCATACTGAACCTTTTCCACAACATCCATCGTATCCGCAAAATCTTCTTCTGTCTCTCCCGGGAATCCCACAATAATATCTGTCGTAAGGGCAATGTCCGGATTTTTGGCCCGGATCTTATCTACCAGTTCCAAATAGCTTTCCTTGGTATAATGACGATTCATGATCTTTAGCAGACGGCTGCTTCCGGACTGCAGTGGCAAATGTAGATGTTTGCATATTTTATCAGACTGCGACATCACCTCGATCAGCTCATCTGACAGATCCTTCGGATGTGAAGTCATAAAACGGATCCGCTCCAGCCCTTCGATCTGCTCTACCTGACGCAATAACTGTGCAAAACTGATCGGATGCTCTAACGTCTTACCGTAAGAATTTACATTTTGTCCAAGTAACATCACCTCAACAACGCCATCCGCTACCATACCTTTGATCTCTTCGATAATATCTTCCGGTTCGCGGCTGCGCTCACGTCCACGTACATACGGCACAATACAGTAACTGCAAAAATTATTGCATCCAAACATAATATTAACGCCGCCCTTAAAAGAATACTTACGGGAATTTGGCAATTCTTCCACGATCTCCGTTGTATCTTTCCAAATATCAATGATCATTCTCTTGGCATCCTGATCAAACAGTCGCATTGCCAGCAATTCTGCCAACTTAAATATATTATGCGTGCCAAAAATAATATCTACATTGCGATAACTCTTCTTTATGCGCTCAATAACTTCCGGCTCCTGCATCATGCAGCCGCAAAGGATCGTCAGCATGTCCGGATTTTTGGACTTGTAACGTTTTAACTGCCCTAGCCTTCCATATACCTTAAGATTTGCATTTTCACGAACGGTACAGGTATTATACAGCACCAGATCTGCCTGTTCACTATCCGTCTCCTCATATCCGATCGTCTGAAGAATACCTAGGATCTTTTCCGAATCTCTGGCGTTCATCTGACATCCAAATGTTTTAATATTGCATGTGAGCTTTCGCCCTTTTTCCTGCTCTTTCTGCGCAATATGCTGCTGCAGTTTTTTTATAAAATAATACTGTCTGTCCGGTTCTTTTTCCGGTGGCGGTAATGTAAGGTCTGCCGCCTGCACCATAGCATTTATATTGGTATAGTGTTCCATAAGTTAGCTGCTCCTATCTTGAAAAATTCTCTAATCATTTTACTATACCATATATTACATTGTCCGTCAAAGCCGCTAAAAACCGCTTCTATTTCATGAAGAATGATATCGATCCCGGCGCAGTGATAATATTATACTTCCTTTTCCATTTCCTCCTGCTGCTCCTGATAATGCGGAAACATAACTTCCACATGAAACAGATCGCCATCCAAAAAGATCTGAAACGTTCCCTGCATCAGCTCCGTCAGGCTCTTCGCGATAGAAAGTCCCAGACCGCTGCCCTCTGTAGAACGCGAACTGTCTCCACGCACGAAACGTTCCGTAAGCTCTTCCGGTGTAATATTTAGCTTGGCCGCCGACACATTTTTCATAGAGAACACGATTCCTTCTTCCTGCTCCTGCAGTGCAACATACACACGCGTACCCGGCATGGCATATTTTTTTGTATTCATATACAGATTTTCCAAAATACGGTATACCCTTCTTCCGTCTCCCAAAAAGAGCAGCTCATGATTTGGAATATCGCACTCCAGTTCCAATTTATTTTCTTGGAACAGATCTTCGAACTCACCATTCGTCTGCGTTACAATTTCGCCAAAATCAATGACATCCATCTCTAATTCGATCGCACCACTGGATGCCTTTGATGCCTCGATCAAGTCTTCGATCAATGTTTTTAAGCGCTTACTTTTGCGATCTAAGATTGCAATATATTCCTTCGCCGTTTCATTGGTAAGATTCTGTCTGCCTAACAGATCCACATAATTTATAATAGAAGTAAGCGGCGTCTTAATATCATGTGACACATTGGCAATCAGTTCTGTTTTCATTCGTTCGCTGCGCACACTTTTTTCAACCGCCTCATCCACGCGCATGCCAACACGATTCAAATACTGTACCAGTTTGGTCTGTCGGTAAGAAGCTCCACTTGGTGCCACGATGTGCATTGAAAAATCTCCTTCTGACATCTGCTCTACCTCGCGCAGCAAAATGCGATCCGCCCGCTCCGTGCGCAGATTATGAATCTGTGTTGCAAGTAAGAGAAGCAGCAACACCAAATAAGCCACAAGGCATAGTATCCCTTTCCGCTCCATAAGGACTGTCTTTACTCCTCGGTATTTCTGTACAAATTGGAATACATATACAATCAATACTCCCTGCGCCAATCCTTCCAGTAAAAACAAGGTCAAATATCTCTGTCCGATCGGCAATTCATAAAACAATCTTTTGGCAAATCCCGGAAACTGTCCCAAATGCAGCTTTCCAAATATGATCTCACGGACAAACAGAAACAGAATACTTCCCTCCAAAAAGTTTCCCGCTTTCATTCGTTTTAATAAACTCAAAAAAATTTCTGCAGCCAGACAATTCATTGCCCAAAAGAGAATGGCCGCAATCAAAAAATCCAGCCTTGCCATAGAGCCGTTCCACATTTGCAGCATCCAGTGATATATCTGTACCAAAAATAGGACACATAGAGCCAACAATTCCAACCAGACCTTGTCCACACTGTGTAATACGATCTCCTTATATCCTGCCCGATGCCCTGTACATAAACACATAGCAAATAATAAAATCAGCGTCAAAACAAGAGCAGGCATTAACAGACTGTGCCCGACCTGTGCATAATACGCCTGCTTGTCAGACCAGATATATTGTGTTTCAAAAACATCCGCCACCGTTTTATTACGAACTGCATTTAAATCCAATCCAACGGCAATGCTATAAGACCGACCTTGATATTCTTGTGCGATCTGCATGATCTTTTCCTGAATATTACCGGACATTTCAAACGTATCCTCCGGCAGATTACTCTGTCCGTTATAGTCTCTGTTATTATAATAAGCAAACAGCACATTACTCTTATCCGTCGCCTTATCCACTTTGCCTGCCGTAACCATGCGTTCGACTTGATTCCACCAATTCTCATTATTCGTCAACAGCATACCGGCAGAATCCTGATAGCCATATGCAAAATTGGTCCCCGAAAAGATATAGTGCAATTCCTGATAGGTTTCTACCAAAAACACTGCGTAATCTGTCGCCGTTTCCATAGTTCTCGGAATACGGTGCATTGACCATGGCATTTTGTTGTCCGGAATGTGAGCATACGTGTCTTCCATCTCCTGTTCCAGCAGTTTCTGACACTCTTTTTTGCTATACCGTTTTTCCTCTGTTTCCGTATACGCTTCATATTGCTCGTAAAAATCCAGATATTCTTTGGACCATTTTCCCTGATCATCTTTGGCGTATCTCAATAATTTATTAATAAAATACCATTTCGCATATTTTTCATAATAGGTAATAATATATTTTTCATAGACACTGCTGGCATGAAACTGTATTGGCATCGTATTCAAATGTCCAATCTCAATATCCAGATCTTTCTGATACTGCTTTCCATAATCTTTGGTCAGACTATTTACCAACACCATGTTGGACTCATATTTCAGTGCATCCGCAATCTGCTTTTCTCTTACGCCCACTCCGGAATGATTCGTAAACTGGTAGACTTGTCCATCATCAACAATGACCTTATCTCTTGCAGACAGCGCATACTGTGTCTCGATCGGATAACTGACTCCGGAGGCGCACTTGTCCTGAAAATCGGACATAAAAGAACGCAGTCTGCTCGCATGAAGCCCGGTACTGTTTGCCCGTCGTAACAATTCTTTTAATGTATATTGTTTATGCTCTCCAGAAGATAAAGAGGTCAGCAAAACCGTATCATAATCGATCATGCCATCCGGTGCTATAACGCTTCCAATCTGCATATATTGCTCATACAATCGCAGATAACCATCCATCATCTGCTCGACCTGTTTTTGCGAAACATAAAAATCTTCTTGCTTTTGACCGCCTTCATTCGCATATTCTTTCGTTCCCTCTATGATCATGCCGGCTACCGTCGAAAATCCGATCGCCACCGCTAGTAAAAGTGGCAATACAATATGTACTGCTAGGGACTCGCGCCATTTTCCCATATAGAACCTCATTTCTGCACACAAATTGTAAATCATACTGCAGGTCGTCGTGTGCCAGGACACTACAGCCTTCTACCGTATTACCAGTGATCAATTCTCTGTCTGTGATTGAATCTTATAACCACGTCCCCACACTACTTTGACATAACGTGGATTCTTGGGATCGATCTCAATCTTTTCACGTATATGACGAATATGAACAGCCACAATATTTTTGGTGTCGACCGGAATCTCTCCCCAAATATTTTCATATAATTCTGTCGATGAGTAGGTCGTTCCAGCATTGCGTACCAAAAACAGAAGGATCCGATGCTCTATCGGTGTCAAACGCACCTTTCGACCGTCTACCGTAACATCTGACTCTGATTCATCTACCTCTAATCCACCGATCCGAATCACATTACTGCGCTTATTCTTGCCCTCGCGTATCATCTCGATCCGTCGAAGCTGAGATTCCACACGTGCCACCAACTCTTCCGGATTAAACGGCTTTGTCATGTAATCATCCGCACCGATCTTTAATCCTGTGATCTTATCTTCATCTTCTGATTTTGCCGACAACATAATGATCGGTATATTATATAATTCGCGTATCTTCTTCGTCGCTTCAATTCCATTTACTTCCGGCATCATCACATCCATAATGATCAGATCGATCTGCTGATCAGGATCTAACACACACTGTAACGCTTCTTTACCGCTATATGCCCGCACAATTTCAAATCCGGCATCTGTTAAATACACGCAGATTGCCTGCACAATTTCATGATCGTCATCACATACTAATATTCTCTTCATTCTTCCCTAACCATACCTTTCCGGCCCAATCCTTGAGACTCTATTGAAATGCAAATAATTTGCTAAAGACATTATACAATAAAACCTGTCATTTGTTTATTAAGAATTATTAAGATTCTGATCAAAAAGAGAAAAGCCTGTGTTTTACAATGCATCATACCAGATAACAACAATTTCCTGTTCAGCCGAAAAGGAGCTGTACGCCCGGCGCACAGCTCCTTTTTATTGCAATATATTATATTAGAGAAAAACTTTTTATGAGATCCTATTAATTTTCGCCCTGCAAAGCATCAAATCCAGCCTCACCGGTACGAACCTTTACGACATTTTCAACATCGTATACAAAGATCTTACCATCGCCAATGTTGCCGGTGTAAAGAGCCTTTCTGGCTGCTTCGATAACATCTTCTACCGGAACGGCACTGACGATAACTTCAACTTTCATCTTAGGCAACAGGATAACATCCAATTCTGCACCACGATATCTTGTCGTAATACCCTTCTGTGTACCACATCCAAGAACCTGTGTTACGGTAATACCGCTGACACCAATATTGTTCATGGCAAGCTTCAGATCCTCGAACTTGCTCTGCTGACATACGATAGAGATCTTGGTGATCTTTGGAGCATCGGAATCCTTTGCCTGTGCACTTCTGACAGGAGCAGTCGCTGTCGGTGGAATAACCGGCTCGCGGCCTGTCACCTTGACAACCTCCACTGCCTTGTCGATCGGAACCTCACCCTTCAACATCTCAGCAGATGTTCCTCTAGAGTAGAACATATCGCCGGCTGGCATAAAGTCTGCATAGGAAGATGGCATGCCATGCTCTGTAACATCCAGACCACGAAGCTCTTCTTCCGGTGTAACACGAAGACCAAGAGTTGCTTTGATCACTAAGAAAGCAATAGAAATTGTTACTGCCGTCCAAGCTGCTACAGAAAGGATACCCAAACACTGTAATCCAAGCTGACCAAATCCACCGCCATAGAAAAGACCCTGTGATTTGATCGCACCGCTATCTAATGCAATCTGGAAGCCCGGTGCTGACTTAGTTGCAAATAAACCTGTTGCAAATGTACCCCAGATACCGTTCATCATATGTACTGCTACGGCACCTACCGGATCATCAATCTTCAACTTATAATCTAACAACCATACACCAAACACTACCAACAATCCGGCTACAGCACCGATCACTACCGCACCTGCTGCATCTGTTACATCACAAGGTGCAGTGATCGCAACCAAACCTGCAAGAGAAGCATTCAAACACATAGAAACATCCGGGCTGCCATATTTGATCCAAGTAAAGATCATACATACTACCGTAGCAATTGCAGGAGAAATTGTTGTTGTAAGGAAGATAGATCCTAAATCTCTTAATGACGTTGCTGCTGCACCATTAAATCCATACCAGCCTAACCACAGGATGAATACACCAAGTGCACCGATCGGAATATTATGTCCCGGAATAGCATGCGGCTTACCGGTACGTACACTGTACTTTCCAATACGAGGTCCAAGTATTTTAGCACCGATCAGCGCTGAGATACCACCAACCATATGGATTGCACAAGATCCTGCAAAATCATGGAATCCTAACTGAGACAGCCAACCGCCACCCCAGATCCAATGTGCCTCGATCGGATAGATAAACGCAGAGATTACTGCAGAGTATACACAGTAAGATAAGAACTTGGTACGCTCTGCCATTGCACCGGAAACGATCGTTGCCGTTGTGGCACAGAATACTAAGTTAAATACAAATGCGGAGTAATTAAAATCCTTGTAAGCTGTAAAAATATCCAAGCCGGGTTTTCCGATAAATCCCAGGAAATCCTCGCCCAAGAGCAATGATGCACCGATCAAAATGAATGTCACGGTTCCAATACAGAAGTCCATCAGGTTTTTCATGATGATGTTACCTGCATTTTTTGCTCTTGTAAAACCTGTCTCAACCATTGCGAATCCGGCCTGCATCCAAAATACTAATGCGGCACCGATCAAAAACCAAATACCATATAGATTCTCGTTAATATAAGTAATCACTTCTTTTGACATAACGATATCCTCCTTTTTGTTGTAGTTTTTCATATGATCCCAATTCATAAATGAATACGTTGTCCGGACGTTAATTAGGACATCAAATGTTGACCTTGCCCGTTTCACCAAAAAATTATCAATGAAACGAAAAAAGGTGCCACGAATTCTCTTCGTGACACCTTTGTCATAACTGAAATTATAGCAGAAAATAAATTTTCGTCAACCTTTATTTTCATTTTTTTATCAATTTGTGAAAAATTCCTAAATTTTTTCAAAAATGAATCTAAAATTTTGACTACTTCGTATTCTGCCCATCTGACGCCGTTTTGATCTTGAGATTCCACTTTAGGGAGTTATCCATCAAATAGCGAATGATCTTCTCCGCATCTTCCGGATGTTTTGACTCATTGCTCATTGCAATGACCGGATCCGGCAGCATACCACCAAGCTGTTTATATTTTTCGCTGTCCTTGAGCGATAAACCGGTAAAATACTGCGTTTTATCGGATGCCTTCATATTCTTGTCCGTGGTATTACTGCGTACATCCTCTCCGGAAATATACTGCGTGTATCGACGATATTTTTCCGGATATTCCGAATAAAACGCAACCTCTTCATTGCCTTTTGCACCATCCTTGCCGTTTTCCGAATAAAAATAGCCGGCATGCCCCCATTTTTCTAAATTCTCCTCCGAACAGATCAAAAGATCTGCCGTGCCGGAATACAGAAATGTCTGGATCTGCTGATCATCTCCATCTAAAGACAGGCGAACGGTTTCCTTGCCATCTTGATATCCTAAATACTCGTTCAATGTCTTTTGGATCTTTTCTACATTATCATCATCAATAACATCTCCCTGCACACAGATAAACAGCAGGACATCTGCCTTTGTAACCGCATCATATACCTGCAGTCCGATCATCGCTATGATCACGACCGCTATGATCACTCCCTTGAGATAATAATGCTGAAACTGCTTCAACTTACCTTTCCAAGATAGATTTTTAATCTCCTCTTTGATTGCCTCATCGGTATGATCCTCATAAATAGATGCTTTGTCTTGTTTCAGTTTTTCTTTTTCCTCATCAGAAAAATGAACTGCCATACGTAATGGTTCTCCTTTCTACAATAAAACGTTTGATGCAAACATAGATCAAACGATGGTCCCCCATATATAGAGCATCAGATAAAAGATAACTAACAGCCCATTACATATAGATGCAATTGTTGGAAAATGCGGACGGATATCTTCCTGATGAAGACTGATCCATGCCAGCACGAAACCAACACCTGCCACGACCAAACTACAGATTCCAACGAATCCGACTAACAAACCTGCATGACCATTACTCCCGCTTGCAGCAACGCAGGCAGCGCCAAACATCCCTGCCGACAAAACCGCCAACAACGTAGCAACAATGCCTAATAACGGATGATGCTTGTCTGTCAAATGTAGAGAAGATTCTCTTTCCTTCTTTTTTCTCGCCATGTACTAATCCTCCATACCCCAAGATAACCCGCTAACTTGGTGAGTTTCGTTTTTTGTTCCAAATATGAAGTATCGCATTGCAGCATCGAAACAATACATATCCCAATATGCCTCCTAGTGTATTCAGCATAATGTCATCTACATCAAACGATCCTAACTTGGACACTAATTGTATACTCTCTACCAGTAATGATGCCAAAAAACTTAGCAGAAGGATCTTTCCAAAACTGCGGCATCGCACAGACAGTACCGGTATTACAAATCCATATGGAATGAAACATATGATATTGCCTAGCAGATTTAGCAGCACCAGTACTGTCCCCACTCTGCCGGCATAATACAGATACCGCTTAATCTCAGCAAACGGCTGCAAATTGTATTGGTACGTATCCCGTGGTACACGTCCCATCTGCTCACTGAAAAACAAAAAATATACCATCATGATCAGATATATGCCAAATAATATCCACGATATTATTCGAATCCTCTGCTTATGCTCTTTTCTCACATCATATCCCTTTCTGCGACTATTGACGAAGTACTACATTCTTCTCGCCCAGTCCATTCATAATCTTATCCATACACTTGTTGACTTCATCATCAGTCAACGTACGGTCTGACGCTCTAAATACAATCTTATAAGCCAAAGATTTATATCCTCTCGTCAACTGCTCTCCCTCATAAATATCAAACAATTCGCAAGACTCTAACAATTTACCTCCACGAATGCGGATGATCTCCTCCACTTCGCCTGCCAAAACATCTTTGCTCATTGTTAAACTAATATCGCGTGTCATTGCCGGGAACTTGGCAACACCTTCATACTTAACATCAAAATCAGCCAAACTGCTGACAACCTTCATATCAACAACTGCTAAATAAGCACGTGTACCGATACCGAAGTTTTTCTGAACTTCCGGATGCACTTCTCCCAAATAAGCAACACTCTGTCCACCACAGGTAACAACTGCCTGTCTGCCCGGATGCAGGAAACTCTTCCCGGCATTTGGATCGTACTTCACAGCAGCCGTCTTAATCCCCATACGCTCTAACACAGCCTGTACGACACCCTTCATATCAAAGAAATCAACCTTACCATACATACCGAGCGTGAGCTGCATTCTCTCATCCGGCAGTTCAGTAAGCGGAAGCTGCTTTGGAAGGTAAACATTGGCAAGCTCATATAAGCGCACTTCCTGATTACGCCGCTTAAAGTTCGTAGCCAGAGAAGTTAACATTCCACCAAGTGCGGAAGTACGCATTACACTGTAATCCTCGCCCAAAGGATTCGTGATCTGAATACTCTTGCGAAGCACATCATCCTCGGAAAGATTCAGTTTATCATATACTTTCGGGCTTTCAAACGAAAATGTCATACCCTCGCAGAAGCCGTAATTTTCAACTACTTCACGAACCATATCTTCGTGCTGTAATTTCTGAGATAATCCACCGGACGTTGCAGCACCGCTTGGCAGCGTCATCGGGATGTTATCATAACCGTAAAATCTTGCAACTTCCTCTGCAAGATCTGCCATACGCTCCAGATCCTGACGCCAGGTCGGTACAATTACTTCTCTCTTCTCGCGGTCTACCGGAAGATCGATCGTTTCAAAGTAACGAATCATATCTTCTTCTGAAATATCCGTTCCAAGAAGTGCGTTGATCTTAGCCGGATCATACGCAATGCGGAGCGGCTCTTTCTTTACCGGATAAAAGTCCACTGCACCGCCAACCACTTCACCGGCGCCCAGTTCTTCGATCAACTGGCAGGCACGATCCATTGCATCCATTGCATTGTTCGGATCCAGTCCCTTTTCAAATTTTGCCTGCGCATCGGTACGCATACCAAGCTTCTTTCCGGACAGACGGATGTTCGTCCCATCGAATGTAGCAGCCTCAAACAACATTGTCTTTACATCATCTGTGATCATGGAATTTTCACCACCCATAATACCGGCAAGACCGATCGGTTTCTTACCATCACAGATCATTAACATACTGTCATCTAAGGTGCGCTCCTGTCCATCTAATGTCTTAAACGGCTCACCGGCATTTGCCTTACGGACTACGATCTTGTGATCCTCGATTGTATCCAGATCATATGCGTGCATTGGCTGCGCAAACTCTTCCATAACATAGTTGGTAATATCAACAATATTATTGATCGGACGAATACCAACAGACGCCAGTCTTCTCTGCATCCACTCAGGTGATGGTGCCAATTTGATGTTTTTGACAACTCTGGCAACATAACGTGGACACAATTCCGGACTTTGTACATCAACGGAGATATAATCATTCACATCTTCATCGTTTCCTGTTTTCGTTACAACCGGAGGAACAAATTTTTTACCAAACGTAGCTGCTACTTCACGTGCAATACCGAGAACACCAAAGCAGTCTACACGATTAGATGTGATCTCATATTCAAAAGTCACATCGTGTAATCCAAGCAGTTCTATTGCATCTGATCCAATCGGTGCATCTTTGTACTCCGGATTGTCGCTTAAAATATAAATTCCGTCTTTGGCTGCATCCGGATACATGTCCGTCGTAGATCCTAACTCTTCGATCGAACACATCATTCCGAATGATTCTACGCCACGCAGTTTTCCCTTTTTGATCTTAAAACCATTCTCGTTTTCCCCATCTTTGTGTGAACTTGCAACATGTCCGCCGTCCAATACGACCGGAACCTTATCACCTTCTTTGACATTTGCTGCTCCGGTTACAATCTGAACTTCTTCACCCTCTTCATTTATCTGTACCTGACAAATCACAAGCTTATCCGCATCCGGATGTTTTTCGATCTTATTGATCTTGCCAACAATGATCTTGTCGAGATTCTTATCAAACTCTGTGAATCCCTCTACCTTCGTTCCTGACAATGTCATTGCATCTGTATATTCCTGTGCCGTACAATCAAGATCCGGCACATATGCTTTTATCCATGATAATGATGTATCCATTTATTTACCTCTTTTCCGCAGTCTCTATCGTAAATACTCCGACCGCTGCATTCTTCATTCTCGTTGTCTGTTTCCTGTAAACATCTTCCTAATCTTATGTCCTATTTAAAACTGTTTCAAGAAACGTGTGTCGTTCTCATAAAGCAGTCTCATATCGTCAATCTCATACTTGAACAATGCGATACGCTCCAAACCGACACCGAAGGCAAAACCGGTATACTCTTCCGGATCAATTCCGCTCATTTCCAATACATGTGGATGAACCATACCACAGCCTAAGATCTCAACCCAACCGGAACCCTTGCAGAAACGGCAGCCCTTACCGCCACACTTAAAACAGGTAACATCCATCTCTGCGCTAGGCTCTGTAAACTGAAAATGATGCGGGCGGAACTTTACTTTGGTCTCTTCACCAAACAAACGCTTTGCAAACTCCTGCAGCGTTCCTTTCAGATCCGCAAACGTGATATTTTTATCAATGACAAGACCTTCAATCTGATGGAAAGTCGGTGAATGGGTTGCATCTACTTCATCCGAACGAAATACTCGTCCCGGTGCGATCATGCGGATCGGCAGTTTGCCCTTTTCCATTTCATGCACCTGTACCGAAGATGTCTGGGAACGAAGTAAAATATCTTTTGTAATATAAAACGTATCCTGCTCGTCTTTTGCCGGGTGATTTGCCGGAATATTAAGTGCTTCAAAGTTATAGTAATCATACTCAACCTCAGGCCCTTCTACTACTTCATATCCCATACCAACAAAAATATCCTCTACTTCTTTTAAGGTGATCGTATTCGGATGACGATGACCCTTTGGCAACATTGTGCCCGGTAATGTTACATCAATTGTCTCGCTCTTAATCTTTTCTTCCTGAATTGCTTTTTCAAAAGCGGCCCGTTTTTCTTCCAATCTCGTCTCGATCTTAGCGCGCGCCTCATTGACAAGCTGTCCGACCTTTGGACGATCCTCCGGCGCAACGTCTTTCATTGACTTTAGCACTGAAGTTAATTCACCCTTCTTGCCTAAGAATGCCACTTTCACATCATTCAAATGCTCCAACTGCTCTGTGCGGTCGATCTGGCCCAGTGCATCCTCTAAAATTTTGGTCAACTTTTCTTTCATCATATCAGTTCCTTTCTTATGTTGAAATGTTTGCGCGGTTTGTGCCGCACCAGACTGCTGACGCTGTCGTAAGTCCAAACAGTAAATTCCCTGCCGTTAAAGAAAAACAAGCAAGAAACCTCTGCTGCCAGAACTTTCCTGCTTCTTCTCAAAAATATAAGCATTGCCCTGTCGCAGTCATCCTACGTCAGGGACGGATCTCTCCGCGGTACCACCCTGCTTTTTATGGAAAGAGAATATCTTCTCTACTTCACATAAACTCTTCATTACACGTAACGTGTGCAAACGTCAGCCTCTACACAAAAAATCTTCAAAGCTGCAGCTCCCGTGAGAAATTCATTTACTATGGGAACGCACAGGATGCTTACAGCCGGGGACATCCTCTCTCTTCATCGAATCATAGCAAACTACTAAACACGATCATCACTTTTCTCAAATCCAAATTTTATCACATTTCTCTAAAATACGCAACAATCTTTTCAAAATGCATACCATGGGAAGCTTTTACCAAAATGGCATCCTGTTCTTTCAGCAGATCGGGCAATTTCGCCATCGCCTCCTCCAGTGTCGCAAACCAGATTACATTGGCAGAAGGATCGACATCCGTAATTCCGGCAAGATATTGTTTTGCCAGCGTTCCAATGCATATGATCTGATCCAGACCGCATCCAGCCACATATCTTCCCGTTTCGTAATGCAGCTTTTCTTCCTCTGCTCCAAGCTCAAACATATCACCAAGAATGGCGACTTTACGTTCCGGCACTTCAGATAACAGGCGAACCCCTGCCTGCATGGATACCGGATTAGCATTATAACAGTCATCCATGATCGTAAAGTGTTCCGTTACAAACACACTGCCATGACCATCGACCGGACGAAACGCTGCAATCCCCTGAACGATCTCCTCGTCCGACAACCCCATCTGCTGACCTACTGCTACTGCAGCAAGCGCATTGGTGATCATATGACGTCCCGGAACCGGAATGGTGATCTGAAGCGTTCCCCTAGAGGTCTGCACGGTCACATCCGTACCGGATAATCCCTTAGATGTGATTTTCAACGGATGTACATCGTTGTTGTCATTCAATCCGAAAAATACCGGTCGTTTTCCATGTACCTGCGTTACCGTGATCAATTTATCGTCGTCACCGTTCAAAAAAACAGTGCCGCCTTCTTTCATTCCTTGAAATATCTCGGTTTTGGCTTTTAACACGCCATCTCTGTCACCCAATTGTTCCAGATGACAGCAGCCGATATTGGTGATCACACACATATCCGGTCTGGCAATCGCTGTCATGCGGCTCATTTCTCCAAAATCACTGATTCCCATTTCCACGATGGCTGCCTCGTGTTCCTCACGCAGGCGAAGTAATGTAAGCGGCATTCCCAATTCGTTATTAAAATTACCTAATGTCTTTAATGTGTTAAAGTGTGTTGAGAGCACAGACGCTAACATCTCTTTGGTCGTAGTCTTTCCAACACTTCCGGTAATTCCTACTATAGGCAAGGTACATATTGTCCTGTAATACGCTGCCATATCTTTGATCGCCTGCAGGCAGTCTTTGACCTGAATATAAGCCTTTTTCTGCTCACCAGGCTCATCTTCTGACATGCAGCAAAGTGCCCCGCTTTCATAGGCAGCCGGAACGAAACGGTTTCCATCCACCTTTGCCCCTTTGATCGCCACAAACATTCCACCTTCTGTCACCTGCCGGTTATCCGTCACAACTCCGGTGATCTCCTTTGTAGCCAAATCCCGATCCCCATAATAGGTACCACCGCATATTTCCGCAATTTTTTTAGGTGTCATTGTCAACATACGAAACCTCATTTCTTCTCCATAGCCAGCGAGATAATCTTCTCACACAACGTTCCATAATCCATACCAATCGCTGCAGCTTCCTGTGGCAGCAGACTAGTCGGCGTCATTCCCGGCAGTGTATTTGCTTCCAGACAGAACAGATTTCCGTCTGCGTCCATCAGAAAATCGATACGTCCATACACCTCTAACTTCAACTCATCATATACTTTCTTTGCATAATTCTGCATCTCTTTTGTTTTTTCTTCTGACAATTCCGCAGGACATACGTCCATTGCCATTCCCGGCTGATATTTCGTTTCGTAATCATAAAATCCTGCTTTCGGAATGATCTCTATGATCGGCAGGCTCTCTTCACCAAGCACGCCGGCAGAAAACTCTCTTCCTTTGATACACTCCTCCACAACGACTTCATCTTCATAGCGAAATGCCGTCTGAAGCGCGGTCTCATATTCCTCAGCACTCTGTACCATACTGACGCCAACACTGGAACCACCACAACATGGTTTCACAACGATCGGATATGCCATATCTTCCGGCAGATCGCCACTCTGTCCTTTGCGAACGGAAAATCCTTTCGGCGTTGGGATCCCTGCCTCCAAAAAGATCTTTTTGGACAATCCTTTATCCATGGCAACCGCACTGCCTACGCAGCCGGAACCTGTGTAACGAATGCCAAGCAGATCGAACGCTGCCTGTACTTTACCATTTTCTCCATCTGCGCCATGCAACGCCATATATACGATATCTGCCTTTCGGCAAAGTGCCAGAACATTCGGTCCAAAGAAACCATCCTCGCAATCTCCACGCATCTGCTTGATCTGATCCAGATCCGGGTCTATGGACTTGATCTTTTTATCGTCCGAGCGGATCGCATCATTTCTTACAAAAAAGTCCTCTGAAACATCTCCTTCATATCCTAAAAAAACATCCAGCATTGCTGCCTGATGTCCCCTTTCACGCAGCGCTTTGCACACGTCTTCTCCGGTGCTAAACGATACGTCTCTTTCTGTACTAAGTCCTCCAGCCAATACGATGATGTTCATAACTGTGCCTCCATTTTTGTTTTACATGCTAATTATTTACGCCACTCTATCTTAGCACACTACATGCAAAAGGGCAACGCTAATGCATTGCCCTTCCTGCTTCTAACAAACAATTTCCTATTTTGTAGGACGTGCTACCAACACCACAGAATCTCCTTTGCCATATCCATAATGAACCACTTTCCCGTAACGGCTGCTTGCAGACACATCCTTTGCGCCGCCGGTATATATCTCAATATGCGTGATATTCTTGTATCTTCCATTACGCCAGCCGGAGAAAAAGATCAAGTCTCCCGGAAGCAGTTTTTTATAAGAAACCGCTTTTTTTGCAATAACTTTATGATTTCTGGTGCACCATTTTCCAATATCTGCGGCAACCGGTGACCAGCCGCTTTTCGATCCAAAATATACATCATATTTACGATATACTCGAGAAACTAACGAACTGCAGTCGTAAAAACTCTTAGACATTCTACGTGCCTGACTGTATGTCGTCTTCGTCTTAGAGATCGCAATCGCTTTCTTGGATGCCCGATAACCCCGTTTACTGGAAATCTCAACCCAGATCTTAAACGTGCGTCCATCCGCCTTTACTGTAATATTTGTATGACTGATCTTCTTCGCTTTCATTTTGCCTCTGGATGTAATCGTTACCTTTTTCTTATTGTTAGAGGAAAAGCTAACCTTACTTCCTGGCACAAGTCCTTTAAGCTTCAGCGTCTTTCCCATTCCTTTGTACATGATAATGTTGAAATCCGCATAGGTAGGATTACTGACACGAACCAAAATAGAAAAATCTAATCCATCGATATTCAATGTTAGTTTTTTCGATCCCTTATAATTTGCAAAAATATCACCTTGCTCTGTAAAATATGCCGCACCCTGTTTTTCAGGATCCCAGGTAATCTTACTTTGTGCGATTGTTCCGCTGATCGAAGGCTTCTTCACACAGCCGGATGCCAAGATCACTGTCTTACCGGATACCGTTGGTGTTGTCACATATACCGGCATCGTAAGTGTTATCGTGTCCTTGTTATATGCAGTGAGCGTCGCTTTCAGTGTCGTCTGCCCCTTAGCTACAGCCTGTATTCCCTGCGTTGTCCAAACAGCCACTTTATTATCTTCGGTTGCATAAGTGATCTTTTCACTGCCACTTCCGATAAAGGAAAAACCGTCAACACCGACAGCGGTTGCCTTGCTGCCAACAGCACGTGTAACATACTCTTGTGAATAACTCGGTGTCTCAATCGTTACTTCTGCTATTGCAAAACAGCTGCCACGTCCATTGTCCGCGTAGATCACGGAAGGGCGAAACCCCACTGCCTGCAGAGAGCCGTCTTCACTAATTGTGACACTATTTCTATCTGCCGACAACGTATAACCCATCTGCAGCAAATATTCCTGCATCGGCTTAGAAACACTCTGTCCATAAGCAAGTTTGACCTGTTCCGGTGCGATCACATTAATCTCGATCGTATCTTTATATGATGTATCATCGTCATTTTTGCGCTCCGCCTCAACCGTCACCGTTCCCTCTTTCAAACAAGTCAAAATTCCGGTTTTTGTCACTGACGCCGTTTCCGTTGATGTTTCTGTCAAGTGAAATGTTGTTCCTGCTTTCATATCCGGTTCTACCAGATTCATCAGATCAAATTGATCTCCCACATAAACACTTTGCTCATTTTCGGTAAAAATACGTTCTAAAGCAGCCGCATCTCTGCTGATTCCAAAAATCATTCCTGCAAGCAGCAGTACCAGACACATGATCTGCCATTTCCCTTGTGTTTTCTTTGTTGCCTCCATGTTTCCTCCTTACATTTAATTCACCTTGTAAATAATCCGTCTGCCCTAAATTATCACTGGTATCAGACATCGATTCCCCTATTGTGATCGCTCTGCCTGAAATCCTTCATACATCATATCAATGTATTCCCAGATCTCATCCCGTCCGCTTTTATTCAACGCAGAAAACGGAATAACCGGCGTTCCATCTACTACCTGCAGTGCATCTTTGATCTGCTTGATCTGTTTTTGCAATTGTGAACGCTTGATCTTATCCGATTTAGTTGCAATAATGATCGGATTAAATCCATAATTGACACACCATTCATACATCTGTATATCATTTTGATTAGGTTTATGCCGTATATCCACCAGCAAAAAGACCAGACGCAGCACCTTTGACTGGTGCAGATATCCGTCAATCATCTTCCCCCACTTTTTGACTGTATCCTGTGACACTTTCGCATAACCATATCCCGGCAGATCAACAAAATACAACAATTCATTAATATTATAAAAGTTGATCGTCTGTGTTTTACCCGGCTGCTGCGAAGTACGTGCATAAGATTTACGATTCATCAGTGCATTGATCAAGGAAGACTTTCCTACATTGGAACGCCCGGCAAAAGCGACTTCCAATTTGTCATTTTCCGGCAATTTACTTGTAATACCACAAACTGTCTCTAAATTAACACTCGTTACTTTCATTCTATTATCCCATGCCTTTCCATGTTCTTATGCTTCGCCGGAGGCAGTTTCTATACTCTGCTTCCATATTTCCTTTACCGAAGACACCGGAGTAACCGTGATCCCTTCTAAAATGTCCTCCGAAAATTCCACGAGATCACTCTCATTATCTTTCGGAATGAACACCTGAGCGATCCCGGCTGCTTTCGCCGCAAGCATTTTCTCCTTAAGACCACCAATAGCAAGCACTGATCCACGTAAGCTGATTTCTCCCGTCATTGCTATATCGGCTCTGACTTTCCATCCTGTCACCGCAGAATATAATGCCGTTGCCATTGTAACACCTGCAGATGGCCCATCCTTCGGCACGGCGCCTTCCGGTACATGAATATGAATATCATGTTCTGCATAATAAGAGTCTTTCACCAGCTTTGCGGTCTGGCTTCGCACATACGTTAATGCGATCTGTGCTGATTCCTTCATGACATCCCCTAACTTGCCGGTAAGCAGCAGCTTACCGTTTCCGGGCATAATACCAACTTCGACCTCTAACGTCTCTCCACCAACAGCCGTCCATGCCAATCCGCGTACAATACCGACTTGCGCTCTCTTATTCGCCATCCGGATGGTATGCACTTCTTTGCCAAGATACTCTTTCAGATTGCGTTCCGATATACGAACCTTATCTTTCTCACCTGTTGCAATGATTTTCGCTGCCTTCTGGCACAACAATATAAGTTTGCGCTCCAGATCACGCACTCCTGCCTCTCTGGTGTAACGAGCAATAATCATACGAATTGCCTTATCCGTTATTGTAATCTGTGAATTTGTCAAACCATTGGCATTTTTCTGTTTTTTCCACAAAAATTCTTTGGCGATATGAAATTTTTCATTGTCCGTATATCCGGACAGTTGAATGATCTCCATACGGTCACGAAGCGGCAGCGGAATTAACTCCAATGAATTAGCAGTACACCAAAACATCGCATGAGACAAATTGATCGGTATTTCCATATAATGATCCGAAAAATGCTTATTTTGTTCAGGATCTAACACCTCTAACAACGCTGCGGACGGATCCCCTTTATAATCTTTTCCGATCTTATCGATTTCGTCCAGCAAAACCAATGGATTATTGGTTTTTGCCTGACAAAACGCCTTTACGATCCGTCCCGGCATAGATGCGACATACGTTCTTCTGTGTCCACGTATCTCCGCCTCGTCATTGACACCGCCAAGACAAATGCGAACATAACTGCGTCCCAATGCCCTTGCGACTGAACGGGCGATCGATGTTTTACCGGTTCCCGGAGGACCGACCAGACAAAGGATCGGACTCACTGCATCTTTCTTCATTGCCTTTACCGCCAAACATTCCAAAATACGTTCTTTTACTTTAGTAAGACCATAATGATCCTCATCCAACACCTGTGCTGCATACGCAAGATCTAAGCTCTCCTCAGACTTTTTCTTCCATGGAAACGCAAACAGATTATCCAGATAATCACGGATCATTTCACTTTCCGATGGATTTTTGGCAAAACGCTGATAACGCATAATTTCTTCACGAATCGCCTTTTTAACACGCTTAGGAGCCTTTAGTTTCTCTAATTTATGAAGATATTTAGCTGCCTGAGAGCCTACGTCATCATCACCAAGTTCCTCATGAATAGCATCGATCTGCTCTCGCAGATACATCTCCATCTGCTTCTTATCTATATTTTCTCTGATCTTTTTTTGAATCTTCTCCTGTTCAATAAACAGATTGATCTCCTGCGTCATGTAGACAGCAAGCCGCTTTTCGCGTTCGTCAATGGATGGCTCCTCCAAAAGCTTTTGTTTTTGTGTATAATCACTTTCTAACAATCCGCTAAGTTGATCGACATAAGCCCCGCGGTCCTTCTCATCAGCAATAGCATCCCATACTGTAGCAGGAACATCTTCTCTAAATTCCGCATATTTTCTTTGCAGGGCATTGAGAATGCTGCCCATCGCAAGGATCGTCTGGGAATCTTCCTCTGACTCTATTTCTTGAAATTCACTATATTCACAATAATAACAATCCGATTCCCGATGGACTTCTTCAATCATAACACGGCAAACGCCACGTACAACAGCCTGTGGATGTCCTTTTCTCGGCGTATTCATCTGTTTGACTTCCAATAACGTTCCCACCGAATATAATTTTGAATGATCATCGTCTGCCGTTTCTGCCGGCATCCTTGTGACTCCAACCAGTTTTCCACCCGGTCCAATAGCTTGTGATACCGCATTTTCGGAGCGACTGTCATACAAATTCAAATACACAGAACTTCCCGGAAATACAACACACTCTGACAGGATGATCATTGGAATTTTTTGATTATTCATTCCATTCTCTCCTTGTATCTTATCCACAAAAGGGGCAACGCATCTTACGTTACCCCTGCAACATTCGTAAAAAGTACAAAGTTTGTTTATGCAGTTGCATCTTTATCCACTGTCAACTGCTTAACTTCGTCCTCTTTTGTGATCAACTTTGGTTCTTCCTCACCTAAAACTGACTGCTCTGTAATAACACATTCTTTAATGTCATCCACGGATGGAACCTCATACATCACATTCTGCATTACATTTTCCATGATCGCACGCAGTCCTCTTGCGCCGGTCTTGCGTTCTGACGACTGTTTTGCAACAGCCTGGATCGCTTCCGGTTCAAACGACAATTTCACGCCATCCATTTCAAACAGTTTTTGATACTGTTTTGTGATCGCATTTTTAGGCTCTACCAAAATCTTTTCCAGTGCTTTCTCATCCAAAAGATCTAATGCTACCGTAACCGGAAGACGACCAATGATCTCAGGGATCAAACCAAACTTCACAAAATCTTCCGGCAATACCTGTCGGAACAGATCTCCAATTGTCTCATCACGCTTATCTGCGATCTCAGCATTAAATCCAATGGATTTCTGACCGATACGTCCCTCTATGATCTTCTCCAAACCATCGAACGCTCCACCACAAATAAATAGAATATTGGATGTGTCTAACTGGAAGAACTCCTGATGAGGATGTTTTCTTCCACCCTGCGGTGGTACACTGGCTACCGTTCCCTCTAAGATCTTGAGCAGTGCCTGCTGTACACCTTCACCGGAAACATCACGAGTGATCGAAACATTCTCGCCCTTACGGGTGATCTTGTCAATCTCATCGATATAAATAATACCATGCTCCGCACGATCCATATCATAATCCGCTGCCTGAATGATCTTTAACAGAATATTTTCAACATCTTCTCCGACATATCCTGCCTCCGTCAGTGCAGTTGCATCTGCAATGGCAAACGGAACGTTTAATATCTTTGCTAATGTCTGTGCCAAAAAAGTCTTACCGGAACCTGTAGGTCCCACCATGATAATATTACTCTTTTGAATCTCAACATCCATATCTTTTGCAGACAACACACGTTTATAATGGTTATAAACTGCTACGGAAAGAGCTCTCTTTGCGTCATCCTGTCCAACTACATACTCATCCAAAAAATCCTTGATCTCTTTTGGCTTAAGCAAATTGATCTCAGTATCATTGTCGACCTGCTCTGCCTTCTGTGTCATCTCATCTTCCATGATCTCTGAGCAAAGTTCTACACACTGGTCACAAATATACACACCCGGTCCTGCGATCAGACGCGTCACCTGATCCTGTGTCTTTCCACAAAAAGAACATTTTAATATATCATCTTTTTTTCCTGACATGACTACCTCCCTGCCTGATATTCCCCCACTCTTACAATAACTTTATACAGATCTCTATTTCACGATCGTAACAGTGAATACAGTCTGTTATTTACGGTTAGTCACGATCTCATCGATCAAACCATACTCTTTTGCTTCTGCAGCCGTCATATAGTTATCACGCTCTGTATCAGCCTGGATAACTTCTAATGGCTTACCGGTATTTTCTGCCAAAATTTCATTCAAACGACTTCTTGTCTTTAAGATCTGTTCTGCGACGATACGAATCTCTGTTTCCTGACCTTTGGCGCCGCCGGATGGCTGATGGATCATAATCTCCGCATTTGGAAGGGCAAGTCGTTTTCCTTTAGCTCCTCCTGCTAACAAAAATGCACCCATGCTTGCCGCAAGGCCCATACAAATTGTAGAAACATCACATTTTACATAATTCATTGTATCATAGATGGCAAATCCTGCACTAACAGATCCTCCCGGACTGTTGATATAAAGGCTGATATCTTTGTTTGGATCCTGAGATTCCAAAAACAACAGCTGAGATACTACCAAACTCGCAATATCATCATTTACCTCGTTGGATAAAATAATAATGCGGTCCTGCAACAATCTGGAATAAATATCATACGAACGCTCTCCGCCACTCGTTTTTTCAATAACATAAGGAATACTATAACTCATTGTGCTCACCATGCCTTTCCATGTACCTGCAAATACTAAGCTGCAGGACATACTCTCTTAGACTTAACAAAAACGCCAGCCCATCAGGCAGCTGAAACAGCTTCCTGATGCGGATGGCGTTAACTTCTGTTTGTATTATTTCTCAACAGCTTCCTTTACAACAAATTCCACTGCTTTCTGCACTGCCAGATCCATTCCGATCTGTTTCTTCTCATCATCGCCGATTAACTCTTTTAACTTGTCGATCTCCATCTGATACATAGAAGCCATATTCTCTAACTCTTTATCGATCTCTTCATCAGAAGCCTCGATGTTCTCTGCAACAACAACTGCCTCTAATACCAAGCGACTCTGGATACGCTTCAAAGCCTGTGGCTCTAAATCTTCCATCATCTTCTGTGGAGTAAGACCTGTAAACTGCATATACTGCTCCAAAGACAATCCCTGAGACTGAAGACGCTGTGCGAACTCCTGTGTCATCTGACGTGTCTGTGCAGTGATCATCTGCTGTGGAATCTCCATCTGTGCATTCTCAATGATCTTCTCAATGATCTGATCTTCCTGCTCACGTTTGATCTGATTCTCTTTGTTCTCTAAGATTTTCTTCTCAACGTCAGCCTTGTACTCATCCAATGTATCAAAATCAGATACATCCTGTGCAAAATCATCATCCAGTTCAGGAAGCTCTTTCTTCTGGATTTCTTTGATCTTTACCTTGAACAATGCAGGCTTACCCTTAAGCTCGTCTACATGATACTCTTCTGGGAATGTTACGTTTACTTCAACATCCTCACCGAGATTCTTGCCAACCAACTGATCCTCGAAATTATCAATGAAAGAATGTGATCCAAGAACTAACGTATAATCCTCTGCATAACCGCCTTCAAACTGCTTGCCATCTACATAACCATCAAAGTCGATGATAACAGTATCTCCGTCCTCTGTAGCACGATCCTCGATCGTGATCAGTCTGGAGTTAGCTTCTCTTGCCTTATCGATCTCTGCTGTGATCTCTTCCTCACTTACTTCTGCCTCTTTCTTCTCTACCTCAATACCCTTGTAGTCACCCAAAGTAACTTCCGGCTTTATTGCTACGGTAGCTGTAAAGATGAAATCCGTTCCCTTTTCCATCTGTGTTACTTCAATTTCAGGCTGTGCAACGATCTCAAGCTCACTTTCCTTAGCTGCTGTCTCATATGCTTCCGGGATCAACTCATTGGCTGCATCCTCATAAAATACTCCCGTGCCGTACATTTTCTCGATCATTGCTCTTGGAGCCTTTCCTTTACGGAATCCCGGCAGAGCAATCTTACCTTTATTTTTCTGATAAGCTGAATCAACTGCTGCATCAAACTTTGCAGCCTCAACTGTAATTGTCAGCTTAGCCATGCTCTTCTCCAACTTTTCTACCTGTACACTCATTCTTGTAAATTCCTCCTTATAAAAATATCACATTGCTATACTATAGCATGAACTTTCTCCGAAAATCAAGGCTTTTTCAAAATTAATTATTTTGCCTCATGTCCTTTAGCTTTCAGTACTGCGATCACATCATCAACATACCGCTCACAAAGCTCCTGTGTCTCTGCTTCCACCATAACACGGATAACCGGTTCAGTGCCGCTCTCGCGCAGCAAAATACGACCATTCTCGCCTAGCGCCTGCTCGACTTTTTTCACGGCTTCGATCACATCTTCATCAGCTCTTGCTGCCGGCTTGTCATTAACGCGAATATTTTTCAATACCTGCGGATAGATCACAAGTCCCTTTCGCAATTCGGATAATTTTTCTTTCTTTTCCAACATAACTTCCATCAGCATCAAAGAAGTAAGCACACCGTCTCCGGTAACCGCATATTTACTAAATATAATATGTCCGGACTGCTCACCGCCCAGGGAATGACCAAACTGCATCATATTGGCATTGACATATTTATCGCCAACGGATGTCTTTTCATAGGAAATACCAACTTTATCAAACGCCTTGTAAAGTCCCATATTAGACATGATCGTCGTAACAACCGTATTGTTATTTAATTCTCCCTTATCCTTCAGGTAACAACCACACAGATATAAGATCGCATCTCCATCGATCACCTGACCCTTGTCATCTACCGCAAGGCAACGGTCTGCATCTCCATCATACGCAAATCCAACATCAAGATTGTTCTCGACCACAAACTTCTGCAGATTATCAATATGCGTCGATCCACAGTTATCATTGATGTTTGTTCCATCCGGATTCATGCCGATCGCAAATGTCTGCGCTCCCAATGCATCAAAAACACCTTTTGCCACGGAATAAGAAGAACCGTTAGCACAATCTAATCCAACTTTTATATTCTTAAAAGAACGAGTTGCCAAAGACATTAAATAACCGATGTAACGATGTCTTCCGATTGCATAATCGATCGTGCATCCGATATTTTCTCTGGTTGCCATAGGAATGTCATCTACTTCACTGTCAATATATGTCTCGATCTTTTCTTCAACCTCAGCCTCCATCTTATGTCCCTTGCCATTGATCACCTTTAATCCGTTATCATAATACGGATTATGGCTGGCAGATATCATAATACCGCAGTCAAACTTTTCTGTTCGCACAACATAAGACACACTTGGGGTTGGCGTTACATGCAGAAGATACACATCCGCACCACTCGCTGTAAGACCTGCACAAAGAGCATCTTCAAACATATAACTGGAACGTCTGGTATCTTTACCGATCACCACACGCGCCTTGTGCTCTTTTCCATAATACCATCCTAAAAAACGACCTACTTTATATGCATGCATTACATTTAAATTAACATTTGCTTCTCCACGAAATCCATCGGTTCCAAAATATTTCACGTTACTCCTCCATTCTGACTCTTCACTCTTTCAACTCTACCCGCTGCCTTATGCTGTCTCTTCTATGTCCTATTCTCCTAATAAGCAACCGGTGCTTTACACAACATTACAATTTTACCATATGTGCTTTTCAAAATCAATGTTCTGTTTCCAATGCGGCTTATATTCCTCAATTGCTCCTTTTTTATGCCACTTTCATTATGGCATATACCCCTAAACGCCTGTTTCTACATGGCGTTTTCCAAAATAAAACCTGTTATGATGATATCAAATATTTTATCTAATAGGAAGGGGCACGTATGAATATTTACAAAGCTACAAATGATATTTGTGATACAACATTGTTTTCTTTAAAGTGGAACAAACACAGTTTTGGACTGCGTCTTGCAAAACTTCGCGAAGCGGCCGGAATCAGCGCACGCCAAATGAGCTTGGATCTTGGATTAAACAAAAACTACATTAATTCCATTGAATCCGGTAAAAATTATCCGGCATTGGAAGGCTTCTTTAACATCTGCGATTATCTTCACGTCGATCCCTTTACCTTTTTCTATACTGATGATAATACGTATCAATCCTTCGCCTATTTTATTCCACTATTGCAAAAGTTAAATTCCGAAGAGATCCAGCATGTCTATCAGATGGTCAAGAATGTCACCGAATATCCATCCCGGCAGACGAAAACAAAAGCGAATCGATTTATTCCTACAAAATAATAGCCGCAGAACGCAACGTTTTTACGTGATTTCTTACTTTGTTATGTCTCTGAAATACGAGACATAAGTAACGACGAGCGCAAAGTCCCTTTCAAAAATGATGAATACCTTGCTTCCGGGACTTCGAGTTCTCAGAAGGGCAGGTAAATCATTCATCAGAGACAACAAAATCTGGAAATCACTGTAAAAACGAAATGCGATCAGTTATAAGGCATGGGAAATTTACGTAAATTATTTGTAAAAATAATATAATTCGACAGTTATATATGGTTTTTTTATACAAAATGATTTAAACTATTATCATTACATGAACAGGAGGTATATTCTCATGGCAATAACTGTTTTCGCGGCAATTGATGTCGGTAGTCATGAAACCGCAATGCGTATTTACGAGATTTCCAAAAAACACGGTGTACATGAATTGGAATATCTGCATCACACAGCGCGTCTTGGATATGAGACATTTTCCACAAGACATATCAGCTATCACACGATTGATAAGCTCTGTAATATTTTACTCGGCTTTAAGGAAAAGATGATGGAGTACCGCATCAAAGATTATATGATCATTGCAACCAGTGCTCTCCGGGAAGCCGATAATAATCTGATCGTATTAGATCAGGTGAAACAGCGCACAGGCTTTCAGATCAAAATCCTCAGCAACTCCGAACAGCGCTATCTATGCTATAAAGCCATCGCATTGCAGCCCAACTCATTCCACAAGCTGATCCAAAAGGGTACGCTTTTGGTCGATGTCGGCGGTGGCAGTATCCAATTATCATTATTCGACAAAAACAACCTGATCACGACCCATAATATTTTGTTAGGTTCTCTGCGTATCCAAGAGTTTTTACAAACAATGCAAGGCGATGTGATCAATTATCAGAATCTGGTTCATGAATATATTTCTAACAGTCTGCATACGTTTTCTAAACTGTATTTGCAAGATTGTAATGTCCGAAATATTATTGCTGTCGGCAACCAGCTGCAAACGTTTGTAAAATATCTGGTCACGCACCATTTTGGCAATTTGCAGCCGGTCGATTCAAAGGGTAACAAAAAAGATTCCGTCAACCGTCAGGAATACGAAGAACTGTATCATGCCATTTCCACGCAGGCACCGGATGATCTTGCCCGCGAACTGTCAATTTCTGAAGACAAGGCAGAGCTGCTTTTGCCGACTGCCATGATCTATCACAATATTTTTGAAGAGACAGATGCCGAGTTTATGTGGTTGTCCGGCATAACGATCTGCGATGGCATGGCAGCTGATTTTGCCGAATGCAAAGAACATATTGTTCCGGCTCATCCTTTCTCGGATGATATCATCTCCGTATCACGCAAACTGGCAGAACGCTTTTGCTGCGATACAGAACACATTCATCAGGTAGAGATTGCTGCCTTAAAGCTGTTTGATGCTCTGCGCAAAGCCAATCACCTGACCAAGAAGGATCGTTTACTTCTTCAGATAGCAGCGATACTTCACAATTGTGGCAGTTTTCTCAACTTAAATGACATCGGTGAAAACTCCTACAAAATTGTTACTTCCACAGAGATCATCGGATTATCCCATCAGGAACGTATGATCGTTGCTTATGTGATCCGATATACAACCGGCGACTTTCCGGAATACAGCGAGATTAAAAATGAATTCAGCCGTGAAGAATATATCAAAATTGCAAAACTAAATGCAATACTCTGTCTTGCCGATGCTATGGATCGAAGCCATCAACAGAAATTCACCAATTTTACGGTCCGCAAACGCGGATATGATCTTACCATCACCGGTCAGACATTGTATGACATCACATTGGAACATGGTATGTTTATACAGAAATCACCATTTTTTGAAGAGGCCTTCGGTATTCGCCCTGTCCTCCGCCAAAAAAAGTGTCTATAGAAAGGAGACTCTATCATGAGTACAAAATCACCTTATTCCAAACCGGAATATTTTTATAACCGTGAATTAAGCTGGCTGTTATTTAACCGCCGCGTACTGGAAGAGGCCAAAGATTCCTCTCTTCCCTTATTTGATCGTCTTAAATTTTTGAGCATTACGTCGTCCAACTTAGATGAGTTTTTTATGATACGTGTTGCCTCTCTCAAAGACATGGTACAGGTAAAATACAACAAAAAAGACATCTCCGGCATGACCCCTGCAGAACAGTTAGCTGCGATCAACGAACGTACACATTTGTTCGTTAAAGATCAGTATGATATTTTTAATCGTTCTCTGATCCCGGCCCTAGAAAAAGAAGGCGTACACGTCTTATCCCACTATGAAAATCTTAGTGAGAAACAGTCCAAATATGTAGACCGTTATTTTACCGATGAAGTATACCCGGTACTTACTCCTATGGCAGTGGATTCATCCAGACCATTTCCGCTGATCCGTAACAAAACATTAAATATCGGCGCTATTCTCCGCATGAAAAAAGACAAAGCCGCAGGCGGACAATTCCGCGATCTTTATCTGTCACATGGCAACAAAAAGAAAGGAGCTGATTCCAATGATACCGATTTTGCAACGGTTCAGGTTCCTTCTGTACTGCCTCGTTTTGTCGAGATCCCATCCGAGCAAAAAGGTGAAAAAACCTTTATTTTGTTAGAGCAGATCATTGAAAAAAATATTGGAAAACTGTTTGTCAATTATGAGATTGAATCGGTATTTCCATATCGTATCATGCGTAATGCGGACCTTAGCATTGAAGAAGATGAAGCTGCTGATCTTCTGATCGAGATCGAACGACAGCTCAAAAAACGTCAATGGGGGCAGGCAATCCGTTTGGAAGTTGAAGATGGCATGGACAAACGTCTGCTCAAAAAACTGCGTCAGGAGTTAAAGATCAAAGAGGAAGATATTTTTAAGATCAACGGTCCTTTGGATTTAACATTTCTTATGAAATTATCCGGATTGGAAGGATATGATAAGCTACGCACTCCAAAATATACACCACAGCCTGCTAAATGGCTAAATGGTGAAGATCATCTGTTTGATCAGATCCGTGACCATGATGTTCTTCTACATCATCCATATGAGACTTTTGACCCGGTTGTTGATTTTGTCAAACAAGCTTCGAAAGATCCAAACGTTCTTGCGATCAAACAGACCTTGTACCGCGTCAGCAGCCACTCTCCGATCATCGCATCTCTTGCTGCTGCTGCCGAAAACGGCAAACAGGTAACCGTGCTTGTCGAGTTAAAAGCACGGTTTGATGAAGAAAACAATATTATCTGGGCACGTAAACTGGAGCAGGCCGGCTGTCATGTCATTTACGGTCTTGTTGGTCTGAAGACGCACAGCAAGATCACGTTAGTTGTCCGTAAAGAAGAAGATGGCATTCGACGTTATGTCCACCTCGGTACCGGTAACTACAACGATAGCACAGCAAAATTATATACCGATATGGGTCTTCTTACATGCCGTAAAGCGATCGGTGAAGATGCCACCGCCGTCTTTAATATGCTGTCCGGTTATTCGGAACCGGCATTTTGGAACAAATTAGCAATTGCACCGATCCGCCTGCGTGACCGCTTTACTCAATTGATCAACCGAGAAAAAGAATTTGCCAAAAAGGGTAAAAAAGCATTTATTCGCGCCAAAATGAATTCTCTATGCGATGCCGGTATTATCAGCTCCTTGTATGAAGCTGCTGCCGCCGGTGTTAAGATTGAATTAGTTGTACGCGGTATCTGCTGCCTCAAGACCGGAATGCCGGGTATCAGCGAGAACATTACGGTACGTTCGATCGTCGGTGACTTTTTGGAGCACAGCCGAATCTTCCATTTCTACAACAACGGTTTCGAGGAAGTCTATATGGGAAGTGCAGACTGGATGCCTCGTAACCTGGATAAACGTGTGGAGATTTTATTTCCGGTAGAAGATGACGCATTAAAAGCTGAAGTGATCCATATTTTGGACATTCAACTGGCGGATAACGAAAAAGCAAGAATTTTACAGAAAAACGGAACCTATCGACGTGCTGCAAAGGGCGGACACGCTAAACTCAACTCACAGAAATACTTCTGTGAAGAAGCAAAGCGTGCGCAAAAAGAACGTAAAAAGCAAAATAAAAATACGCATACGTTTGAACCTCTCCATTCTGTTCCGGAAGAGTAAAATAAAATCTAATACCAGAACAAAGAGTCGCTTGCGACTCTTTCGCGCTCGAGCGGTGCTTAATGCACCGCCCCTTTTTCACGAAAACGATCATGAATATTATGCGATATGATACATGATAACGCGCATTTTATTTTTTTGCTGTTAATTCTTATCACAGAAAGTCCATCAGCGAGATCTGATTTGAATGTGGCAGATCCCCGAATAATCCAAGCCTATCCATCGTCTCTACTGTATTTGCGCTGACCTTGCACCGGGTCTTAAAGTCTTCCTGCGACAAAAATTCCCCTTTGCTCGCCTCATCCTCGATCAACTCTGCTGCTTTATCTCCCAGTCCGTCGATCGATGAAAAAGCAGGCATTAATTTCCCATCCACGATCTGAAATCTGGTTGCTTTGGATCGATAAATATCAATCTTGCAAAAACCAAATCCTCGCGCATACATTTCCTGTACAAGATGCATATCATCTAACGTACTCTTTTCTTTGTCAGACAACTCATTTTTGCGTCTGTTGTAATCATTAATGTAATACTCTAACCGCTCTCTGCCCTGACACATGATCTCATAATCAAAGGCTGTCGCGCGAATACTAAAATATGACGCATAATACGCCAACGGCTCGTGCACCTTAAACCATGCGACACGCAATCCCATCATAACATAAGCTGCCGCATGCGCTTTTGGGAACATATATTTGATCTTTTTGCAGGATTCGATGTACCAGTCCGGCACATTGCAGGCACGCATATCTTCTTCCATGTCCGGTGTCAAACCTTTTCCCTTACGTACACTCTCCATGATCTTAAAGGAACGTTCATTTTCCACGCCCATACTGATCAAATAGATCATAATATCATCACGGGTACAGATCGCCGTAGACAACGTACAGTCACCGTTTTTAATATAATACTGTGCATTGCCAAGCCATACATCGGTACCATGTGACAGTCCTGAAATACGGACAAGATCCGAAAAGTTTTTTGGCTTAGCATCTAACAGCATGCCCATAACAAAGTTAGTTCCAAACTCCGGTACACCCAGACATCCAAGCGTACATCCGCCAATATCTTCCGGCGTAATACCTAACGCCTCTGTCGAGGCAAAAAGAGAAAGCACATCCGGATCATTCATCGGGATCTCCGAGGCATCTTTACCCGTAAGATCCTCTAACATACGGATCATTGTAGGATCCAAATGTCCTAAAATATCCAGTTTCAACAAGTTTGCATCAATCTTATGATAATCGAAATGTGTCGTTATGATCTTTGTTGTCATATCATTGGCCGGATGTTGTACCGGCGTAAAGGTGTAGATCTCTTCTCCGATCGGCAACACAACGATACCGCCCGGATGCTGTCCTGTGGTACGTCTTACACCTACGCAGCCTTTCGCAATACGTTCCATTTCCGCACTGCGCTTTGTGATCTCATGTTCTTCACAATATTTCTTAACGTAGCCATATGCAGTCTTTTCCGCCATTGTACCAACCGTTCCGGCACGAAAAGTCTGACCTGCACCAAAAATAACCTCCGTATAATCGTGTGCATTACTCTGATACTCATTTGAGAAGTTCAGGTCGATATCAGGCTCTTTGTCTCCCTTAAATCCCAAGAATGTTTCAAACGGAATATCATGACCTTCTTTGTTCATTACTGTCCCACAATTCGGACAGATCTTATCCGGAAGATCGCACGCAGAAGTTCCCGCATTTTCCTTGATCACCGGATCATCAAAGTCATAATGATGGCAGGTTGAACAATAATAATGTGCCGGCAACGGATTGATTTCCGTAATTCCGGACATCGTTGCCGCAAAGGATGATCCGACTGAGCCTCGGGAACCAACCAGGTATCCATCTTCGTTAGACTTCCACACCAACTTCTGTGCGATAATATACATCACGGCATATCCGTTACCAATGATCGATTTTAACTCTCTCTCTAAACGCTCTTCGACGACCGGAGGAAGATCAGGGCCATAGATCTCATGTGCTCTGTTATAGCAGATATTACGCAGATCCTGATCAGAATTTTCAATATACGGCGGACATTTTCGCGGACTGCACGGATAAATCTTATCCACCATATCAGCGATCAGATTGGTGTTCGTAATGACAATTTCCTCTGCCTTTTTGGATCCAAGATATTGAAATTCCGCAAGCATTTCCTCTGTTGTTCGATAATATAGCGGTGCCTGCTGATCCGCATCCGCAAACCCCTTACCGGACATAATAATACGGCGATACACTTCATCTTCCGGATTCAGAAAATGCACATCGCAGGTTGCCACAACCAGCTTATTATAAGCCTCTCCAAGAGAAACGATCCGACGGTTAAGCTCCTTCAGATCGTTATCATCCTGTATCTGCGGATATTTATCTTCGTCACGAACCATGAATTCATTGTTCCCGATCGGCTGGATCTCCAAATAATCATAAAAGCGGACTAAACGGTCAATCTCTTCCTCCGGCTTTTCTTCAACAAGTGCACGGAACAACTCACCCGCCTCACAAGCTGAACCGATCAAAAGGCCCTCACGCCACTTCATAAACAGACTCTTGGGCAATTTCGGTCGTCTGTTAAAGTATTTCAAATGAGACTCTGACACCAAACGATACAGATTCACGCGGCCGGTTTCATTTTTGGCTAAGATAACAGCATGATACGATGGCATCTTACGAATCGACTCCTCATTCGGAATACAAGCCTCGTTTAACTGTGTCAGATTCTTGATCTCCTTGTCCTCCAACCGCTTGATCATATGCAAAAAGATTTCTGCCGTTGCCTCTGCATCGTCCACCGCTCTATGATGATGTTCCAGAGAAACATTAAGCTGCTTTGCCACAGTATGTAATTTGTAATTTTTAAGTTCCGGTAAAAGTGCTCGCGCAACAGACACCGTATCCACAATCGTAAATTTGCAGTCAAGCCCGAGATCTGATGATTTCTGGCTAATAAATCCCATATCAAATCCGGCGTTATGTGCCACCATGACTGCCCCTTCACAGAACTCCAAAAATTGTGGAAGAACAGTTTCGATCCCATCCGCATCACAAACCATAGAGTCATCAATGGATGTCAATTTCGTGATATGATATGGAATCGGTCGGTGCGGATTGATAAAGGTACTAAAACGATCGGTGATCGTCCGATTTTCGACCTTTACAGCACCAATTTCTATGATTTCGTTGCTTTTAGGACCAATTCCTGTCGTCTCCAAGTCAAACACAACATACGTATCATCAAACGCTTGTCCTTCATCATTTTGAACCGCTTCGATCAGATCATCGACCAAATATGCTTCGACACCATACAACACCTTAAATGCATCGTCACGATCCACTTCATGATCTGCATCCGGGAATGACTGTACAACACCGTGGTCTGTGATCGCCACTGCAGGGTGTCCCCACTCTTTTGCGCGCTTCACAAATTCACGTACCGGAACTACTGAGTCCATCTCACTCATTTGTGTATGTGCATGTAATTCCACTCGTTTTGGGCCCTCATAGATATCCATCCGTTTTTCTCTGGTATCTTTGCCCGGTTTGATGCCACGTACTGAACTGATCGTGATCTCGCGGCTAAAGGTATCAAAAATCGGGATTCCTTTCAGTTTTATAAATTTACCGTTTTTGAGTTCTCCGCCAATGGATTCTAATACTTCCGGCTCCAAAAAGATCTTCGCCTGAATCGTATCGGTAAAATCTGTAATATTAAACATTAACAGGATCTTACCACTTTTAAGCTCCCTCTCTTCCGAAGACAATATCATTCCCTCGATCACAACCTCACCCGGATCCTCCTGGATATCTGCAATCTTGACCATATTGCCATCACAGTTACGTCCATAGAAACATTCTTCGTCCACATTGCCATGAAACGAACCTCTTCCACCTTTTCGGCTGTAAGGACTGCCTCGAAACGTCTTTTTCTCTCCTCCGGCTTTCTTCTCTGCGGAATCGTTCTTTTTCTCCACAACCGGTTCCGCAGCGGTCTTGACGACAGTCTCTGTAGGTGCTTTCTGTCCGGAGACTGTCCCCGGATCCTGTGATCTTCCTGCGGTTTTTCCTTGTGCACCCATGTTTTTTGTTCCGGAACCACGCTCGAACCCTTGTACTTTCTCCGTACCGAATGCCTCCGCCGACTGCACCTGATTCTTATGTTGTATCACATCGCGATAGCTGATCTCTTCCTCTTCTTGGATCTGCGGTTCACGGTAACTGATCTTTAATGTGATCGAAAATCCGGCTTTTCTTGAAAAAAGATCTTGAACTTTCTTGATCACCTCTGTCTCTCTGGCACGAAACAATATATCATCATCACAGCACAAATAGAGTGTCTCCCCTTCGAGATGACACTCTCCACTATAAAACATGTTAAATTCCAGAACATTGCTTTCTTTCAAGATCATCAAAATGCTGTCCTGGTATTCCTGCCAAAAATTCTCAGGCGTATACTGTTCTGACAGTCGAAACCGATCTGTTACCTGTACGGTAAATCCTGCTTTATCAAACAACTGATTCAATGCGTACTCTAACAGTGCAATCTCACGGTATGGAATAATATGTTCACTGACAATATGAACCTCCACTCTTTTTTGCTCCCGCAACAGACACAGACGTTCTACATATACTTCCTCAAAAACAGACTGCTGCCTTGCCGTCAAACGAAGATCAGCAAACGTTTCCTGTAGTAACTTTTCCATTCGATCACATCCTATCAAGTTCCTGCTGCAATGCTAAGAGTAATTGATCTTCCGGAACTTTACGGATCACTTCGCCTTTTTTGATCAAAAGACCCTCACCTTTGCCCCCGGCAATTCCGATATCAGCCTCTCTCGCCTCTCCGGGACCATTTACAACGCAGCCCATTACAGCTACTTTTATATCTTTGTCAAGATCCTTGACCATATTTTCCACTTTCGTTGCAAGACCGATCAAATCAATCTGAGTTCGTCCACAAGTTGGGCAAGAAACAACCGTTACGCCCCCTTTACGCAACCCAAGTGTCCGCAAAATAAGTTTTGCCGAGCGTACCTCTTCGACCGGATCACCAGTGAGAGACACACGTATCGTATCTCCAATACCCTCATACAGAATCGTTCCGATACCGATTGCTGATTTAATGTTCCCGGAGTGAACCGTTCCCGACTCCGTAATTCCAACGTGCAGCGGATAACGACTCTGTTTATCCATTAACTCATGTGCTTTGATACTCATTAATACATCCGAGGATTTAATACTGATGACCAAATTGTCATAGCCCATATTTTCGATCATCGCAACTTTCTGTAATGCACTCTTTACCAACCCCTCCGCCGTCACATGACCGTATTCTGCAATAATATCTTTTTCAAGAGAGCCACTATTGACGCCGACACGGATCGGGATCCCACGCTCCTTAGCAGCATTCACAACAGCACGTACACGCTCCTCATCACCAATGTTGCCAGGATTGATACGAATCTTATCTGCCCCATTTTCAATTGCCGCCAATGCCAGACGATAGTCAAAATGAATGTCTGCGACCAGCGGAATATGGATCTGCTTATGAATCTCTTTCAAACTTTCTGCCGCCTGCATTGTTGGTACTGCACAACGGATAATATCACAGCCGGCCTCCTCCAGCGCATGAATCTGTGCAACCGTTGCTGCCACATCCTCTGTCTTGGTATTCGTCATCGACTGAATTGCTACCGGATTGCCACCACCGATCTTACGATCACCTATCTGAATCACTTTTGTCTGTTCACGCATCTATCCTCACCTATCCTTCTCCCGTATTAATGAATGATCTTAATCACGTCATTGTATAATACAAATACCATAAATAGCATTAGTAATACGAAACCTGCGAAATGTATATAGCCTTCCTTTTCGCGGTCTACCGGCTTACCACGCACAGCTTCTATCAAAATAAAGACCAGACGTCCGCCATCCAGCGCCGGTAATGGCAGCAGGTTCATAACGCCTAAGTTAGCACTTAGCAATACTGCCATATACAAAATGCTCAGCCACATTTCTTTCAAACCGATCTTAGACGTCTCATTGATCATGGTTCCGACAGTATCTACAATACCAACCGGACCGGATACTTCCTTCATCGACATTTTGCCGGTCACAAGCTGGCCTAAGCTGGCAACCGTTGTCTCGATCCAATATTTTACTTCGATCAAACTATACTGCAAAATCTGTCCTGCATTACCCTTCTGATAATCAGAAGCATATATTCCCAGTGTTTTGGTCTTGTAAGATTTTGGTGCGATCTCATACGTTTTCTCTTCGCTGCCTCTGCGGATCACAAATGAAATCGCTTCTCCTTCTTTTTTCTCTTCTTCCATGACTTTGCCAAGTTCTTCGCCATTATCCACAGTACGTCCATTTACAGACAAGATCTCATCCCCCGCCTTAACGCCTGCCTTTTGAAACGGCGAATCTTTGCTCACATCTGAGATTTTCGTATCTGCCGTGTTCTGCTGTTTGTAGGAAAAGCCAAACAAATATGCGGTATAATTCGGATCTACCATGATTGTCTTTTCTTTGCCGTCACGCTCGATCTCTACCTTTACCTCTTCTCCACTCAAAGGATGTAACATCAAGTACGTGTCAATTTCACGGCCGATCGTAATTTTTTTGCCATTGATCCGGCGGATCACATCACCTTTTTTGATTCCAGCCTCACTTGCCGGCTGATTGTCATACGCTGCAAGAACACGCGGAATATCTATTCCGTTATTGGCCAGAATGATAACCGAAAATACAAATGCCAGAATAAAGTTAAAGAAGGGACCTGCAAATACGATAGAGAAGCGTGCCCACACACCCTTTGTATTAAAAGAATCTGCCGCATCATTGTCCTCGTCTTCCCCTACCATAGCACAGGATCCACCGATTGGTAAAAGTTTCCAAGAATATTTAGTTACATCCTGCCAGTCTTCGTAGGCATCAAACTTCTTTTGCGAACAGAAAAATCGACAAACCGGCCCTTTCTTTGTCTTTGCAAACGTAATAATTCTCGGACCCATTCCCACGGAAAATTCAGGTACTCCGACACCGTGTTTTTTCGCAAGTAGAAAGTGCCCCAATTCATGAATCACCACAATGACTGTGAATATCAACAATGCTGCAATTATGTTCATAGTTTTCTCCAATCTGCCATCGTTTCCGATGACATCTATCCTTTCTTTATGCTTTGATCTTCTCTTTCAGCAAACGATATACGTCTTTCTCTACCGCCAAAATTTCCTCCAATGACGGATCTTTGATCACATGATGATGCTCCATACTCCAAGCGATCAAACGTGCTATATCCAAATAACCGATCTTATGCTGTAAAAACAATGCTACCGCCATTTCATTCGCAGCATTTAATACCGTTGGAAGACTGCCTCCTGTACGTCCTGCCTCATATGCTAGAGCTAATCCTTCAAAAGTGTCCATATCCGGCTGCTCAAACGTGATCTCCTGCAATTTCCAAAAATCTAACCGCTCGCCCTGTAGATAACGGCGATGTGGATATGTCAAGGCATACTGGATCGGCAGTTTCATATCCGGCGTTCCAAGCTGCGCCATTACCGCTCCATCTTCAAATTCCACCATAGAGTGTATCACACTCTGTGGCTGCAAAACGACTTGTATACGATCAAAATCCACATCAAACAGATGACGGGCTTCGATCACTTCCAAACCCTTATTGACCATCGTTGCAGAATCTATCGTAATCTTGCGTCCCATGCTCCAGTTCGGATGACGGAGCGCATCTTCCACGCGGATATGTTCTAATTCCTCTTTCTTTTTACCTCGGAACGGTCCACCGGATGCCGTAAGCAAAATTTTATGTAAAGAGCCATGTTCCTCGCCTTGCAGACACTGAAAAATAGCTGCATGTTCACTGTCCACCGGCAATAGCTTAACGCCATGCTTCTCCACCAAAGGCATAATGATGTGACCGGCCGTCACCAATGTTTCTTTGTTGGCAAAGGCAATGTCTTTCCCTGACTTGATCGCCTCGATCACAGGACGAATCCCAATCATGCCGACTACTGCTGCAACAACTATGGTTGCTTCGGAATAGGTTGCACAGGCAATCAGTCCATCCATTCCCGTAACGATCTCGGTATCTGCCGCAGCATCTTTACGTAAATGCAAACGCTCCTGTAATTCTTTTGCCTTGTCTTCCAAATACACGCACACTAACTTCGGCGTAAATTCTACAATCTGTTTTTCCAACAGATCAATATTAGACCCTGCTGCAAGCGTTACGATCTGCATATCTTCATTTGCTCTGACAACCTCTAATGTCTGTGTTCCGATCGATCCTGTAGAACCAAGTACTGCTATCTGTTTCATGGTTAAATAACCCCTCCATTTCAAAGTTTCTCCTGCATTCGTAAAACTATCCGCATCACAAATAATGCATAGTCAAAAATACACTTAATACCCTATTATAATCCTACAGCGAATGAAACATTGTCACTAAATAATATACGATAGGCGCTGTAAAAATAATACTGTCAAAACGGTCTAAAATACCGCCATGACCTGGGATCAATGTCCCATAATCTTTAATGTCGTGATTTCTCTTGATCGCAGATGCTGTCAGATCGCCAATCTGTGAAATAACAGAGGATACTGCACCAACCACTGCAAACTGCCACCACAATGCGGTCTGGGTGCGGTAAAAAGCCAGTGCAAACAAAAAGCCGATCAAAGCTGCACCAATAATCCCCCCCACGCATCCTTCAATGGTCTTATTTGGACTCAATTTAGATGGCATTTTATGCTTTCCGATCAATTTACCGACACAGTATGCACAGGTGTCTGAGCCCCATGCTCCGATAAAGATCAGCCATACTATCAGTTGACCTCCCTCAAGCATACGTACCTGAAATACATACGACAACATCATTGTCACATAGATCAATCCAAAAAATACCATAATGATCTGTTCACTGCAATATTTTGGGTAAGCGATCACATAACAAGCCATCATAAGCATCAGCGCACCGATCAATAACATAATAACATAGTCCGTTTTTTGTGCCGCCAACAACAGATCCAGGCCAATACTCGCGGCATATCCGATCAACGCCGGTACTGTCTTTTCCATTTTAACGGCACGATAAAGTTCAAACAGGCCGATCACAGTGATCAATGTTATTACCCAAAACAATGGCAAACCGCCAAAGATCATCAATGCGATCGTAATGATCATCAATACAATTCCACTCAGTAGTCTAGTCTTAAACATATCTGCTCCCTTTCTATTTGACACCACCGAAACGTCGGTCCCTTTGTTGATAATATTCTACTGCCTTTTCCAGTTCTTTTTTATTAAAATCAGGCCACAAACAATCTGTAAAATAAAACTCGGTATAAGCCATCTGCCACAACAGATAATTAGAAAGCCTCTGTTCACCGCTGGTTCGTATCATAAGATCCGGATCCGGTATTCCCTTTGTATCCAAATATCCGGAAATCGTGTCCTCGGTAATATCTATCGGATTCAAAATGCCGTCTTTAACATCTTTCCCCATCTTGGTCACCGCACGCCGAATTTCATCTCTGCTGCCATAGTTTAAGGCAACCTGAAAATGCAGCCCGGTATTTTTTGCCGAAAACTCTTCCAACTCACGGATCTGATCCTGCAGATCCGGTGCCAGTTTCGTAATATCTCCTATCACGCGTACCTGCATGTTGTTCTTCTCACTGGTTTTCAGGCAATCCTTTAAGTAACTATATAACAACTTCATCAAAGCATCGACTTCCTCTTTGGGTCTGGACCAATTCTCCGTTGAAAATGCATACATCGTCACGTATTCAATGCCCATATCCCATGCTGCCGCACAAATCTTTTCTACGTTTTTGCTGCCAGCTGCATGACCTGCGTTCCTTGGAAGGAAACGCTTTTTAGCCCATCTTCCGTTGCCATCCAAAATGATCGCTACATGTCTGGGTACGGCTCTCTTCTCATCACTCATCTATATCCTCATTTCTATGCGCAACTGCACCCATCCCGGGAGCAGACGCCATATTCCTTTATTGAAAAGTAGGGATAGACCCATTCCGTCCATCCCTATGATCCATGTTTTGAGAAAATCTCTCAAAACTATGTTATACTATACTGTCATGATCTCTTTAGATTTTGACTCAACCATTTCATCAATTTTCTTAACAAACTGATCTGTCAGTTTCTGTACTTCTGCCTCCGCATCCTTCTGCTCATCCTCAGAAATTTCATTTGCTTTCTGCTCTTTTTTGATATAATCGTTCGCATCTCTGCGGATATTACGGATCGCTACCTTGGCATCCTCGCCCTTTTTCTTGACATCCTTTGTCAAATCCTTACGACGTTCCTCCGTCAGTTCCGGGAAAGTCAAACGGATCACTTTACCGTCATTATTTGGCGTAAGTCCCAGATCAGAAACTAAGATTGCTTTTTCAATCTCCTTGATCAAACTTGTCTCCCAAGGCTGGATCACCAATGTACGTGCCTCAGATACGGAAATATTGGCAACAGACTGTAAGTTTGTCGGCTGTCCATAATAATCCACCGAAATACGATCCAACACATGCGGATTAGCGCGGCCTGCTCGGATCGTCGTATACTCGTTTGCAAGACTTTCAATTGATTTATTCATTTTCTCTTCAAATTGTCCTAATGATACACTCATGTTTACACCATACCTTTCTTATTCTCTATGCTTCTACCAACGTACCTGCCGTTGTTCCCATTGCTGTGTCAATAATACTGTTCTTTTCATTCAATCCAAAGATCATCATCGGCATATGATTCTCCATGCATAGAACCGCTGCTGCCAGATCAATAACGCCCAAACGCTTATTGACCACCTCATCAATGGAAATCGTATCAAACTTTTTCGCTTCCGGATGTACGGCCGGATCACAGTCGTATACGCCATCAATGGATTTACCGGATAAGATCACATCTGCTTCGATCTCAATTGCACGAAGCACCGTGGCTGTGTCTGTTGAAAAGTAAGGATGTCCCGTTCCACCGGCAAAAAATACAACCTCTCCCGCTTCCAACGCCTTCACAGCTTTATCCTTTGAAAACAGTTCTGTAAACGCTCCGCAGACAAACGGTGTCATAACACTTGTCTTCAAACCAACATAGCGGAAAATATCAGAAACATATACACAGTTCATAACGGTAGCTAACATACCGATCTGATCTGCCTTGGTGCGGTCGATCGTTTCACTGGTACGACCTCTCCAAAAGTTACCGCCACCGGTCACGATAGCAACCTGTACACCATCCTCGACCAGACTCTTTACCTGTCTTGCCACTTCTAAGCAGGTAGCCTCATCAAAACCTGTCTTATTCGGACCGGCCAAAGCTTCACCACTTAATTTTAATAATACTCTCTTATACTTAGCCATAATTATCCTCATTTCTATGCAAAAAACTTATCAATATCCACATCAGTATAATCCAACGAGCAGGATCCGTCCAAAACAGCGCCCTGATTGATCTGCAAAGACTCTGCAATAACATCTCCCTTAACAACAGCGCCTTCCTCTAAGACAACCGCGCCTTGCACGTCGATCGTTCCCTTCACAGCTCCGGCAATATACGCAGATGTTCCGGTAACATTTCCAATGATCACTGTTCCTTCACTGATCTGCACAGTTCCTTCGCTGTCCAAAGATCCTTCCAGTCGCTTCGTATTAACATAGATCTCTGCACCGGAAACATTACCTGTCACTGTACCATTGATCGCTACTTTACCACGGGAAGTAATGTCACCATTGATCGTACCCATTACATCAACAGCCCCGGCCGAATTAATACCGCCATTAACGGTGGTTCCCTGACTGATCACCGTCACTGTGTCATCAGACACTTCTCCGGGTGCATCCATATGTGCTGTCTTATTTTCCTTTACCTTATCCGTTTTCTTATTGTTTTTCTTATGATTTGATGCCGTCTTTTTCTCTGCTTCCTTCGCCGCAGACTCTTTTGCCACATCCTCAATATCTTCTATCTCACCTAAGAGTTTGCTCAAATCTTCATCCATTTCTCCATCAGAGGTCTTATCATCACTCTCTGAAACATCCTCACCATCCGAAAAAATCTGGCTTAACAGATCCTTATCCACATTATCATCTGCAATATCTGCATCGTCCGTCTTGTCCTCATCAAATAATGAACCTAGATCATCACCGATATCATCCAAATTCAAATCCTCCGGTAACGAAACATTCTCTGTCGTCTTTTCATCGTCATCCTTAAAGATTCCCATATTTTCCTCCATTTTGCGCATTGCTGCGCCCTTTATGCTGTAATACCTCATATACGGTCACCAAACTCCGTCTGATAACCATAGTCATACTTTTTAATTATATCATGAATTTACCGGTTCGTCTATAGTCTGCTTGACCCGTCAGCCCCTGCTCTATGCATCCACTGACTCCATTTGATACGAAATACTGCATATGCCCTGTCAAATACGATCCAAACCACCTCTGCCAAAAGTACCGCCGCCAAACCAAACAAGATCTTAGAATGCTGCAAAACCGTCAGCAAGAATCCTTGTACAAGCTGTTGGAAACCAAATACATAAACATAGCTACAAACTGCACTGATCAAAAGCACATGATACAATATTCCTTTTAGTATCCACGCAAGCATCCTTTGTTTCTTTGAAAAAAAGTGTTCCAAGCACTCCCACGCGAAAACATACAGTACGAATGCCGCATATGTCAACACATACCATTTATTTGGCAACAACACTGCACCTAATACACCTGCTGCCGCAGAAACCAGCAATCCATCCTTCCACCCTCTCTGCCAAGTTGTCACGCCTCCTAAGAAAGCCGCTGCCGCCAGGCAAAATAATGAACAATTCTCAAACACGCAAGACAAATACAATAACACCACCATGGCCGCTGTGATCATACCACCATAACTAACCCTGCCAGACTTTAGAAACATGTACACAAATCTCCTCCCATGCATTCACAAAGTGTATCCGCACACCAAAGATCGCAGCACAGATTGCCTGTTCCACATTCACTGCCCGCATATGGATCTCTTCCATATTGACCACCATAACTTTGATATTGACCACGCTGATATGGATTATAACCCTGTCCACTGTTCTGGCCTTGATACCCCTGACCCTGATAGCCTTGTCCCTGATAGCCGGCACTATAGCCGCCAGACATCTGACTGTCATTTGTTGCGTAGCCTTTCGCGCGCATATCCATGATCTGCGAATATGCCGCCTGCACTTCCTTAAACTTTTCCTCTGCCAGATCCTTCAACGGATTATTGGCATTTGCATCAGGATGATATTTACGACTCAGTTCACGATATGCCTTTTTTACCTCTTCATCTGTTGCATCGCTGGAAATCCCCAGCACCTTATATGGATCCATTATTGTTCCTCCTTCTGCAGTTCCTGTTTTATCATATCAAAGCGATTCCATACTCCTGCATATAAAATATTACGCATAATATCTCTATACTCCAGGCACGGTAGCTTCTCAAATGCTGCTCCGGCAGCCGCGATCTCTGTCAACAGCTGCTCCTCGACCTGCGGTAATAGTTCCCGACGGTCAGTCCCCAGATAAGGGTTAAATCTCTCCTTATGGGTGTCTTCCGGCAAATCCTCAAAAGCATCCATAATATAGATAAATTTGCCCAAATAATATCCGGTTTCCCGAAAAAAATCTGCCAATCCGTCTTCTTTCCACGCAAATACTTCTGCAAGCATGCGGCCAAAACAATCTGCCAGAGCAGAAACATTCCTGCAGTCTTCCTGCTCTAACAAATGAAGCCTTTGCATTCCCTCGGCAATTGCTCTTGCCTGTCTTGGATAGTGTTGCTCCAATCGTCTGCTCTGCCCACGATACATCTGAACTCCCAATGATGCCGCCAGCGAATGTTCATCCTGCTTATCGTCCACAAAATGATAATAGCTCAGAAGCATATTAATATCTGCTGCATAGTTTGCTGCTTCCGTACGGATCACACGTCGTTTGCCTACCGGATGGATAATGCATCGCTTGTGTTCCTCCTTTACCGCCAGATCATACACTGATGAAAGCAACAACACCAAAAATGTCATGTCATACGTCAGCGTAACCTGCCCCCGCAGCCCATAGTTATCCCGCAATGAATGACACAGGCCGCAGTAAAAACCCTTGTAACACTCATAGTCTTTTACTAACAGCTCCGGTTTACGGATTCTTACATAACCAAACATGCTACTTCCATCCTCTCTTTTTTTCTAACGTTGTTTATCATAACATAAAAATATGGTATGATGTTAAACGAAAAATTAAATTTATATTAAAAACTCAAATTTCGCACATCCAAAGCTTCTGTTAGGTCGCATATTGCTTATTATGTCAAAGAATACTAAGTATTTTGCAGCCACAACATAGTGATTTCTGCAAGCAGCGAACTATAGTAATTGCCTTGCCGCATTTTCGTTTTTGGTGATTTCTAGATTTTGTTATCTCTGATGATTGATTTACATGCCTTTCGGAAACTCGAAGTCCCGGAAGCAAGGTAATCATCATTTTTGAAAGGGACTTTGCGCTCGTCGTTACTTATGTCTCGTATTTCAGAGACATTAAGTAACGTGACGTAGCGCATCGTAGCGAAAGCGTCCCGTCCAAAAATCGATGATACCTTGCTAGACCGGGACATCTCAGACAATCCTTCAGGCATGTATTCATCAGAGATGTAACAAAATAAGAAATCACGCAAAAACTCTGCGTTCTGCGGCAATTATCTTAGTTCTCTGCAGGCAGAACAAGTTAGCTTATCGGCTGCAAAATACTATATTTATTGTTGACATAATAAGCAATATGTGACAACATGATAATTTTTGAAGTGCGAAGTTTGAGAAAAAAAGAAAGGCAGAAAAAATATGAAATTAGTGATACAACGTGTTGATGAAGCAAAAGTAACCGTCGATGAGGCTATCATTGGCAGGATCAGCAAAGGGCTTCTGATCCTTGTGGGAGTCAGTGACACAGATACCACAGACATAGCAGACAAAATGCTAGATAAGGCACTCAAAATGCGTATTTTTGACGATGAAAGCGGAAAAACCAATCTATCACTCTCCGATGTTGGCGGCGAACTGCTTCTCGTCTCCCAATTCACCTTATATGCCAACTGTAAAAAGGGCCATCGCCCTTCCTTCATGGAAGCCGGTAAACCGGAGCACGCAAAAGCTCTCTATGAATACATGCTTACCAAAGCAAACGATTACTGTGATGTCGTACAACATGGATCTTTTGGTGCACATATGCATGTATCGCTGGTTGGCAACGGTCCTTTCACCATTGTATTAGATTCAAAGGAACTACTCGGGTGTTAATCATTTTACGGATCTTCCGAAAACAATAAGTGTGGGTTTCATAGCGGTAATATTTCGGCTTTTCAAAAAGGGGTCGTATTCCATGGAATACGACCTCTTATATCATTCACTTTATTTCAAAAACTCTGCAGCTTCCTTACACATAAACAATAAATGACACAATTACTGACGTTGTTTATGATATTTTACTTTCTCGCGATACATCCTCTCGTCTGCTTCTTTAATAATCTCCTCTAGCGAAATTGATCGATCCGGTTTCAAAGAAACCAATCCGATACTTGCATCTACTTGATATGGCTTACCGGAAGATGCATTAAACTCGTCCAGATATCGATGCACCTTCTCGATCAACAACTCTCCGGTGTCATTATCATTCTCCGGACCGGCAACAATAAACTCGTCACCGCCAAATCTTGCACAGCAGTCATTCATTCCGCCAGATGCCTGCAGAGCCTTCGCAATCGTCGATATTGCAATATCACCATCTGCATGGCCATACGTATCATTGATCACCTTCAGACCGTTTAAGTCAACCGAAAGCAATTTGAACTTTTGCTGCTCCTCTACACACTTCTCAAAGTCTGATTTGATATTCATATAAAAACCACGTCTGTTAAACAAACCTGTCAACGGATCATGGACATATTTATTCTCTAAGTTCTCAATGATCGTCTGCTGTCTCCGCTGTGTCTTGGACATATCTAATGCATTGCACACATTCAAGAAAAACTCATAATAACGAATAATGTCAGCTGTATCTTCATCAATCGAAATAACAGCATAACCTACCGTCTGCGCATGAATGTGCAGCGGAAAGAAGCAAAGACTTCCACAGTCGTCCAAAATCTCATCCAGATCCGGCAAAAGATCATTTGTATTATAATCGATCATTCCCTGCCATACACCATGTTTGCGGTATAGTACACGATTCATTCGCGAGGAATATCCGGTATGCTGTGCCATACTATTCTCCACAATATCGGAAAATTCTTCCTCGTCCATGAAATTATCCACAATGCATATCATGATATATTCGTCGTTTAACTTAGCCGTTGACTGCATAATACCATCAAACACTTCAGCAAAGTTCGTTGCCTTTGTAAGTGACGCTGACATACGGATCTGATCCATCATAAAATACTTCATCTCTGCCTGCCATAAGCACAACGAATGAACCAAAGCATTCTGATTCTTGACCGTTTCTCTCTCGCATCCACAACTTCCGTACAATTGTAGATTTGCATCAATCTTATGAATATAATTGTCCGGAAATGTCTTGCCGTCAAAAAGCTCTTTCAAAATGTCAAACACCTGTCGTGTCACTTCTGTGATATCACGCCCTGCCGTTGCAATATGCGGCTGATGATTGACAGCCTCCGGGATGCCATCATAACCGGTGATCATAATATCCTGCGGCACCTGAAAACCACGCTGCTCCAAAAACTCTTCCACTGCCAATGCCATAACATCATTGGCGCACACCACCGCTTCCGGCATAGGAATACCACTATCAACAAACCGCTGCATAGCCTCTAAGGTTGGCCCATTCCAAAAATCGCCATAGTCAATACGCCGCTCGTCCACTTCCAAATTATGATCTTGCAGAGCTCTCTTATACGCTTCAATGCGAGCTTCTGAGCAGCTTTCTCCTTTGCATCCTGCAATAAAATTAATATTCTTCACATGATGCTCTTCGATCATATGCGATGTAATCTTATAAATTGCTTCAAGATCATCAATGCAAACACTGATACATCCCTCTAATTCACGATCAATTGCTATAACCGGGATACCCTTTTGATTTGCATCATTCACAATCCCGGTTAAGATATCATCATCCAAAATAGTCACTGGAAAAATAACCAGTGCATCTAAGATATCATAGTTGATCAAACGATATATTTTCCGCTCTCCGATATCATGCGAATCCATAAAATAAAACGCACTGAACGAATAAAAATAAAGCAGATTAATGTCATTTTCTTCCGCAAATTTACGAAACCGGTGTAAAAAGACATCATTATATTGTTCATCAATATTTGCCATACAAACGGCAACCGTCTTTTTCTTCATATTTTCCTCATTTCTAATAGTGCATCTGCCACCCATCACTCAATATAGAAAAGAATATACGAATATGATTTCGTACATAGATTTCCTATATCAGATCACATATTATCTGACTAATTATACAACACTTTTTTTGAAAAAACTACTACAAATTTTAAGGTTTAAAATTTGCTACGATCACCCTGCAGGCACATAATTATTGATGGTAATAACTAAAGAATTCTTCCATCTTATGAATGGATTCTTCCAACACTTCAATCCGAGGAAGATATACCACACGAAAGTGATCCGGCTCACTCCAGTTAAATCCACCGCCATGAATGATCAAAATCTTCTTATCCCGAAGCAGATCCAATGCAAATTTTTCATCATCCACAATATTAAACTTCTTCGTATCTACTTTAGGAAAAATATAAAAGGCAGCCTTTGGTTTGACAGCAGTAATTCCCGGGATGTCATTGAGCGCCTTATAAATATACTCTCGCTGCTCATAAATACGCCCACCCGGCACAATGTAATTTTGCACACTTTGATGGCCGCCAAGTGCCGTCTGAACAATGGACTGTGCCGGAACATTCGAACACAAGCGCATATTAGAAAGCATATTTAAGCCCAAAATGTAATCTTTTGCCATCGCCTTGTTGCCGCTTAAAACCATCCAGCCTACACGGAAACCGGCAATCATGTGCGATTTTGATAAGCCGCTGAACGTCACGCAGAACAGATCAGGTGCCAGTGATGCGATTGAAACATGCTCTTCGTCATCCATCACCAAACGGTCATAAATCTCATCCGAAAAGATCATGATCTGATGTTCTCTCGCTACATCTACAATCTGCTGCAGCACTTCTTTCGGATAGAGTGCTCCGGTCGGATTGTTCGGATTGATAATGACAATCGCTTTTGTGCGGTCATTGATCTTTTTGCGGATATCTTCAATATCCGGATACCATTCTGACTGCTCATCGCATAAGTAATGCACGGCAGTACCTCCTGCCAGCGTCACACACGCTGTCCACAATGGATAATCCGGTGATGGCACCAACACTTCATCCCCACTGTCGAGCAAAGCAGACATGCTGAGATTGATCAGTTCACTAACACCATTTCCCGTATAAATATCTTCTATAGCAACATTTGGTATATGTTTCAACTGCGCATACTGCATGATCGCCTTTCGAGCCGAAAACATTCCTTTTGCCGGCGAATATCCCTCACAGTCTGCAAGTTGTCTGCGCATATCATAGATCACCTCATCCGGTGCACGAAAACCAAACGGTGCAGGATTTCCTATATTTAATTTAAGAACCTGTGTCCCGGCATCCTCCATGCGATTTGCTTCCTCAACAACCGGTCCTCTTACATCATATAATACATTATCTAATTTGGATGACTTCATAAACTCTCTCATGATACTTCCTCCTGATTTCACTCTATTTTGAGTTGATCCTTTCCAGGATACTTTCCCCTCAATTTTTCCTTCTGCACTCTCTCTGTCTTCTGCTTTACGAGCGGTGTTTTTCTCGCCCACATTATGGATGGTATTTCCTTCTACCATCCGGCTGTCTCCTTCTCCCGTCAAAAGCCAGTCTGCGTCTACCTGCAGACAGTTTGCCAGAAAGCAAAGAATTTCCGCTCGCGGCACTGTCTTTCCGCTCACATATTGACTCATATGGCTCTTTCCAAGCTTGACGCCATATTTATCCGCTTCGCGTACAAGATCTACCTGCTTGAACCCGCGCTGTCTCATAGCGTCTTGCAGCCGTTCTGCAAACGTCCGTTCCATAAACATTCTCATTCCTTTCTCCAGGTGCAATTCCACAGTCGAAACTGCTACACTGCTATCTAATCTTTTATTTATCTACCGAGTTCAATTTGCAGAACATTATATGTAAAAAAGTTCAATTTTATGTCATTTCTGCTGTCTCGAACTTCAATATGTTGCTATAATAGCACACCCGACGTTCAAAAGCAATGCAGATCTTTGTTTTTTCTTAAACTCATTGCGGGGAAAAGTTCAATTTTGTTATTAAATTGAACTTTTAGACACTACTTGATTTTTTCCATTTTCTTTGCCAATATATAATCTGGCATCTACTACTGTGACAAGTTTCTCAATCATCCTGCTTTCTGCACCACTGCCAAAGCCAAAGGTCATACTCACCTTTACTCGTATTCCCTTGTACATAACTGCTGTCTGTGCGATTGTCTCGCGCATACGTTCCGCAAGTTTTAATCCCTCCTCCGGCGTACCATGTAGCAAAATCAAAATCTCCTCTCCACCCCATCGACATGCCACACCATATGGTTCTACCAGGGTTTGTATGATCTCTGCAATCTTTTGCAGTACAATGTCCCCACATGTATGACCATAAGTGTCATTAATACGCTTAAAGTCATCAATATCTCCTAGTATCATGCAATACGGTGTTCCATCTTGTTCATACTGCTCCATCACTTTTCCCATGCTGCGACGATTGCGAAGCTTGGTCAATGCATCGTAACTAGCTAAAAATTGCAGATCTTCATTCTTATTTTGAAGATTTTGAAACAGCTCTTTGATCGCATACACAAACAACATCGTCTCGTAAATTAACATTGCCATACACATCGACAAATTAATGGCAAGAACGCGAATTGACAAAACATGGAAAGCACTCGATACTAAATTACTTTCTCTGGACACAAAGCACGATATAACGGTGATCACCGTTGCTATGATCGTCAGTGCATTATAGCTGCCTACTCCCCTCTGCCAACTGTCACTCGAAAATCCCACATAATAGATTACCGGAATCAGCGCAACAACATATAGCCAAAAACCATATCCATATCCCAAATAAAGATTACACAGCACCGCATGTGCTATAATCTCGATAAATGCTGCGATCAGCCAAAATTTAACATGCCTCTCTCTTCTCATGCAGATCGTACCCATAAAATACATAATAACACTGCAAATATTAAATCCAAATAACACGTACAACTGCAAGCGGTTAAACTCCACAGCAAGAACAATATGTACTAACATGCAGAATATATACAACATTCTGTATTCTTTTAATTTTTGAACTAAAATATTTTCCATAAATTCACTCCCCCCTTTTGTACATTACGCCATTATCTTCTGACAAGTTCAAACTATACACATCCAATATTATCATATCGTCATATATTGCTTATTATGTCATAGAACACTAAACATTTTTCTGTGCGAAGTTTGAGTTATCTTTTGATACTTTAATCGCTATAAAGAAAAAAGATGCAATTCACACTACCATTGCACCCTTTTTAACCAATTCCATCTTTGTGCAACTGGCTGCCATTTCAAAGGCCCTATAGCTTTGCGTCACAGACTTTCACCTGCTTTGCCCGATTATTGTTAATATATTGTTATTTTACCACGATATGATATCGTGTCAAGAGCTTACTCTTACCTTTCACGCTCTATAAGAACCTGTGACGCAGGCTACAAGACAGTCGCATCTTTGCAAAGCGTTTTTTTACAATATAGAAAATGAAAAATTTCCTATATTGTAAAAAACCCCATGAACACATATCGTTTATGCATTCATGGGGTATCATTTACCATATTGATCTCTTGTTCAATAAGATCATTTCCGGTCTGACTAATGATTAGCCAAGCTGTGCTGCAACCTCTGCTGCGAAATCCTCTTCCTTCTTCTCAAGACCTTCACCAGTCTCAAAACGAACGAACTTTGTAACATTAAGCTTGCATCCCTCAGCTGTTGCAACAGCCTCAACATACTGCTTAACATTCTCTTTGTTCTCAGCCTTAACATATGGCTGCTCTAACAAACATACTTCTTTAAGCTCTTTGTTAAGACGACCAATGATCATCTTCTCAATGATCTCATCCGGCTTACCTGCATTCTTAGGATCATTCTTAGCCTGTGCAAGAAGCACCTGTTTCTCATGCTCTTTGTAATCTGCATCAACATCATCAGATGATACATACTTTGGATTCAAAGCTGCAATCTGCATTGCTACATTCTTCAAGCACTCTTTTACAGCATCGCTGTCGCTGTCTGTGTCGGCCACTACTAATACACCGATCTTACCACCAGCGTGGATATAAGAAACAACTAAACCATCTGTCGTAACTTTCTCAAAACGACGAATGTTCATGTTCTCGCCGATCTTAGCGATCATAGCTTTTAATTTCTCTTCTACAGTCTGTCCTGCCTCTGCTGCCCATGGCTCAGCCAAGAAAGCTTCAACATTTGCTGCAGATGTAACCTTAGCCTGTGCTGCAACTTCCTTAACATACTGCTGGAAAACCTCATTCTTTGCAACGAAATCTGTCTCAGAGTTTACCTCTACGATAGATGCGCTCTTGCCATCCTCAGATACGTCAACTGCAACCATACCCTCTGCTGCAATACGTCCGGATTTCTTAGCAGCCTTTGCCAAACCGTTCTCACGGAGCCATTCTACTGCTGCATCCATATCTCCATCCGTATTTGTCAGTGCCTTCTTACAATCCATCATGCCGGCACCGGTCATTTCTCTTAATTCTTTTACCTGTGAAGCTGTAATTGCCATTTCACTCGTCCTCCATTTTCCTGTTAAAGATTACTCTGCATCCTCTGCTGCTTCTGTGTCATCCATAGAAACACCCTGATTAGCCTCGATAACTGCATCAGCCATTGTAGATACAATCAACTTAACGGCTCTGATAGCATCATCGTTACCCGGAATTACATAATCAAGTTCTTCCGGATCACAGTTTGTATCAGCGATACCGATCAAAGGAATACCTAATGTATGTGCCTCCTGAACGCAGATTCTCTCCTTCTTAGGATCTACAATGAAGATAGCGTCCGGAATCTTCTTCATATCTTTGATTCCGCCAAGGTTCTTCTCAAGCTTATCCCACTCTTTCTTCAAGCCAATAACTTCCTTCTTAGGAAGAACATCAAAAGTACCATCCTCTGCCATTGTCTCGATTGCTTTCAATCTCTTGATACGAGTCTGGATCGTCTTGAAGTTAGTAAGCATACCACCTAACCATCTCTCGTTTACATAGAACATACCACAACGCTCTGCCTCTGCCTTGATAGAGTCCTGAGCCTGCTTCTTTGTTCCAACGAAAAGGATGTTACCACCGTTAGCAACGATATCTTTTACTGCATTGTATGCTGTATCAACCATGCCTACAGACTTCTGTAAGTCGATGATGTAGATACCATTACGCTCTGTGTAGATGTACTCTGCCATTTTAGGGTTCCATCTTCTTGTCTGATGTCCGAAGTGAACACCTGCTTCCAGTAACTGTTTCATTGAAATAACGCTCATTTTGTTTACCTCCATTTGGTTTTTTTGCTTCCATGTACTTCCAAACGCGAGACCTTGAGCTGTCAGGCACCTTCGCGCAATCCGCACATGTGATTAATTGATTCTATTGCGTGCAAAAACACACTAGCATAGAATAACACAAAAGAATCCCCTATGCAAGGGGATTCTTTGATTTTTTTATTTTTCGTTGTAGGGTTACAATTGATGTGACACCTATCACTATACAAAAGTGGCTGAGTCCTATAGAATGTTAATCGCTAAACCACAATCTATTCCCCCTTCTGCCTGTGCATCATAGGATTGCTTCACAATTTCCATGATTTGATCTAATTCATCCTGATGCTCCATAAACAATTCTACGTCACCATTTCCCCAGCGTCCTAAACCTGAAATATCCTTGCAGATACCGTTAGGATCATTAAGCTCTGAAAACTTCATATTAATCGAAATGCGCAATCTTTGTTTCTGGAATACAATATCAACAAAATTGGTATCTAGCTTATAAGCAACATACAACTTTTTATATTCCTTCTTCACCCTTGGAGATAATTTCATAATACGTTTATCCAAAGATTCAAACAGCATCCTTGTAAAGGCATTAACATCATATGATTCTAAGGAATACTTCTGCACTGTTTTTTCTTCTGCTTGATATGGTGCTAGTTCTGTAGCTGTTAAAGCAGGATATGGCCAAATAACTTCTGCTTTCTTTGCTAATTCATTTGCTCTCTCTTGGATGTGTGTCTCATTCCATTCATTCTGCAAAACCACATATTTATTAATCCTAAGTGCGCTTTCTTTAAATCCACCTAGCATATCCATCTTATCCAAAAAAGGCCTGTCACTCATCTCGGAATTATATGCAGTCAAAGTAAGATTGCCAATTGTATGTAAATATTTTTTCTGGACCTCCTGCCACTCAGGGCCAAGATTAGTTTGCCACTCCAAAGAAAGGTTTTTGTTTTGCGGCATAATATGTTCAATGGTGTAATTTTCTATAGTAATTGGAGCCTTGTTTTCAAAGTTTTCCAATCGACTGAGAATATAATTTCTCGCACGCATATTATAAATATCACGGTTTACGAATGCACCTTCAAACTTATCGTTATCTGGAAATTCTTTATAAGTATCCTGCATTACAAAGAATGCCTTAACAGAATTCAGGTAATCGTCTGGTTTAATATAATTCTTCAACGTTGCAAATGTTTTATTCATCGAATTAGTCGGAATTTCGCAAACTGCACGTCTCAGAACATAGCTAATACAAAGTTCCAGAATTTCCTTCAACTCATCTGATGTTATTAGTCCTTCGGTACAGTCATGATGAATCTTCAGTAAGAACGGATAAGATACTTCCATTCTCAAATCAATAATATCTTCATATAACCTCCTTAAATCCGTGTCAGAATTCCGCTTAAATACAATATTAGTATAATATTTTGCATACTCCAGCAAATCTTGACAAAGTTCTCTAATACTTCCAAATTCGCAGTTCAAGTGATACAACTTGAACTCTTCATATACACGTCCCTGCTTTGGAATACGAGAAAACTTCATGGTCAAGTAATGGCGGAAGAAAGCATCCATTACAGATCCTTGCGTTTCGTAAATAAACAGTTGTTCCATAGGCCGCCAAAGATGCTCATATACATAAGTTTGTTCAGATGGCTCAAGTCCCATCAAAACATAGTTACGAATCAAATCAGATTCTAAAAGTTCTTTACCCGTAGAGTTCAAGCTTTCAAAAATTGCCTGTGCATCATCTACGGTACGGTCTAACGTAATATTAACAATCTGTAATTTTCCAATTGATTCGTATACCTCTGCTGGCTGAATTTCTTTATCGGCTAGCTTCTTATCGAAAAAGTTATAATTTTCAATCAACCTTGATCGAGTACCTTCTGCAATTGGCTTTTTCTCAACAAGGCTTATAAGAATATCCCTATCTGTTTCGGTTAGCAGTAACTTATACCGTTCATCACCATTTTCATACTCATTTTTTAGAAGCATATTATCTATACGACGAGCATTAATTGTTGTGTCATTAGGATTCTTTATTGCATAATCGCGCAAAGCTAGGAGAAGAAGAGTTAACGTTGTCATTCGCTGCTGCCCATCAATAATCATATACTTCTGAACACCTGTTGGCATCGCTTGCTCAGCAATATTAACAATAGATCCAACAAAATGACCCGCTTTACCTTTTCTCTGCATCTCTACAATATCGTTCCAAAGTCGTTTACACTGATCAATATCCCAGCTGTAAAATCTCTGATAAACTGGAATCAAAAACTGCTTATTTCCATTTAATATCTCATAGATATTGCCTTTACGTGCATCCATGTCGCACCTCCATTACTACTTTTCTCCGTAAGAAACTGTATCTTCTGCCACCTTGCTTAGTTCTATTTCAGACACATATTTATAGAGCTTTTCCTCTTTTCGTGGTTCCGCATTATCTGTCCAAAGCTCACACTGACTAATTACTGTACTTATTGCAAAAGCATAATCTTCCGGAGGATACTTATATTTCTTAAGGAGTCTTTTAACCATCTTACGCATCTGCGCTCTAGCTGTTTCTTTTTTCTGCCAATCGATGGTACGATTCTTACGAAGCATTTCTGTAAGTTCTCTTGTCAGAGCAATCAATTCATCATTCTTGTAAAAATCTTTGATATGGTCTGGTTTTGTAAGGGCATCATAGAATGCCAGCTCTTCTTGCGAAAGCCCCAGCTTCTGACCATTCTTGTAGAGATTTGCAATTTCCTCCGCAGTTTTCAACAGTTCTTTAATAACTTCTTCATTGGTGATTAATCCGTTGTAATAAGAGTTCATCAGTTGCGCTATCTTTTCTGAGAATTTTTGTGACTGCACCACATTTGTTCTCTTGTAAAGAGCTACCTGCTCAGCCATAAGTTTTTTCAAAATCTCAACAGCTATATTCTTTTCTTTCATTCTAGAGATTTCATCCAAGACAGCCGGATCAAACAAGCTAAAATTTTCACCACCACTCTTGCTGCTGTCAAATAAGCTGATGACGCCTTCACTCTGTACTGCCGCTTTCAAAAGTTCATTGATTTGATCGTTAATCTCGGTGAGCGACAAGCTCTTTCCACCGGTACCACCATAAGTGATCTTAATAACCGTAGATCGCAAAGCCTCCATGTAAGCCGCTTCATGCCGTTCCTGCTCTGTTGTCATACTGGAACAAAGTGAATGCGACTGTTTCAAAAGCATAGCTTCCTTCAATAACAAATCTTTTCTTTCTGGTACACTTGCATCGAGAATAAAGTTTACACCACCTGTAATGAGCTTAGCCATCGTAAGCGGAGAACCACCTACAAACCCGCTAAAATCAAAGCCATGCAACAAATCTTTGCAGACTTGTAGCTTTTCCTGAAACTTCGGATAGGCCATCTTTGCAATGTTCATGTCACCGTATTTAGACTGATCGCGCTTCGTATATTCTTTCATTGCCGTCTTTAGAGCTGATGCAATTCCAACATAGTCGACAATCAATCCACCTTCTTTATCCTTGAATACACGGTTAACACGGGCAATGGCCTGCATCAAATTATATCCATGCATTGGCTTGTAAACATACATAGTAGCCAAAGAAGGCACATCAAATCCGGTAAGCCACATATCTACAACAATAGCTATTTTCATTGGATCATTGTTATCTTTAAATTTCCTTGCAAGCTCTTCCTTGTGCGCTTTGGTTCCGATAATCTCTTTCCAATCTTCCGGGTCATTGTTGCCGCCAGTCATAACCACACCTACTTTCTCTGTCCATGTAGGTCTGATTCTTAAAATACGGCGGTAAATTTTCATTGCAATCGGACGAGAATACGCCACAATCATAGCTTTACCTGTCAAAAGATTTGCTCTATATTTTTCATAATGTTCAACAATATCATCACAAAGAGATTCAATCGTAGAATCCGCTCCAAGTACACTTTCCATCTGACCAAGCATCTTTTTGCTCTTCTCAATCGTTTGCGCATCGGACTGTTGTTCCAAGACATCATAAGTAGAATCAATTAACGCCAGCGTATTCTCATCCAACTTTAGATGAACAACACGGCTTTCATAATAAACCGGACGAGTAGCACCATCTTCCACGGCCTGTGTCATATCATAAACATCGATATAGTCACCAAACACTTCACGAGTATTTCTGTCCTTAGCTGAAATCGGTGTACCAGTAAAGCCAATAAATGTAGCATTCGGCAATGCATCATGAATAACACGGGCATTACCGATTACCGTATGTGCCTCCTTTTCACCATTTTCATTCTCTGACATAACGATTTTCTCATCAAAACCATACTGCCCACGATGTGCCTCGTCTGCCATAACAACAATATTTCTACGTTCCGATAAGGCTTTCTCTCCACGCTCAAACTTAAACATCGTAGTAAATATGATTCCATTCGCACTTCTGCCATCAAGAAGTGACTTCAAATGTTCCTTGCTCTCTGCCTGTACCGGTGTCTGACGCAAAAAATCTGCGCATTGTGAGAACTGTGCATAAAGCTGATCATCCAAATCAATACGGTCTGTCATAACTACAATGGTCGGGCTATCTAATGCATCTTGCAATAAATGTGCATAAAAAACCATAGATAATGACTTACCAGAGCCCTGTGTATGCCAAAACACACCACCCTTACCATCGGTCTTAGTTGCTACCTTTGCTTTCTCGATTGCTTTGCGAACTGCAAAATATTGATGGTATCCTGCTAATACTTTGAAACGGCTATTGCTAACGCCTGAGAAAAGAATAAAGTTCTTCAAAATATCAAGTAAACGTTCCTTTGGGAACATACCCTCATAAAAAGTTTCAAAGGACGCATACGCAGTATCTTCGTAATTACCATCTTTCGTTTTCCATTCCATAAAACGATCTAATCCGGAAGTAATCGTTCCAGCCTTATTCGTAGACAAATCACTAATTACACAGATTGCATTGTAATAAAAGATAGATGGAATATCCTGCATATAATTACGAATCTGATGGTATGCATTCTCCGCTCCCACTTCATCCTTCGCCGGACTCTTCAGCTCCATCAAAACAAGAGGCAATCCATTAATAAATAGAATAATATCCGGACGACGGTTATTTCCGTTTTCAAGGAATGTAAACTGATTTACCACATAAAAAGAATTATTCTTTGCATTTGCGTAATCAATCAAACGTACAATAGATGATTGCTCCTCGCCCTTCACAAAGAACTTAACCGTGATGCCATTTTGCAAATAATCCATAAATATCATATTCTTCTGCAACAAGCTTCCGGTATCGAAATTCTTCAATTTGGCCAATGCCTCATCAATAGCTTCTACAAGCAGACCACGGTTGATACGAACCAAACTATCTCTCAGAATAGAATCTAGAAGCGGACTGGTATAATCTCTATCAAAATCCGGAGCGTAGAGGTGGTCATAGCCCATATTTTCAAACAATTCAATAATTGCCTGTTCATATGTATCCTCTGTAAATAAATTTGACATGTTCAACCTCCTGTATTTTGCGTTATATTTTTATGGTAAACAAGAATTTAGCAACTTAGGTCAAGTCTCAGGCATCTTGTTTACCAGTCATGAGTTTCTTGATTATGAACCTTCCGTGGATTGGCAATCTGTGCCTAATTCTTGAGAAGTGGTGGCAAATTCAGGAGCGATTGGTCGCTACGAGATTAAGCGTGCGAGGTTCCCCCAGACCGATTCAAGAATACTTGGTCCGATTCGGGTTTACGATGGCTTATAGATTTCTGATGTACACAAGCCATTCAAACCCCATGTTATTATGTGATATTAAAGATCACATAATTGAAGCAGGACTGCGAAAGACAGTTTTTCTCAAAGCTGGTTCACTTGTGCTCTCTAATAGTGCAACACCGGGCATACCTAAGATTCTTAGATGTCGATAGCTGTATTCACGATGGATGGCTACTATTTCCCTGAATCAAAGTTTTCTAAGGAATACTTGTATTTGTATTTTGAATACATTCGTCAGCAACTGGTCAATATCAGTAACGGTAGTGTATTCAACAATTGCTAAAGACAGATATTCTCAAATGGATACCCGGCAATATTGCCTGACAAGGAGACTGCTTCGACGCTTTGATGACATCTGTGGTGCCAATGTTCCTGCAAATGCAAAATCTTACTCGTGAATCGCACAAACTTGCGGATATGCGGAACGCTCTTTTGCCAAAACTAATGTCCGGCGAGCTTGATGTCTCAGACATCGACCTTTAAGCCGCTAAATTCTTGTTTATCTTATTATTCACTTTTATTTTTTCATCTATATTCAACAGAAAATGAGCGATACAATCTTGCGTTTCTTTTTCTTTTGGAAAAGAAATCACAATTTCTTCCTGCAATCTTTTTCGATTTATTTCGGTCTGACCAGTTGAGCCTTCCGCAAGAGTTTCAATTTGAGGTTGAAACGCTTTAACCGCATACCCATAATAAATAGAATCAATTTCCTCGGTTGGACGAAGAAGTATCATATGTCCATCTATTGTTGTTGATGTTGGCACATCATACAATTGAGCAACACGACCAGCCGTTCCCATACCGGTAGAGTTAATCAGCACATCTCCTGGTCGAAGCATTTTATCATCTGGCACTTTCTTTTTTGAACAGTCATGTAATCTTGATTCCTCATAATTGATTTCAAAATTTCGATTACATTTCTGATTTAACACGCGAACTGTATTCTCGTTTTCTCTTTCTACATATTTAGGTGGAATGCCTTTAGACATAAATGATGTAATTTCTCCCAAACATCTTTTCCTCCACTCAGTCATATTATCACCGTCCTAACCGATATATTTCTTGTGAGCCAACTTTACATTACTCTGTTTGACCATTGCATACTGCAAGGTTGTATCTATTCGTTTATGCCCCAAGAGCTGCTGTAACTGCTCAATTGGCATACCTTTATCAATCGCCATCGTTGCAAGCGTCCGGCGGAACTTATGCGGATGGACTTTGGGAATTTCCAACTGCTTACCCATTTCACGCAGGCGAGACTCGATACCGCCTATCTTGATTCTCTCATGCGGAGAACGTAGGGTGACGAACAATGCCGGATTATCATCCGTTCTGCTGTCAATATAGTTTTGCAGATGAATCTTTGTTCTGGCATCAAAATAGACAATGCGTTCCTTATCGCCTTTACCGAAAACCACACACTCACGCTCGTTGAAATTGATGTCTGTTTTGTTCAACAAAACCATCTCACCGATACGCATTCCAGTAGATGCCAGCATATCAATCATAGCCAAATCCCGAAGTTCTGTGCAGTTGTCGCGCATTTTTTCCAAATCCTCGTCTGTATAGGTTTCCTTGATGTTGGTTGCCGTTTTCACCTTATGGATTCGGCGAACAGGACTTTTCAATATATAATCCTCGTCCTCTAACCATGAGAAAAAACTTGACAAAATTCTACGGATGTTATCTATCGTCACACGACTTGATTGCTTTTCATTCTGATAATTTATCAGGTAAGAACGCAAATCTTCTGTTTGTATATATCGAATACTCTTATCAACGGAAATTAACATTGTCTCTATTGTAGTGCGATAATATTTCAATGTTTTCTCTGAGCATCCCTCAATTCTTTTTGCCGAGATAAAAGATTCTACCAACTGCGAATTATCATTATCATTCTCCTCAAGCACTGTTATTTCACAGCCATGTAATGTATATTCCAAAACCTTTTGCAGTTTCTGCATCTGGGCATTGTCGAGGTGCGGCAGCATCTGTTGCATTACATCAATAATGATCTGTTGTTTCATATGTCATTCTCCTTTGTTATTATACCAGAGAACAACTCAACGGCAGTTCTATCGGTTTATTATTCCCGCCGTTGGTAGGAATTGGTTACATAACAAGCCAATTAGTTTCCATGATAGAAGTCATTCTCACTATATTGAGCCCATTTTTTATACATCTCCTTATAGTGCCGTTTAATGTATGCTTGTATTTTTCGAATATCTCTATCATTAAGCATTCCTCTATTCTGTAACACAGTATCACCGTCAGCCTTTACAAAAAACTTAGCAGATCCTTCTTCTGTAAGTTTTCTGTCGCTTGCATGTACATGCATACACTCAATCACGCAAAAAGAGGTAAAATACAGATAGTACCCACAAATCTTATCCTGATAATATTTAGGCATCCCCATCCTCCATAAATTCTCGATCACTTTTCCAGTAATCTGTAACAATGCAAATCTCAATATCATCCATTGTCGTTTCCAATACCGTTCCATCCTCCGAAATCACCAAAGCTTTCTCTGGATTATTTAGATTCAAGATACGGATTCGATTTTCTTCGCGCGTAAATGCATATCCGTTAATAATCATATCCGCTTGATCCGCAATCTGTTTAATCTTGTCCATAAGCCAACCTCACTTCCTTAATGGGTTTTAAAAAAAACGAAGCGTCAATATATAAATCCCTCAAAACAGGAATCATATCAATATATTCCTCCTCCGGTTCCGCATTATGCTGATACTTTGCCATTACAACGATATACCCATTATCCCATTCTTTTATGGAGATAAATCGCTCTAATGAATATGGTCCACGAAAACGAATTATCTTATCTCCATAACGGAATTGAATCATATCTTTATCATTACTCAAATAAGCCTTTTCCGTATCCATAATACCCTCCTTCTTAATTGATATTATATATAATCTACGCTCTACCGTAAACAAGAATTTAGCGGCTTAGATGTCGAGTCCAGAGACATCCAGTTCACCAGACATAAGTTTCGGAAGTAACGTGTCACGTAGATTTGACAATCGTCTGTTCTCTTGCACAAGTAATGCTATTTCAGAAACTATTGGTCGAACTACCAAGTTGTAAGCAGCCAATTCATCAGGAGATGGAACAACTATTGGTAATTTCCGTAATTCACCTAAGCTTATATACTTTTGTGTGCTACCTGCGAGACATTTTTCCATATGTTGTGTTGTCGATTTGTTTTTTAAGTAGTACAAAATATATAAGTCAAGAGAAGGATGTTTTGATGTTTTGAATAGACCCACATTTTTTATTGCAAATTCTACAGGTGAATCAATAACATAAGAAATTAATCCTACAGTTCCAATCATGCTTATCAAAATATCACCAGTATTGACTTTGCTTCTTTCGTTAACTTTGTCATAGTCGGCTTTTGAAATAATATTTGCTGACGATGTATCTACCCCGAATGGAAGCAAGTGCTTAGAGGTGACTAATGGATATCCATGCTCCGTTGCTTTAGGTGAATCATGTGTTCCATCTCTTATGTCAATTATCTCAGATAAGATGCATGATTGGCCAGAAAGAGAATCATAAAAATTGTCAAAAAGCGTTTGAGCTTGCTGCTCTAAATTCTTGTTTATCCTATCATTGAGTGCAATTTTATCATCAAACAATTTCAATAATGAGCCGATTTTTTCTTGCTCGACTAATGGAGGTACATTGATTTCGAGATTCTTTACAACATCCGTCTGCACACGCTGTCGTCCAGATGAGCCGACCATTGATTTTATTGCTAGTTCCCTTACCTCTGGACTGCAAACAAGATAATACAAGTAGTCCTTATCAGCAATTTCCTCTTTTGCTCTAAACACTATATATTCCGTCGAGCCAAACCCAACCTCTCCATCATTTAAGATTGAGACCTGCGCTGTTTTTCCATTTTCTAAGCACGGCGTAATTCGTGCCATAATCGTATCTCCATTACGGAACTTCATGCCACTAGAAAAACATGCTTCAACATAATATGGAATATCTCGATAAAATGGACGAAGCACATCCATCGGAATTTTCTTAGCTATAGTACCTTTTTTTATTGTTTCTCTCGGATTAAAATCTACAATATCAGAGAGCTTCTTTTTTGTCCATTCATATCTCATACCCAATCGCCCCCGTTTCTCACGAATTACAAATTCGTTTATTCTTTCTTGTCCTGTATTCATAAGCTAACTCTCACTTTCGATTTCGTCTTCATCCATTCTATAAGCATCTTCAACCGAATAGGCATCATCCAGCATCTTAACATTTATGCCTACATTAATTGTGTCCTTTGTTTTTCCCCCATCCTTCAATTCGTATATAAACTGCAATGCTACTTCAATATAATACTCAATTGCATTCTCATTCGAACTCAAGGATTCAATATTATCAATGCTTATCAAATGAGCTGTAGTTGAAGTAATCAACCGTCCTTTTTCTACAAGATCAAAATTTCGATCTATTATCTGCGCAAGAAAATCTCCAGATTTTAACCAATCAAGAATTTCCTGGTTTTCATCAAACTCTTCAATTGGTTGATACGAATATTTGTCAATTTCCTTTGCCCACGCTTCTAACTGCACCTTAACTTCACTTTCATTTTTACATATGAACAGTGATGAATTTGATACATTTTCTGCAAACTCCTTTAGAAGAGATTCTCCAAAAGCATTGTCTTTGGAATAATATATGATTTTTAAGTTACAATGCGTTAATGAAAATTCCAAAATACTTTCCCATAACAACGCATCCTTAAATCCTTTATCAGACTTTTTGTCTTTTCCCTCAAAAGGAGGTAATTTACCGAATGCACGATTTATTATACTTTCGAACCTATTACTAGACGCAATTGGAATCTCAATAACTTTATTCATTCCTGCTGAAATCTCTTTCTTGTATTCCGCAATCTTATTTTTTATGTATTCCGGATAGTCTATGTCCGGATTTTCTTGAATAGAATATTCAGGAAATCGTTTCTTTGATATCGTACTTTTATAAGTTGAAAGCAACTCATTATGCTTTTCTATAATCTGCTTCTCCATTTCACTCCAAACAACAGATGGAATTGCTACGGTTACCTGATTATATATATCAAGTTGGTTAATCATGTCAATTACATTTTCAAATGTTGAATTAAAGCTAAAAGTTGTGAAATCCGCTTTCTTTTCATATGCTTGAAACAGAGCATTCGTATCAAAAATCAAACAATACATTATTTCATTGCTTGAGCTCATACCCAATCGCCCCCAATTTCTTCCTAATCTCTCCCTCCAGCTCATGTGACTTTACAAACATCTCCGACAGTTCAGATGTTAACCGGTCCATCTTTTCATCAAATGGCTCATCATCCTCTTCCTGCTCTTCAATACCCACATAACGGCCAGGTGTAAGGATATAATCTTGTTTCTCGATTTCAGAAGTGTCAGCAACAGCACAAAAGCCTTTAACCTCTTCAAGTGTTCCATCAACAAAAGCTTCATAGGTATCTGAAATCTTCTTGATATCTTCATCTGTCAGCTCCCGAAGCTTACGGCTCACCATCGTTCCCATTTTTCGAGCATCAATAAATAAAGTCTTTTCCGGTTGTTTCTTCTGCTTATTGATAAACCAAAGCGAAACAGGAATCTGCGTTGTATAAAATAGCTGAGTAGGCATTGCAACAATGCACTCAACTAAATCGGCATTGATAATATTCTTACGAATTTCACCCTCTCCACCTGATTGAGATGAAAGTGAACCGTTCGCCAATACCATGCCAATACGACCAGCTGGTGCAAGATGAAAAATCATATGCTGAAGCCATGCAAAGTTGGCGTTTCCTGCTGGAGGTATTCCATATTTCCAGCGCTGATCTTCTTTTAGTTTATCCAATCCCCAATCAGAAAGATTAAACGGAGGATTCGCCATGATATAATCCGCTCGCAATGTTGGATGGCGATCATCTAGAAATGTATCTGCGGCATAAGCTCCGAGATCTGGTTCAATTCCACGAATAGCAAGGTTCATCTGTGCCATCTTCCATGTAGTAGGGTTCGAGTCCTGACCGTAGATAGAAATGTTACTGATGTTACCACTATGGTTCTCAACAAATTTTGCAGACTGAACAAACATACCGCCTGACCCACAGCAAGGATCATATACTCTTCCCTTGAATGGTTTCAATACTTCCACCAAGGTACGTACTACGCAAGATGGCGTAAAGAATTCGCCGCCACGTTTGCCTTCTTGTTCAGCAAACATAGAAAGACAATACTCATAGGTACGACCCAAGATATCCTTTTCACTGCCGTGTTCAATCATTTGGATATTGGTAAATAAATCTACCACATCTCCCAATCTTCGTTTGTCCAATTCCGGGCGTGCGAAATTCTTAGGGAGAATATCTTTCAATCGTTTATTTTCTTTTTCAATTGCACGCATAGCATCGTCGATAACAGCACCAATTTCCGGTGTATGTGCTTTCGTCGCAATCTCGCTCCAGCGTGCGTTTGCCGGCACAAAGAAAATACCTTCAGAAGTATATTCATCAATATCTTCCTCGAATCCGTCGCCTTCTTCAACAAGTTCCTGATATTTATCGTCAAATCTATCTGAGATATATTTCAAGAAAATCAACCCCAGGACAACATTCTTATATTCTGATGCATCCATATTGCCACGAAGCACACAAGCCGCATCCCATATTTGTTTTTCGAATCCAATCGTAGCCGTATTTCTATCCGCCATCTTTGCTTTCCTCCCTGTCATGTCATTTTCGCCGAAACCAAGGATTCCATCTCATCCTTAAATTTTCTACATAACTTCATAATCTACAAACACCATACTTGCATATAATACCATATAACCACTCTTTTAGGGGGAGATATTTTTACAATCTTTCATTTCACGTTAACTAAAAAAGCAAATTCCACATTGGGTTTACATGTGGAATTTACTTTTTCATTCAATCTTTTTGTATTTTTGTGCTAAGCATCTAACAGATTACGATATTTGATATCTTGTTTATGCTATTTACCGCATCGGATATTCTGTCTGATCTATCCATTTACAGTCCAAGTATCGTTTCTACAGTCTTTTGCATATCTTCAGTCTCGCATACGGTATCATGCAGAACCGGCGCAGAACGAATCTCTTCTACAGCCTGCGGTATCGACACTCCTGACACTTTGCTGAGCTCATCGATCAGCGCAAAATCATCCATGCCCTCATACTTCGCATCAATTGCTGTCATAACACTTGTTGCAAACTTATATGGACTTGCTGTCGATGCGATTACTGTCTTGGTCTCATCTCCGGTGCGGTCCTTGTATTCTTTATATACAGCGGATGCAACCGCGGTATGTGTATCCATAACATATCCTGTCGCATCATACACACGCTTGATCTCTGCTGCTGTCTTCTCCTCAGAAGACCATCCGCCAACAAAATCAGCAAGCTGTGCTTTCATTTCTTCCGTCAACGTATACTTACCATCAGCAGAAAGCGCATCCATCATTTCTTTCGTCTTTGCAGCGTCTTCTCCGGCAATGCGATAGATCAAACGCTCTAAGTTGCTGGAGATCAAAATGTCCATAGATGGCGAACTTGTCAATACAAACTCACGATTTCTATCGTAAACACCGGTATCAAAGAAATCGTACAATACTTTGTTCTCGTTGGATGCACAGATTAACTTTCCTACCGGGATTCCCATGTTCTTTGCATAAAATGCAGCCAAAATATTTCCGAAGTTACCGGTTGGAACCACAAAATTCACCGGCTCACCCTCAGCTACTGTTCCCGCACCAAGCAATCTTGTATATGCATATACGTAATATACTACCTGTGGCACCAAACGACCAATATTGATGGAATTAGCAGAGGAAAACTGATATCCCTTAGCATCCATTGCTGCCGCAAGTTCTTTGTTATTAAACATTGCCTTAACACCGCTTTGCGCATCATCAAAGTTACCGGTAATGCCAACTACTTTCGTATTAGCACCCTTCTGTGTCACCATCTGGCGTTCCTGGATCTTGCTGACACCGTTCTTTGGATAAAATACAATGATGCTTGTTCCCTCTACGTCTGCAAAACCTGCCAGTGCTGCTTTACCGGTATCTCCGGAAGTTGCCGTTAAAATAACGATCTCATTGGTAATATGATTCTTCTTAGCAGAAGTCGTCAACAAATGTGGCAGAATTGACAACGCCATATCCTTAAAAGCAATTGTTGCTCCATGGAACAACTCTAAATAGTATGCACCTGCTTTTTCTACCAATGGTGCGATCTCCTTGGTATCAAATTTATCATCATAGGCACGGTTAATACAGGACTTAAGCTCGTCCTCTGTAAAATCCGTCAAAAACAACTTCATAACCTCATAGGCAGTCTCCTGATAACTCATCTTTGCAATCTGGTCCAAAGATACATCAAGCTGTGGGATCTGATCCGGCACAAATAATCCGCCGTCATCTGCAAGTCCCTTCAAGATTGCCTGAGATGCTGTTACCTTAGTCGCCGCACTTCTCGTGCTCTGATATGTTACGTTCATGTCGTCCTCCATTCCTTTTCATCCTGTTCGTTTCTGTTGATCAATGTCTTGACCATTATATTCCACATATTGCAAAATATTACACCAAAACAAAACTATCATACTTGTTTTTGATGTATTTTTCAACCCCTGTTTGACAGGGCGGCAACATCTGTCCTGTTGCAATAGATCACTGCATCCAATGCATGATCGTTTTACCCATGCTCTTATGAATATCCATCTCAAAAGCACGAACCATATCTGCCATGCTGCGCACTTCTATTCTTGCACCCACGATAGCATCCAGATAATTTACGATCTCCGGATGACTTTGATACAATTCCACCGTCTTTACAAAATCACTGCGGCCACTTCTGCTGCTTCCATACAATCGAAGTCCTTTTTCTAAAACCATCCGGGTATTGATAGGTACAGGATACTCCGATACGCCAAGCAGACCGATCGTGCCCTCCGGTTGAATATGATCTATGATCTGATCGATCGCACTCTGCGATGCCGCACCACCAACACACTCAAACGCATGATCTACAAGCAGCCCCTCCGGAATATCTGTTACGCGATACGTTGCATCTGCAAAGGCAAAGTTAGCCAATTTTTCATTATCCACTCCAAAAACAGCAAGCTTCGTATCCGGAAACATAGCTTTACAAAAAATCGCTGTGATATAGCCTAAATTGCCATCCCCCCAGATACCGATCATATTACGACGTGCATGTGCGATCCGATCAAATCGCTGCAGTGCATGAACGCTGACGGATACTAACTCCGTAAACGCTGCCACGACCGGGTCGATCCCCTCCGGAAGCACAACTAGTCTGTCCGGCTGTAAGCTGACATACTCCTGCATAAATCCGTCAAACCCACTTGCGCGGAATTTACTGGACCGCAAATAATTTTCGGCAATGATATCATCGTGTTCCGTCGGTGTATTCGGGATCATGATCACCGTCTGTCCGTAGGAAAACTGCCCGGTCGGATCGTGAACTACTTTGCCGATCCCCTCATGGATCAATGCCATCGGAAGCTTTTGTTTGAGAACTTCTGCCGGTCTGCTTCCCTGATAATATCTCTGATCGGCATGACAAATGGATAAATGTGTCGGACGCACGATCACTTCCTGTCCAAATAATGGCACTTCACCAAACTCTACTTCAAATCGTCTCGGTGCTACGAGACGGTATACCGCATTTAACATTACTTATCCATCTCCCCATTTCTGATCAATGATTCTGCCACACGCAGATCATATGGGTAGGTAATCTTAATATTGAACACCTCACCCTGTACCAAATGCACCTTTTCTCCCTTCATGACAAATATCTTAGAAGCATCCGTAAGGATTCCCTTCTCCTCATCACTTAGCGAATAATACAGGTCTTTTAATTTCTTGGCACGAAACGTCTGCGGCGTCTGTCCCTGATACATCTTAGATCTGTCCGGTACATCACTGATAATCTCTCCATTTTCGCTGGCCACGATCGTATCCGTTGCCGGTATCACGGTATCCACTGCATCATACTTCTGTCCATATTCAATATTTTCTTCGATGATGCGATGTGTTAAAAACGGGCGCACAGAATCATGTGTGACAAGCAGTGTGTCGTCATCCAAACCATAGCCTTCCTCGATATAACGAATAGAATTCATGATTGTTTCATTGCGTGTCTCTCCGCCTTCCAATACAACGACCCGGTCAGTATCCCCCATATACTGGCGAACAAGATTTCTCGTATGTTCTACCCACTGCTTCGGACACAAAACGATCAATTTCTCAAAGGCATCATGCACATAAAACTTCTCGATCGTATGAATAATGATCGGTTTATCTCCAATTTTGATATACTGCTTTGGCTTCTCTGCATTTCCCATGCGACTGCCTATTCCTCCGGCTAATATCACTCCAAATACCATCTTAACTCTTCATTCCTTTCTACTAAATATGTCTGAGCAGTGCCCCTGCTTTCCCCCATTTACAACCTTCCACACACTGAAAATCACGGTATCCACAACGGGCACAAGGCTTATCATCTTCTAACAGATCCTCCAAACGTCTCCGATTGGCAGAAGACAGGTTCTGCTTATTTTTCGCGAAACGTGCCACCAGCTCTTCCGTCAACCGCATGATCTCCAGCTGTGCTCTCCCACACATGCGTTCTTTACATTTCAAGGCAAAATCCTCAAACAGTCCCTGCTCTGTTACGGAAACTAACATTCCCTGCGGGAACTGCTCTGCGACTCCGGCAATATCCTGCAGCCATTCCTCTTGAAGTGACTGTTCCTGCAGTAATTCCGGTACATAATAACCATATTCCCCAGGCTTATCTCCCACAAAGTTGATCTTTACACGGAGCGTACGATGTCTCTGCTCCTGTGCAACCTGTGCAAAAGAAGCCAAAAATTTTGCCGTATACACATCTCCAAAGTACTCGACATTATCATCGTCCAGCTGTCCGGTCGCCTGCACGGGCATGAAACGAAAGTATTCATTTTTATTATCATGAAAAATCCGCTTACCACCGATCACGACATCAAGGGACTTTACCAACCCGGAGAGTTCTTCTGCCAGCCTCTTCGAGAATGCATCTGCCTGTCCATTTAACTGATCACGCATCTGCTCCGCCCAGTCCATCACATAAAAGATATTGCGAAACGGCAGAGAATACACCATCGAAGTCGGGCAAAAGACCGACAACATGTATCTGGCATTCTCATAAGCAAGTTTGTCCGCCTCGCGCTCGCTAAACTTCTCCGGATACAAAGCTTCGATCTGTTGTTTCAAAATATCATGCCACTTTTCATAAAGTATGGCCTCTTTTTCACTTTGCGGCTTCATCTTTGTATATCTGGCACTCTTTTCGGATGTATTTGATACTCCGATAGAGTTAAGCAGCATTGCAATAATCTTCGGGCACTGTATTTCCATTGTTACCATACTATGCTGAAACACAGAATGATGACCGTTTTGTGCCGTATTTTCTGCACGTCTGAGCGCCTTTTGCGGTTCTTGCGTACGTATTGTCTCGTAGCCGTCTGCAGCATAGCAGGTACCTGCATACTTTCCACTCAGAAATGTCAGCTCATCCGTCAACTGCGCACCGGACTCACCGTCAATCTCCTTCGAAACACCAATTGTATTTATTGTAACCATATTTTTTATCCTTTCCGATCTTCTTTTATATGCACAAAATTGTGTATATATCGTCGAGTACATATATAGTCAAGTATATATAATGATAACACAAAGCAAATTGCGGTGCAATAATGCCTCGCTTTCTTACCGCAACAGACATCACTGTACCGCAATCATATAGGATCACTATCATTGACCCTTTCGTTATTTTATTCTTCATCCTCCGACGTTTCCGGCTTTTTGGTTGTCTCCGGTTGTTTCGTTGTCGTCGGTTTCTTCGCCAGCTTTGGCTTCTTTTTTGCCTTTGGTTTCTTCGCCAGCTTTGGCTTCTTTTTTGCCTTTGGTTTCTTCGCCAGCTTTGGTTTCTTTTTTGCCTTTGGTTTCTTCGCCAGCTTTGGCTTCTTCGTTGCTGTCGGCTTTTTCGTTACTGTCGGCTTTTTCGTTACTGACGGTTTAGAAGATGAATCTGTCGTTGTCTTCGAGGAACTTCCGGATCGATGATAACAGATAACCGGAGTTCCCTGCTCGACCAAGCTGTAAATCTTCTTGGCTGATGATGGCGGAAGATTTACGCATCCATGAGAACCGCCGGTACGGTATAAAGTGCCACCAAAACGACTTCTCCAATACGCATCATGAAAACCAATGCCTCCATTAAACGGCATCCAATAACTTACCGGTGTCTCATAATTTTCTCCACGCAATGTAGCATTGCGCTGCTTGTAAGTAATTCCATATGTACCTGCCGGCGTTGCATGTCCCTGCGATTCATTTCCCGTTACACACGCAGTATCAAATACAACTTTTCCATCTTTGACCACAAACACGTGCTGACCACTCAGATCCACTTCTGCATAGGTATCACCGTAGTCTTTGTCACCGTAGCTGACCGCTGTTTGACGATATTCCGGTGTACGCTCTTTGACAGCACCTTTTTGGATCAATTTAACCAGTTTATCTGTTTCCTTGACTGTATTCATCCACCAGCCATAATCTCCACCGTATACAGTAACTGTATCACCGTACGCAGTCTTAAACTTACGATTGGTAAATACGGTATCATATTTACGATGAAGTTTCTGTACAAACTCCTCCACCTTATTTCGACGAATCTTTACTGTGTTGTCCTTTTTGATCTTGATCCACTTATTGATACGCGTACCATCTAATACAACAGTATCATCACCAAATTTATATGTAATCTCTGTACTAACATAACGATTTAATGTTTCTACAGCATCTTTTAAGACATCACTTTCGCTGGTGAACTCCGGCTTTTTATATGCTTTTTCCTTGCTTAGATCAACAGATTCCTTCAATGATGCAACTGCCTTTTCAATCGCCTCGCAGGTTGCCTGCTCATCTAAAATATCTCCCTGCTGCTCCGAAACGATCTCATAACCTTTTCCCTCTGTATACTCGGCAATCGAAGCGCTCACCGCTTCCGTACCGTCTGTGGCAGATGCCCCCTTTAAGGTCGACACTTCCTTCGCAAGAAGATCCTTATCATATGACAGTGTATGACTGATCTCATAATCTTTCTTGTCTCCGGCAAAAAACTTTATGAATCCCTGGTCTTTCAATATATCATATAATGGCTGCGCATCGCCGACTGCCAATCCGATGTCTCTTCCTTTGATCGTTTCCTCAAAAAAACTTTCATCTCTGGATTTCTCATCAATCTTGCGTTCTTTGACATTAATGGAATATTCTCCGATCCGCTTCTGAAGCTGTTTCACACTCATACCGGAAACGTCAATCCCATTGACCTTTGTTCCTCTGGCAAAGTGTCCACTCGAATATACTGCGATCACGATCGCTGTTATAATAAGTACGCCTGCTGCTATTGCCACCGGAATGATCCACTTATGCTCTTTGAAATAATCTTTTACTTTCATACTTTCTTCTACTCTCTTCTTTCTTCTGTCATAATATATTTGCTGTATAAGTATATACCGCAAAACCTTTTCTGTAAAGGATAGAATTATCGATTGTCAATTTTTTCCGGGTACATATCGTGCCACAACATTCTTTTTTCTGCCATTTGTTCCCATTTGGTATCAGGGCGTCCATAATTGCAATATGGATCGATAGAAATTCCTCCACGTGGTGTAAACTTGCCCCATACTTCAATATACTTCGGATCCATTAATTTAATGAGATCTTTCATGATAACATTGACGCAGTCTTCATGGAAGTCACCATGATTGCGAAAACTAAACAAATATAATTTTAAGGATTTGCTCTCTACCATTCGTTCTCCCGGTACGTACGATATCGTGATCGATGCAAAATCCGGCTGCCCTGTGATCGGACATAAACTGGTAAATTCCGGACAATTAAATTTGACAAAATAATCATTATCCGGATGCTTATTCACAAATGTTTCTAAAACTTCCGGTGCATAATCCTGTGGATATTTCGTCCCCTGGTTTCCTAATAATGTAATACTCTTTTCCTGTTCTCTCATTGCATTTCCTCCCTCTGTTGCAGCATCCTTATGCCACCTTACCGATCAATACCGTGATCTAAGCTCTCCTGCCTCTCCTTTAGTGCAGTGCCGGATCCAAAACGCCATTGGCGCGAAAGGCCTCTGCGCGGTCACGACACGTGCCACACACACCACAAGGCTTGTCACCACCCTCATAACAACTCCACGTAAGTTCATAAGGCACCTTCAAACGAAGTCCCTCTCCGACCACTTTAGCCTTAGTCCAATTGACAAACGGAGCCTCGATACGTACCTGATTGCCACTTCCCAAATAAATTGCCTGTCCCATTGCATCGTTAAAGGCACTGCTGCAATCCGGATAAGCGTTACCTGCCGCATCATCTGCATGCGCTCCATAATAGATCACTTCACAGTTTTTCGACAGAGCAATGCTCGCTGCACTCGCCAAAAACAAACCATTACGGAAAGGGACATAAGTAGATACCGGCTTGCCGGAAGTTTCCTTTAATTGCTCCGCATAGCTTTCTTTGGGAACTTCTGCATCAGACTGTTCTAATAAAGAACAATCACTGTACGTAAAGATCTTTTGCAGATCTAAAGACAGAAGTTCTATTCCATAATATGCAGCAATGCTGCGTGCTGCTTCCACTTCTTTTTTATGTTTCTGTCCATAAGAGATCGACAATGCGATCACGTTTTCTTTACCATATTTTTCGATTGCAAGCCCCAGACAGGTTGTACTGTCTACGCCGCCGCTAAATAAAACCATTGCTTTGCTCATAACACTCTTTCCTTCCTATCATGTCAAGCCTAAAGTTTTTATTATAGGCCTTTTATTGATTTTCTACTGCTTTCTCTATGACAAAAGTCTCATCTGTAAGCTCTGATCTTCCTGAAACTGTCCACGCAGTGTAAAGGTCTTCGTCGTCGCTGCATTCTTTTTGATTCCCCTGGCTGTCATGCAGCTATGTGTACCCTCGATCACAACCGCCACATCTTCACTTTCCAAGATCTCCTGCATAATATCTGCAATATCCGTACCAATACGTTCCTGCAGCTGAAGGCGTTTTGCCACCATATCCGCAATACGTGCGATCTTGCTAAGTCCGATCACCTTTTCCTTTGGAATATACGCAACGGTCACTTTCATATCGTACATTAGAGCAAGATGGTGTTCACAATAACTAAAAATATCAATATCCCGAACGATCACCATATCTCTGGAAGCCGATCCAAATTCCATACGATCGGTAAATGTTTTATTAAACATTTGCGCAATCTCATGATTTGTATAGTTCATTCCCTCAAACACTTCTTCATACATGCGGGCCACACGATCCGGTGTTTCTTTTAATCCTTCACGATCCGGATCATCTCCCAATGCTTCCAATATACCTCGAACATGCACCTTAATCGCTTCTGTATCTATTGCCATAATGCCATCTTCCTTTCTTAAACTCCACGTTTATCCGGATCCCAGATAAACTTGTGCAACTGCAATTGAATCCGTACTCCATTCCATCGTTTTTCACGAAGAAAATCAACCATTTCAGCCGGTTCGATCCTGCCAAATACCGGACTTAATATTACCATGCAGCGCTGCTCCAGATGATACTCTCTCGTCACCTCATAGGCCCTTTCCAGATCACTCCGTCCGGACACAACAAACTTCACCGTATCCTGCTTTACAACCTCTGCAAAATTATCCATACACATCTTTGTTTCCATGCCGCTTCCCGCCAATTTGTAGTCTATCGTAAATGACGGTGGCCGCTTCATTTGACGAAACGCTGTTAATGAAACACTGCCATTTGTCTCGATCTCCACCTCTAAACTCTCTTCTCGAGACAGCCTTTCTAACAATACATCAATATTTTTTGCAATCATCGGTTCACCACCGGTAAGTGTCACCCGACTGATCCCTGATTGCAGCAGACGCTCACAGATTTCCTCTTCCGTCATCACCGTACACGGCGCATCTGCTTCATAGGCCCAAGCTGTATCACAATACGTACAGCGCAAGTTACATCCCTTTAGCCGCACAAAATTAGATAACTCTCCGGCGAATCGACCTTCCCCATTAATGCTTTCAAAGATTTCTACCACTTCAAAATCTGCCATACTACCTCTTACATTCCTTTCCCGACCTGCAGGCTGTCATGCACAACTTCTGCACGAGGTCACCTCTCACATCACTTTAGACAAAGCGATCCGCACTGTCACCTCTCGCATCGCTTCAGACAAAGCAGGCCGCACTGTCACCTCTCGCATCGCTTCAGACAAAGCAAGCTGCACTGCCACCTCTCACATCACTTTAGGCAAAGTAAACTGCACTGTTATTCGGTGTCTCATATACTTCTACTTTCGCCACCGGATAACCTTTCAATGTAAACAATTCATAAAAATATCTGGCAAAATTTTCAGCGGTTGGACGAAACGGCATCTCAACCACCTGAAATTGTTCTTCCTGCATTGCTTTCATCGTACTCTCACGCAAAGATCCCTGTTCAATGATCAGCACATGATCCAACGCATCCAATTCCGTCCGCAAATCTTTTTTTAACTCTGCAAAATCAACACACATACCTTTTTGCTGCCGGTCTTCTCTTAGCGTCTCTGACTGCACCGTCAGCAGTACTCTCCAACGATGCCCATGCAAATTACCGCATTTCCCATTATATCCGGCAAGAAAATGTGCCGAATCAAAACTATGTTCTGTTGTCAATTGATACATGCATTCCCTCCAGTTTCCTATAAAGCAAAACAAAAAGGCAGACCTACGGTCTGCCCAAAAACAATCTCTGTTCCATGCAGTCCGAGTTTTATTTATAGACAGGATGGTACAAATGAACTGTCTGTATGAACCCATGCATAAATAACATTTATCCACGGCAATAAATTATATTATCCTATTTTTCATTTATCGTCAAGTACGTTTGTGCTTCGAATTATTCTTCGGATCGGTAACACAAAAGAAGGCGAAACAGATAATTCGTCAACACCCATTTTAAGAAATGTTTCCGTCAATGATGTATCCGCTCCCAGCTCTCCACAAATTCCAACCCAACAACCACCTTTATGTCCATTCGTAATTGTTGTCTGAATCATTTTAAGTATTGCCGGATGATGGGGATCATAGAACGAATCTAATTTCATATTCTGACGATCAATCGCCAGAGTATACTGTGTCAAATCATTCGTACCGATACTGAAAAAATCAACATGTTGAGCTAATTCTTCGCTCATCATCACTGCTGCCGGCGTTTCAATCATGATACCCTGTTCAAAATTGCCATACGAGATACCCTGTTCATCCAACTCACTCTTGACAGAATCTACAATTTCTCGGATACGACACACTTCCTCCACAGAAATGATCATCGGGTACATTATCGCAATCTCTCCATATGCACTTGCCCGTATCAAAGCACGAAGCTGTGTTCGAAAGATTTCCGGACGTTCCAGACAAATGCGGATAGCACGAAATCCCATTGCCGGATTATCTTCCTTATCCAGCTTAAAATAATCAACCTGCTTATCTGCACCAATATCTAACGTACGAACAACGACTTTCTTACCGGCCATCATTTCAGCAACTCGTTTATATGCCAAAAACTGAGTTTCTTCATCCGGATAATCCTCTGCCTCCAGATATAAGAATTCACTGCGGAACAACCCAATACCTGCTGCATCATTTGCAAGCACATTTGCAACATCTCCAACCCCGGCAATATTAGCATAGAGCTTAATCCTTTTGCCATCTAAGGTAATATCTTCTTGTCCTTTGAGTTCAGACAAAAGAGCTCTGGCCTCTTGCTCTTCCTGCTGCTGTCTGCGATAGAATGCCAATGTTTCCTCATCAGGTTCGATGATCAACTGACCTTCTTTGCCATCTACAATCGCTAACTTGCCATTCCACTCCGGTTGTATATCAACATCAATCAATGCCGGAATATTCATTGTTCGAGCCAAAATCGCCGTATGTGAGTTGGCAGATCCATATTTTGTAACAAAAGCTAACAGTTTTTCCTTGTCCATTTGAACCGTTTCGCTCGGTGCCAGATCATCAGCAACAACTATAACCGGATCATCACCCAGCGTACCCTTATCATCCTGCTCATTCAATACGCTGATCAAACGCTCGGTAATATCCTTAACGTCAGCCGCTCTTGCCTTAAAATATTCATCATCCATTTGTGAAAACATTTCTGCAAAATTATCACCGGTTACAGCCACCGCATACTCCGCATTAACCTCTTGTGTTTCGATCATATTGACAATAGAGGACACATAATCATCATCTTCCAGCATCATCATATGCACCTCGAACACAGCAGCATTTGCCTCGCCGACTTCCTGCAACGCTTTATCATACAACTGCTTCAATTGTTCGGATGCTTTTTGACTTGCCATCTGATACCGCTCTTTTTCCTTGGCAACATCCTCCACTCTTTGGCGTTTCACCTGCTGCTTTTCCTTTTGATAGAATAAAATATCACCAATCGCAATCCCCTTAAAGATCGATTTTCCATTATATTTTTTCATAACAGCCTCCATTCTATCGTAACATACCTACAGTGTCTCTTCAAAAAACTTCTGCATCCCCTGAAATGCTGCCTCCTCATCGCCGCCTTCAATCTCTACAACAACTTCATCGCCACACTTTACACCAAGCGCCATGATTGCCATCAATTTACCGGCTTCTACTTTTTTCCCTGCCTTATTAATGGTAATCTTCGCATCGTATTTTTTAACTTCTTTTACAAGCATTCCTGCCGGTCTTGCATGAATTCCTACTGCATCTGTAATAACATAACTAAATGACTTCATCTTTCCTCTCCATTTCTACACACAATCACATTTTTAACAAAATATGTGTCATGTGTCCAAGCATAAACCTATAATAACAACTTCCATTTTTTTAAGAAAATAATACTCCTGTTTTCTGCGATCAAATTTTTACTTCATACTACACATCCAACTCACCACTAGTCACACGACATATATGCATCGCTAAATATCCGATTTCTGCATCTTCAAATGTACAGTTGACCATTTTAGCAATCTCATCACAAATAGTCTTTGCCATATTAAACTCACTCGGATATTTCACACTCATATAGTCGTTCAGACTCATCTTGAGCTTCTCTCCCTTGATCGCACGAACAATCATATACCGCACATGATTCATCAATCGATTATAGGACAATGACAGAACGTCAATTTTTTTATCCATGGCTTCTTCCACAATTTGGACGCAGGCACGCACTGCACGTGCAATCTGTATCGCATCTGACACGTTTTCATTGTCGATAGCTGAATGCACATGCAATGCAATATATCCCACTTCATCATCACCAATTGAAATACGGTATTTCTTTTGTAATATCGGAATAATACAAGCAGCAACTTTATACTCCATATGAAACAGTAAACGAATATCCTCTGTGAGCGGATTACTGATCTGCTCCTTCTTTTTGATTCGTTCTACAGCATAATAAATATGATCTGCTAACAGAAAAAGAATGCTTCGATCAATCGTTCCAAACACACTTTCAGCCTGATCAAGTACCTGATTGGCAATTTCCAAAATCTCCGGATCTATCGATTTAATGATAGTATCAGCACCACCACGATCTTTATATTCCTGTAAATAATACACGCTGGCTCCCATTGCGGAATCGATCGTTTCGCTAATCTTTTTGCCAAATCCAATTCCTTTGCCAAGCAGTAAACATTGTGCATTGTTGCCCTGTTCCACCGCAAGTACAGCGTTATGATTTAACACCTTTGTCACTCTATACATAATTATTCCTCATAAAAATCAACAGCGAATAACTCCTCTCCTGATTTTATTTCTCCCTCCCTTAATAAACGTACCTTTTGGTTATCCTCTAGTTCCGTACACAGTACCGGAGATACGATTGACGGTGCGTGCTCTTGCAGATAATCAATATCCAGTTTCATCAATGGATCACCCTTCTTTACCTGCTGACCATTCTCGACAAACACTTCAAATCCTTTACCATCCAATTTTACTGTGTCTATACCAACGTGTATCAATAAGCTCAAACCGGAATCTGTCGTAAATCCAATCGCATGCTTGGTATCAAACACAAACGCAACCTCTCCATCTTCCGGTGCCTTAACGATCGCATCCGTTGGGGTTACAACCGCACCATCACCCATCATCCGATCCGCAAAGGCTTCATCCGGTGCCGTAGACAGATCTGCTGCAACACCTGTGATCGGACTGGATACAATAACGGTTTTTACTACACTTCCTTTAATTTCCTGACTCTGCGTGGCATCATCTGGCTCTGAACAACTCTCATTATCATTAGTATATATAATATCCGGTGCTGTTTCAAGATACTCTTCCAAATTAGACTTGATCACGGTAACATTTGGTCCGTATATGATCTGGACTCCATTTCCTTTATGGATCACTCCACTGGCTCCTGTCGATTTAAGCAGAACATCATCAACCAAATCTGCACTTGCAACAGTACAGCGAAGGCGGGTCGCACAGCAGTCAACACTATCAATGTTGTTCTTACCGCCAAGACCTCTCGTGATCATTTCACTAAGTGTATCCTCCGATGATATATTTCCGTCATCCCCCTTTGCGGAACGTTTAGCATTAACATCTGCCTTCGTATATAATTTCACTTCCTGTGTATCATCCTCTCGACCAGGTGTTTTTAAATTCAATTTTTTGATCAAGAAAGAAAAAATCACATAATAAAGAATAAAATAAATGATTCCTACCGGAATGATACGAAGCCAGCTTGTCTTATCATTTCCCTGTAAAATACCAAACAGGAACAGATCCAAAAATCCGCCCGAGAAAGTAAGACCCACGGCGATATTTAATATATGAGCGATCATATATGCAGCACCGGCCAATACAACTTGCGCTGCAAACAAAATCGGTGCAACAAACAAAAAAGAAAATTCGATCGGTTCAGTAATACCGGTCAACATAGATGTGAGGGCCGCTGAAAATAGTAAGCCTCCCACCTGCTTCTTTTTCTCCGGTTTCGCCGTGCGATACATTGCAAGAGCTGCGCCTGGCAGACCAAAGATCATGAAAATAAATTCACCCGAAAAATATCTTGTTGCATCTGCACTAAAGTGTGAAATATGTGCAGAATCTGCAAGCTGAGCGAAGAAAATATTTTGTCCACCCTGAATCATGTGTCCGGCCACATCAGCGGTTCCGCCAACAGCAGTCTGCCAAAATGGCATATAAAACACATGATGCAATCCAAATGGTATCAATGCCCTTTTGACAACGCCAAAGATCAGCGTTCCCATATACCCGCTTCCTGTCACCAATCCACCAAGTGCATAAATTCCATTTTGCACAACCGGCCATATATAATACAAAATAATACCAACAAACATATACGTTATAGTGGAAATGATCGGAACAAATCTTGATCCCGCAAAGAATGATAACGCATTCGGCAATATGATCTTATGAAAGCGATTGTGTAATGCAGCTACACCAAGACCAACGATAATACCACCAAATACACCCATCTGCAATGTATTAATTCCACAGACAGAGGCTATGGTTCCCTCTAACACATTTTTCGCAATGGACCCATCTTCCAGGATCTTGCCATTAATATTCAGCATAGCATTGATCGAGATATTCATAACGAAAAATGCGATCACCGCAGATAACGCTGCCACTTCTTTTTCTTTTTTTGCCATTCCGATTGCGACACCCACAGCAAATAACAATGGCAGGTTATCAAACACGGCACTTCCGACCTTGTTCATAATTACAAGCAGCGCATGCAATATTGTTCCATCCCCCAAAATTCCACCTAAATGATACGTTGCAATCGTTGTCTCGTTCGTAAACGAACTACCCAGTCCAAGAAGCAGACCGGCAACCGGTAAGATCGCGATTGGGAGCATAAAACTTCTTCCAATTCGCTGCAGCACTTCAAAAATTTTGTCTTTCATCTTTCATCCATCCTTTCTTCCTGTATTTATGTAGTTTGGCATATCTCTCTCGCATAACAGCAAGTACACACTCACCGATAGTATCCGCGGCTAACTATATAATATGCAAAAGAAAAAGGCATCAACTAACATAAATTACCTGTGATTTATGTATAGTTAATGCCTCAATTTCATTCAAATCAAGTAACACACTATTTATATAATATATATACCATGATTTTTTCAATTCGTCAATACTATAATCCACATTTTGGCTATGTATTGTTCAACCTTCACTTTAAGAATTGTATTTACAAACTTTCTACCCTTTCACACTACCAAGTGCCACACCCTGTACGATATGTTTAGAAAGGAGCAGATATACAACGATTACCGGGAAAATCGAGAAGGCAATCATCATATACACCTGACCCATATCCTTCTTCAGGAAATCCGCACTACGTAACTGTGCGATCAAGATAGGCAATGTCTTCTTCTTATTTTCTGTCAAGAGCAATGATGGAATGAAGTAATTGTTCCAGCTCTGAACAAATGCGAAGATTGCCTGAACCGCGATCGCAGGTTTCATAATCGGAAGAATCATCATATTGAATGTCTTAAACTCGCCCGCACCATCGATTCGAGACGCTTCTACGATCTCCAACGGAAGGGAAGAATCCATGTACTGTTTCATATAGAAGAATACTACCGGTGCTGCTATGGCTGGAACAATCAATGGAATAAAGGAATCCATCAGATTCCAATCCATCATTAAGCGGTAAAAACCAAGTGCAGTTACCTGTGTAGGAATCATCATGATCATCAAGATGAATGTAAACATAACATTCTTCAACTTGAAATGGTATACATGAATTGCATATGCCGTCATACAAGAAAAGTATGTTGTCAGAACGGCACTGAAAGCAGCGACAATAACACTGTTAAACAAGCCATTCCAAACCGGCTGTGAACTGTGCATCAAATGTACCCAGTTGTTCATAAACTCTCCACTCGGTAAAGCAGAGAATCCTAACTGAATCTGCGCATGTGATCTTGTTGCGTTAACAAACAATACATAAAACCAAAACAGGCACAATATCGAAATGAATATCAAAACAATATATGCAAGAACCCTTCTGGCATGTATTCCTATTCCTGAACTTTTTCTTTCATCCATGAATTATGCCTCCTTTTTCTGTGCAAATGCTTTGAACACGATCAAACTCAATATACCCGTTACGATGAAGAGCAGAACGGATAACGCACCACCCATACCGTAGTTCTTACTGTATAGCTGTTTGTTCAAATACATGATCAATGTCATCGTTGTATCTGTTGGTCCACCGGTACCGTTTGTCAAGATCTGTGGTACATCGAACATCTGTAAACCACCGATCAAAGATGTGATCAAAACGTATACTAAGATTGGACGCAACAACGGCATCGTGATTCGGAAAAATACCTGTGTCGATGTCGCACCATCAACTTCGGCAGCCTCAAACAATGCCGGGTCTATACCCATCATACCTGCCATTAACAGAATCGTGGTATTACCAAACCACATCAAAAAGTTCATAAATCCAACCAATCCTCTTGCACTTCCTGCATGAGAAAGGAAAGAATACTTCTCTTTGATCAGACCGGCGTGTAATAAAATTGCATTTACCGGGCCATTGTCAGAGAACAATGCGAAGAATAACATTGCAAACGCTGACGCCATGATCAAGTTTGGTAAATAAATAACGGTTTTGAAAAAACCGGATGCTTTCAATTTTAATCGTGTGTCTGAGAACCATGCACCAAGCAGAAGCGATAATAAGATCTGCGGTACAAATCCCAACACCCACATTATCATTGTGTTTTTCAAATAAATCAATAGCTTGCCGCTTTCAAAAAGCGAAGCATAGTTTTCTAAGCCAATATAATTTGGTCCCACCTGTATTAAGCCCATGCTATAATTTTCGAAAAAACTATTATAAATCGTGCTGATAAGTGGGATTAACTGGAAAATAACATATGTAAGAATGAACGGGATTAAAAAAATGTAGCCCCACTTATTATGCTTTTCCACTCTTCCTTTTTTGGGTTTACTCATAAGTGTTACCCTCCCCTTATTTTCAAAAAAAGTGCCTGCCTACAAATGTAAGCAGGCACATTCCTAAACCAGTTTACTTAACAATGTTTGTAACAATTATCCCTCGATCTCAGGATGTTTTGTCTTAACTTTATCGATGAATGTCTGCAATGCAGTATCATAATCCTTTGTATTGCCATCGAAGTAATCCTTCATTGCTGCCTGGAACTCCTCAGCACATGTCTGATCATATGAAGATATATTGCTCATGTCGATGCTGCCAACACCTGCGGAGAAGATCGGAATTGGATTCTGTCCACCGAGTGCCTTATCACCGAAGCTCTTGTCATCCTTTAAGGAATCCATCAACTTGCTGTTGTTAGCGTAGTCATTGTCTTTGCTAACAATGTCTTTCAATACGCTCTCGTCTGTTGTCATCTTCTCGATGATGTCTTTTACAAGGCTCTTGTTGTCTGTGCCATTAGCACCACAGATCCAAGTACCGCCCCAGTAGAAACTCTGAGGACCAGTTGTAAGTGCCCAGCCACCATCTTTAACTACAGAACCATCAAGTGCTACACCATTTTTGTAACCCATGGAGAAGTCGATGAACCAAGCTGGTCCAAAGTAAGCGAATACGTTACCGCTCTTCATGAAGCCTTCGCTCCAGTCAGATCCCCACAACTCATGTGTTGTAGTCTCGCCGTTGTCTACCATTTCCTTAGACATATCTACCCATGTCTTGATGTTCTCATCTACGTTGATCTTCTTATTCTCTACCCACTTAGATGTTACGTTGTTAGAGAATACACGATATGTATCGTTTACAGATGCTGTTGTAAGGTATCCAGCGTCTTTTAACTTCTTAGATGCTGCTTTGAAAGAATCCCAATCTTTGAACAGCTCCTGAATCTTCTCAGGATCATCTGTCTTGAATACTTTCTTAGCAATGTCGCGTCTGTAGATCATACCTGCCGGGCAAGCCTGCCAGGAAGCACCCTTTAACGCTCCTTTAGAATTTGTTACGATATCCTGTGTGTACTTGTACTGGTTAGCAAGTGCATCTTTGGATACGCCAAGATCATTTACAACATCCAGTGTGTAGTCTGTATCTACATACTTCAATGCGTAATCTGCCTCAACAAGGAAAAGATCGATCTTGTCATCAGCTGCTGCGGAATCCTGCTTCTTAAGAGCTTCATCCAATGCGTTCTGATATGCATTATCATCAGATGGTGTGATTGTCCACTTAACTGTAACGTCGCCAATCTTACCTTCTGTATCACTAACCTTCTCATATCCTGGATAGTGATCTGTCATACGGCTCTTGAACTCCTCGTTCCATACACGGATGTTAAGAACTTTTCCACCGTCAGAAACTGTAACTTTTTTAGCTTCTTTTGATGAATCCTTCTTAGTGTCACTGCCGCCGCAACCAGTCAGCATGGTTGCTGCCATTGCTGTACATAACAGCACGCTTAAAAGTTTCTTTCTCATAAAAAAACCTCCTCTAATAAGAAATTGTTTGCTTCTATATTTTTACTGCAATGAACTGCAGTAGAAATATCAATATGCTGTTCATAATTTTATGAACATTTTCAAGCTACGTTTACGAAATCGTTTTACTAAATCGTTTTCGTAAGATGATTATATAACAACATGAACAAATTTACAAGTATTTTTTTGAATTTTTTGTGAATTTTTGTGAAAAACATACAAAATGCACAAAAACCTGCTTATATCCGACATTTGACAAATCTCCGCAAAACACCGATTTTGCGGAGATTTTGCACCCATTTATTGTATAAAAACATTAAATTTCGAACAATCTTTTTTATTCAGATTTCATAATTCAAAAACTGTTCACATCTTACTCTCCGATCAAAACAAAAAGAGAGTACCGTCCAACAATTGTCTTTGGTACTCTCTTACATAATTCAAAATCTCTTTACTTAAAGATTCCTTATGCGCGAAGTATTGTTGATAATCCGCCAACTGACATGCTGAATACAACAGCAAGAATGGTCAGGATAAGATAAATAACACCGATCACAATTCCGATGATCGCACAGATCTTACCAGCCTTAGCGTAGCTGCTCTCAAATCCATCTAACTCTACTGCCTTACCATGAAGCACTAATGCAACAATACTGCAGATAACTCCAACAATGCCATAGCAAAAGCAAAATACGATACCACAAATACCTAATATCAGACACGCAATGGAATATCCTCTTCCCGGCGAATTATTTCCCTGATAATTATACTGTGGCTGGCCATTATATCCATTGTTCTGGTAGCTGTTATTTTGATAGCCGCCATTCTGATAGCCACCATTCTGATAGCCGCCATTCTGATAACTGCCATTATTGGCGTTCGTCCACCCCTGTGAGTCATTTCCTGCATTGCCATTTTGAAAACTCTGATTTTCGTTTTGATTGTTATCCATTGTAATCCTCCTCAACTTTGTATATGTACTACCTCTACATTGTATGACATAACGCCCTGCTAATAGAAGTCCATAAGCCTAAGCACCCTGTCTCTACATTGCATTTCAAAGCTATATTCGATAGCCCGGAACAAACAGCTTTAACAAATATTGCACGATCAGCACCACGATGGCGATATATAATGCTGCATCCCGGAATTTCATTCCATTGATCTGCCTGTCAAAACGAGCCGCCACACGCTGCACAGTCTGACTGATAAAAAACAATAGATACCATACTGCACCATATACCGCAAATGCATTGTAATATACTGCCTGCAGTACTCTTCCATGTAACAGAGACCATATTGCTCTTGTTCCACCACAGCCCGGGCAGGGGATTCCAAAATACAGCTTCATTTTGCATTGCAATAACCGGTCGTTACCGGTTACATGCGCAATATAAAATGCTGCAATATATACAAGCCCCACACCAAGAACACACCATATGCTGATCCAGTACAAAATATGCTCCGTCTGCTTACAGCCAAACGCCCGCAGCCGTTCCCATACTGATTCTAACATAGGATCTGCTCCTTTCCCTCTTTCGTGTATTTCGTCAAATCTGTCTATTTGAATGATTATACCAAAAAACAGGGCTGTTCGTCAAACATGGACGACACAGCTCCCGTTTTCTTTGGGCAATTTACTGCATAAATTATTTGGTCAGTTTCATCGATTTCTTATATCCGGTCTTGGCATTAAACAGCTTCTTGTATGCTTTCAGCTTTTTCTTGCCACAGGATATCTTCGCTTTTTTGTAAATGCCCTTGATCGCATTTTTGCCCACTTTTTTCAATGTGGTTGTCTTGATCGTTATCTTTTTGAGTGCCTTAGCCTTGGAAAATGCTTCCTTTCCGATAGACACAACATTCTTGCCAATGGTTACTTTCTTTAATTTGCTACATCCGGCAAATGCCTTTGCAGAAATATCCGTAACACGGAAGGAATATGCGACACCATTCGCTTTTACTTTTACCGTCGCCGGTATTGCCGCAGATTTGATCTTTTTATTGGCTGCCTTGCGGTAGCTGACCGTCTTCTTGGATGCATCTGTCACAACATAAGATGCTCCCTTTACCTTGAAAGAATATCCTTTACGGACAGACGGTGTTTTGATTGGCTGCGGCTTCGTTGTTGGTGTCGTTGTCGGGGCTGCAGGACTTGGTGACGGAGTGCTGATATCCGGTACCACATCCTCTGTCAGATCTTTTGGAAGTTCTTCTTCCGGCAGACCAGTTTCTGTACCTTTCTTTGGAGTCACATTAATCTCATCACTATTGTAAATGGAGCCGATCACTGCAATTGCATCCACGGCAAGACTGCCGCTTGCAACCTCGATCGTTACAGTATGTTCACCATCTTCCAGTCCACTCACCTGATATGCAGTACACATATTATCTGCGTTCCACAATGCGTCACCTTTCTTGTAGGACTGTCCATCTACCGTCACATTCACGGTTCCTCCTGTGGATTTATTGTATCCTAACACTTCCAAACCGGTTCCGTTAAAGGTATACGTAATGGATGCGCCTGTGCCCGTACTATTGGAAACACTTCTCTGATATACAAACATTCCCTGATTTGCACAAGTACGAGACCACTTGTTGTTATATACCAATTTTGCATTTTTCTGTGGTGTCAGATCATAGGTTTCCATATTGTCAATATATTCTCTGTAATATGGCGCATATCCTTTGATCTTCGTTACTGCCAGATTGTCAAATCTTGTATAGGAATTACCGCAGCCGATCGCAACACGTCCTGAAGTGATCGGATTGCTGTCCTCATATGTTGCGACTAAAGTATCGTTGATATATGCTTTGATCACATTACCCTCGCCACGGAGTTTGGGCTGGAACCAAGTCCCCGGTGTTACCTGACTTGCATCTACCGAACCGGACGCAAGCTCTGTACCCTTAGAAGATGTAGAACCCATTTTCGCACGATACAGTATCCAGCTTCCATCATCATTGACTTTCAAAGAATATCCTGCATTGTTCGAAAGATTGTGTGTTCTTCCGGTCTGTCTGATACCAATCTGCGCATACTGCTTATCTGCTGCACGCTCAAATAATACATCAATAGCTGCCGTATAGTTCGTCCAGCGGTAGTCTCCCACTAACGTGACAGGATCTCCGCTATTCCAAGCACTTCCGACACCTGTTGACTTCTTATCCAACTGCTGGCGAAGCACATGATTGCCGGATCCACTCTTATAGACCTCAAAAGCACCATTCAACGTATGAGTATAGCGTGCCATCGCACCTTTTTCTCCACCACGTGATGCAATGTAATCTTCCTTCTCTCCGGTAAAGCCGCCTTTGCCATCAAGAACAGGAACGGTCTTGCCGGTATACTCAAAATCATCCGCATACAGATAGCCATCCTCTGTGTTCTGAACGTCTCCGGTTGCATCTGTGTCAAGTACGGTACGCTCACCCTCTACCGGCATTGCCTCTGTATGCTCTTTGCTGTCTGAAACATCTAAAGAGGTAACCGTAACTGCAGAATTTGGTTTTACCGCAAAGGAATATACACCATTGCTGTCCGCAGATAATTCCTGAATACATTTCATATAATTTTCATTAAATGCACCCTCGTCTGCTGCTCTCGTCTCCCAAAGTTCTAACTTCTGATCTGCTTTCAACTTCATATTCTTCGTCTGCAGTGTATATGTCATTGGATACTCACTGTCATTAACGATCACCGTTGAGAAATTATCTTTCGTCGGTGCTGCCAGAGTCATATAGTTTTCTCCACCGCCACGACCGTCAACTGCATTGCTGGTTGTTCCTTGTACAGCAGATGCCTTGCTGGCCGATGCAACACCACGCCAAATGCCGGCAGTATTTGTTTCATTTTCCCAGCCGGTTACTGCAAACTTGCTGATATGTGCCAAAATCAACAATCCGGCATCATAATGCATCCATCCTGACCACGGATCTCTGGCGCTTACTAACTCCTTAAAGGAATACTGTGCACCCTCATAATAAGAACCGATCGCAGGCTGATAGATCACATGACCACGGCGTGACTCGACAAAGCTCTTGATCACGGTATTGCCCATTTCCAATGCACTGCCGGAGCCACCGATACCAGTACCCTCTACCGTCGGCGCTTTATCTGTCGTGGATGGACGGAACGCTGAATTTGAGAACGTTGCCTGCTCCTCGCTGTTCCATACTTCCTTGTCCACTTCCTCTGCCAGCCACTTCATCGCATTATTTTCATCATCCGCTGTCTTATAATGGTATCCGACAACATCCACTGCGTTCATAAACTCTTTGTCATCCTTTAACTTGTTGGCAACATCGCTGCTGACAACATTTGCCTCGTCGGATACAACAAGCTTAATCTTTTTGAATAAAGCAAGTGCTTTCTCATCCGCGATCGTCTTAGTGCTTTCCGCCGCGATCCACTTGGCAAATTTCTTAGTGTAAGCAACATCGCCTGCACCACCCCATTCTTCGTTCGTATTTGGATTAATATAGTCTACCATATAGCCATATTTCTCATAAGCATCCAAAATACTCTGTTTATACCAGATATACTTATCTTCATCTGTTTTCACCCAAGAAGGTGTACGCCAAGTCAGAATACTGACCTTCAAATTCGGATTGATCTTCTTAGCATCTGCTGCCAGCTGCCAGCCAGGATTACGAAGCACATTAGCTTTCTCGCCCTTTGTTCTCTTGGTTGCACTCTCTGATCCGGTCGAGTTGTTGCGGTCATTACCCATTTCCAATTTCACATGTGTAAAAATCGGATACTCGCCTCCGAATAAATACTGCATTAATTTTGCATATGCCTCCGGATTCTGTGATTTGTAATCCATCAACAGATCACTTGTAGAATTGGCACTAAGCATACCAAATCCCTTATACGTAAGTCCATTCACATTGTCTGCTTTGATATCATTGCCATCAATCACAATGCTTCCCGTTTTTGTTTCCACTGCTGCCCCTTTCCGGGAAGATGTACTTGCCCCGCTGATCCCGACATTCCCCGTCAAAACCATGGAAAGGCTGAGTAAACATACTCCCGCACGTTTCAGTAATTTTCTCACCATATTCTCCTCCTTTTTACCTACGCAAAAATTATGTTGCTGCTTGTATTATAAGTAAAGTCGCAAAGATCCGGCAATCTAAAATAATTGTTAAATCCCAGTGATATGAACATTTTGATGCATTTTCCTACCACTAAAAAAAGAGCAAAACCAGCGTTTTGCTCTGCAAGAATTGCTAAAGCAATTCTTGTTGATGTCACACTACACAACAGCATTTTCCTATCACTAAAGAAAGAGCAAAACCAGCGTTTTGCTCTGCAAGCCTCTACCACGTCAAGCTTGTACCATGTCTTTTTCTGCAATCGGTCGGCGTTATGCCTTCATACTTCTTAAATACCATGCCGAAATACGTCGGATTCTCATATCCAACCTCCGCCCCGATCTGTGCGATGCTTTTATCGGTTGCTAACAACATACTTATTGCAGCCGAAACTCGTTGTCTTGCCAGATACTCCATCGGACGCATCCGCATCTGTTCCTTAAAAACCCGACAAAAATGCTGTTTCGTCACGCCGCTCATTTCTGCCAGTTCTTCTAATGTAATATCTCTTGCATAATTTTTATGAATAAACATTAGAGCACGCTGCAACATGCTCTTGGCACTCTGACCGCCATACTTCTTATTTGCCAAAAACGCCTGTCGGACATTCATAATATATTCATACACTAACATAGAGCATCGCTCATCACCATACAGTGGATCTTTTGCCGCCTTAAGCATCTGATGAAAAATTCCGGTAATCTTTTCATTGACAACGTTTTTATCATAGGCAAAACCATCAAAACCCATGCCTTTCATTAATTCCAGCAAATGTTCCCCACGAAACACCAGCCAACAGGTCGTCCACTCATCCTCAACAAGCGGATAATACTCATGTGGGATCCCCGGTGCCATATAAAACATACTTCCCGGCTCTAACGGATACGTCGTGCCGCCAACAACAAGATTGCCACGGCCACTCTGCGTATAATGAAGCTGATGGGATACCAAACCTTCTTCTCGTATCACATGATACTCCGGTTCTGCAATACCAATGCCCGACAAATAGAAAGGCAGACACTTTTGCTTACCCAAAATCGGATAAATCCACTCCATAAGATCTACTCTCCTTCCCATTCATTCTCAACAAGGCTGTTTCTTATATCGTTTCTCATTCACCCACCGGGGCTATGCTTTCTTATACAAGTGCACTTCACTCAATAAAGCTATGCTTTCTTATGCAAGCTCACGTTCACTCAATGCGAGCGCTGAGGCGATAACCGCATCCATATCATAATACTTATACTCGCCCAGTCTTCCGCCAAAGATCACATTGGTCTCCCCGGCTGCTAACTCCTTATACTTCTCATACAATGCACCATTTTTCTCATCATTTACCGGATAATATGGTTCATCTCCCGGCTTCCACTCAGAACTATACTCTCTGGAGATCACCGTTTTCGGCAGATCATTTCCCTCTGCATCTTTACCAAACTCAAACCATTTGTGCTCAATAATTCTTGTCCAAGGTGTCTCGGCATCCGTATAATTTACTGCAGCATTGCCTTGGAAATTCGGTATATCTAATGTCTCTGTCTCAAAACGTACAGAACGATATTGCAATGTACCAAGCGTGTAATTAAAGTAAGCGTCGATTGCTCCTGTGTATACGACACGTTCTGCAGTTGCAGCAAGCTTTTCCTTGTCTGCCAAATAATCCACGCCAAGCTGCACTGCTATCCCGTCTAACAAATTAGCAACCATCTGCGTATATCCACCAACTGGAATGCCCTGATATAACGCATTAAAATAATTATTATCAAACGTTAATCTCACCGGCAAACGCTTGATAATAAATGCCGGCAATTCCGTACATGGACGTCCCCATTGCTTCTGCGTATATCCTTTGATCAATTTTTTATAAATATCTTTACCGACCAGACTGATCGCCTGTTCCTCTAAATTGTGTGGTTCTGTAATGCCTGCTTCCTGCCGCTGCTCTTCAATCTTAGCTGCTGCCTCCTCCGGCGTCACAACACCCCAGATCTTATTGAACGTGTACATGTTAAAAGGCAGGCTATATAATTCCCCCTTGTAATTGGCAACAGGGCTGTTCGTAAAACGGTTAAACTCTGCAAACCGTGTAATATAATCCCACACTGTTTTATTATTCGTGTGAAAAATATGGGCTCCATAACGATGTACATGGATTCCCTCCACCTGTTCTGTATAAACATTTCCCGCAATGTGATCCCTTTTATCGATCACAAGCACTTTCTTGCCCGCATCCGCCGCCTGTCTGGCAAATACTGCTCCAAAAAGTCCTGCTCCTACTACTAAATAATCATACTGTTTCATATTTATAATCCGCCTTTCTGCTTTCGCAAATTGCACCTCTGCTCTATGCTCTTCTGTCTTCGCAAATCACACATCTGCTCTATGCTCTTCTGCCCTAACGAATATAGGGTCTCATCTCAAAGCCTTCCTGCTTAGCAAGTGCCACAAGCTGCTGCTCATTAGCATACTGTATTGCTTCCAGCTTACGCCGTCCCTCCGGCGTTCTCCAATTCGGTGCTGTCCGAAAATGCTGCAGCAAATCTTTGCGCAACCGTTTCGAATCGACCGTACCAATCATAAAATCCATTGTTAATCATCTCCTAACACTCAAAGATGTTCCGTACAAAAGCAAAGCCAGCGCTTTGCTTTGCAAGAATTGCTAAAGCAATTCTTGGTGGTGTAACACAACATTACGAGCAATTTCCTATTCCGTACAAAAGCAAAGCCAGCGCTTTGCTTTGCAAGAATTGCTAAAGCAATTCTTGGTGGTGTAACACAACATTATGAGCAATTTCCTATTAAACATTACGGGCAATTTTCTATTAAGGATCAAGGTGTCAAAAGGCGGCGTACTGCCAGCCAAGCACCAAGGCCAAGTGTTCCTCCAACCGTATCAATGACCACATCCCGCACCTGACCACTCCGTCCCGGCACGAATAACTGATGATATTCATCCGTTGCTGCATAAGCTGCTACCAAACATATCACCGCCAACAGCTGTTTTCGCGTGATCCGATCCTTCGTGATCGTACCTAACAATAACAACGCCAAAATCGCATACTCCGTCATATGTGCCGCTTTACGTACCGGAAACTCAATCCTTCTTGCCATCGTCTCTTGCTGCTCTACCGTTTTATCCTCAAAATGCGGTACAACCATCCGACAGATCGACATTCCAAACCGCAGGCTCATCTGCCCGGATTCATCTGCCGGCTGTGCCGAAAAATGAAAGATCGTCGTCATCCACACAATCACCAGCAATAAACAGCATAGCCTTCTCGCCATCGTCCTTCGACATATATTTACAATACCATGATACAGCAGATATCCCACAAAAGTTCCTGCTGTATTCATTATAACATCATCCAACTGACAAAATCCATACCCCGTAATAAGCTGTGTCACTTCAATCGCGATGCTGCACACCATGCCAATAAGAACAACAATACCCTTTTTTCCAGTTGGAAACCAAAAAGAAAGTAACAGGCCAAACGGAATAAAGAGCAAAACATTTTCAAGCACCCACGCATGATCCTGCATCGTCGTTCCCCATGTTCCCAGAATGCGCATATCTATGCCATCTCTGGAGCCAAGTTCTCTTGAAAAAAACACCGTCATCAATACCACGACAACATAAATCACTAACAATGTGCTTATAGTCAGCTTAAAAACACTATTTTCGCCAAATGGCACCTTACCGGGCGTATCACCGCTACTCGCTGCCCGTTTTCTCATAAAGCGGAAGACAATTCCTGCCACCAATGCATATGCTGCTCCGACTAATATCGCTGTCGGCAAATACGACAAGACTTCCGCAATGTCTGCCATCATACAATCTATTAACATATTCTAACCATACCCTTTGTCATTTCCTCGACAACTCAAACCTTCCATACCAAAAATCCCTTTTAGAATAAGTAATCTATAACCATACAACTATAAAGAACCGGAACGTTTGAATCCATTTATCGTCCACATAAAATCTCATAGCCATCTAAAATATAAGATGTCGTGTGTTCTAACATTATGTGAAACGCTATCTAACAATCATAAATATTACCATTCCACCTAATAAATGGCAAGTTGCCCATGAATATTTTCCTTAAGACAAACATTTCATACGTAATACATTTAATTTGTTATTTGCAAAATAACTCATATTACTTTTCAAATTATGTTAAATTTATTATTTTCGGTTAAACTAATGATATAGGACATACGATGTAATGGAGCACTTTTAACATTGTGCGGATATGCATTACCACACAACTTGTCTCCGAGTGCCAGAATTATCATATAGAAAAGGGGATACATTATGAAGAAAGATACAAATCACTGGGAACGCTATCGCGAAATCGGTTTTCGCATTGCTTATTGTCGTAAATATCAGAAAATGACACAGGAAGAATTGGCTGAGAAGTTAAATGTCAGCAGACAACATATTGGTGCTATCGAAGCACCAAATGTAAATCGTAAAATATCATTGGATCTCATCTTTGATATTGCTGATATATTAAATGTAGAGCCAAAATATTTTCTAGAATTTCAGAATTTTCCGTTTCAAAAAGCACCCGAAACGGATAGCAATAACAACAAATAAGCGTTACCGACAAAAAGGAACAGCAAAACTTAAAAGCTGCCGCCCTTGGAATCAAAATTCCAAGGGCGGCAGTTTTTGCGTAATTAATTCAAACTTCACACATCCGAAGCTGCCATCCAGTCACATATTGCTTATTATGTCGATGGGCTAATTATATTTTGCAGCCGCTATATAGTGAGTCCTGCCATCAATAAACTATAGCAATTGCTTTAGTTTTTTTGATGGCAGGATAATTTACCTTGTTGGCTGTAAAATAGCTATTATTTTACTGACATAATAAGCAATATGTGACAATATGAGAATTTTTGATGTGCAAAGTTTGAGCAATTAAGAAATATGTGATGTGGAGTAGTGTATCGACTTGCATTTTGGCGAAAAGTGGCGTAAAATATAAAAGTTGCATTTTACATGGTACAACATGAGGTACGTCGAAATCATTTTGATCATGATGAAAGACATTCAAATACGATCAGAAAATCATTTTGATAACGATGAATTATACACAAACACAGGAGGTAAATATTGCTATGAATTCAAACCGAGATTTATTTGAAAAAGCATCCGTCCCAAAGGCGGTGGCACTTATGGCTATTCCAACGATCGTCACAATGCTGGTAGTTGTTATTTATAATATGGCTGATACCTTTTTTATCGGTCAGACCGGTGATGCCATGCAGGTGGCTGCAGTCTCTCTTGCAACACCTGTATTTATGGTGTTTATGGCACTCGGCAATCTCTTCGGGATCGGCGGAAGTTCCGCAATCTCACGTGCACTTGGTGAAAAAAATGAGCAGCGTGCGAGACACATTTCTGCCTTTTGCTGCTATGGTTCTCTGGGCGTCGGGATACTGATGACACTAATATTCATCCTCTTTATGGATGGTATTCTCAAAATGATCGGTGCCAGTCCGGCCACCATTGACTATGCAAGACAATATCTTACTTTCGTTGCGATCGGTGCCCCTTTTGTCATGTTTGGCACTGCTTACGGTAATATTGTCCGCGGTGAAGGAGCAGCCAAAGAATCCATGATCGGAAATCTGATCGGTACCATCACCAATATTATTTTGGATCCCATTATGATCTTATGGCTTGGCTGGGGTGTATCCGGAGCAGCTGTCGCTACTGTACTTGGCAATGTAGCAGCTTGTATTTTCTATCTTCACTATCTGTTGCACAAAAAAGGCACTGCCCTTTCCATAAAGCCAAGCGACTTTCAATGGAAAAACCGTATTGCATCCAGCGTCTTTTCCATTGGGATCCCGGCATCTCTCAATAATATTTTGATGAGCTGCGCTAACATCCTATTAAATAACGTATTGATCAGCTATGGAGACACACCTGTAGCCGCCATGGGCATCGCCATGAAAGCAAACATGATCGTTATCTTGCTGCAGATCGGACTCTGCGCTGGTATTCAGCCTCTCATCGGTTATAACTACGGTGCCAGAAATGTAAAACGCCTGAAAAAAATATTCTTTTTCACTGGGCTGTGCGCCGTCATTATGGGTACTGTACTCACGCTCCTAATGGTGATCGCCCGCGAGCCGATCATTCATGCATTTATCAACGATCAGGAAGTTGTCACTTCCGGCATCAAAATGATGATCGCACTACAGCTTTCCGGTCCTGTTATCGGTATTTTGTTCTTATGTATCAATACCTTGCAGGGAATGGGAAAAGCACTGCAGTCTCTTTTGCTTACGGTATGCCGTCAGGGACTTGCCTTCATCCCAATGCTCTTTATCCTGAATAAATTATTCCAGTTAAACGGTGTGATCTATGCACAATCCGTCGCAGACTTTATTTCCATCGTCATCGCCGGAATTATCTGTGGCGTAACGCTATGGCATGTGGAACGTAAATTTACGGAGTAGCATTTTTCCTGCGAAACCGTCTTATCCGCTCTGCTCCAACACTAATTTCATCCGGTGAACAATCCTCCGGCATATAAATCCCTTTTTCATAAGGGAGATAAGAATTTACAGAAGCTCTAGACAGACCTGTTTCCATGCAGGTCTGTTTTAATGCTTCTTTGTACGATAGCTTGGCACGATGCTTCGCAAACACGGCATTTACATGATCTGCGATGTCACTCTCATATACCCCTGCCGTGATCAATAGCTTGCGCACTTTAATAGGATTCATCTCCATTAAGCGTCCGATCTCAGCTAAAGATCGATGCTTTGCATCTCCTGCCCTCTTATCGCCGGAAATCGTATAATATCTAACAGCCTGCTCCACCGTGTCCTGTAAAATGGCAGCCGCATTATAATTTGGTTTCTTGAGCGGCCGACCCGACTTATGGATGTGTTGCTCTTTCATAGTCCCACGCACCTTTTCCATTAATATAAGCTAAAATAAGATTATCTTAACTACGTTATCGTCTAATGTCAATGCAGCATTGACATAATTCATTTCATCTTTCGCTCCAATTCACACGCAATGTCCTGCTCTACCATGACTGCTTTCTCCCGGTTCTCAGGGAATCCATGTTGCCCAGTTCCAAATGATCCTGTAATCCCTCAGCGATACGTCCTGCTGCTAACGTAATCTTGCGGGTTACAAAATTTTCACCACGACGCTCCGATTCATGATTAAACAAAATGCCATTCACTGCAAACATGTTATATGCTTCACAATACTCTTTTACAATCCAGCATAACTATTTGTATCCTGTGTGCGCCGATACAAATCGCTATGCTCTAATTTCATAAATACAAGCGTTATTTTACGCACAAAAAAAACGTAAAACAAGACAATATATTGGCATGTTTTACGCTTTTTAGCACAATATTGGTTTTTATACATTACAGTTTCAATGCATCTATCACACACTGCTTCCTCCAGCTCCTCTGTGAATTTGTCCGACGCACCTTTTCCGTCAATATAATCTAAAATCCGTTGCATTTCGGGACACACATCGTCCATTGTTCCCTTTGTACTTAAGATTATCTTAACTGCGTCGTCGTCTAATGTCAATGCTGTATTTTCCTGACATGTATTACAAAATATGTAAACATGCCAGCCTTCTCCGAATGGATCAAATGTGCAGATGAAGATTACGTAACTTTTCTTTAATGTCGTATAATCTTGGCCTTTATCCAATATATTAAGGTCTATCATCCCCTGGTAATAGCGCATCCTCTTCGGCAGGTTTGCGCCATCGGATGTCTGCATTTCCAGATTGAATACCGTGTTCTGATCATCCTCAACATATACATCCTGCCGAATCCCTTTCGCCTGTAGGGACAGATCAATGGTTTTCTGTGTTTGTGGATATACGATCTTTCGTATCTTCACACCTAAGATCGTCTCCAAAAGCGGTTTCACAAATTTAGGATCGCTCATGATCCGACTAAACATAAAATCGTCCCGCAGTTCCAGTTCCTCATATTTCTTCATCTTCATTGCCATATAGTAATCTCCTCTTCTCTAGAATACGCTATGTTTATTGTTTCATATGTGGTATGTGTAACAGTTTTGACCGGGAATTACTATTGACATTTTCCACATATTCATGTGCTTATTTTATACATATCATATAATATATGTTTGATGAAGCTTGCTATAGATATCCTGCCAGTCGAATATTTGTATCCTATAGATGTATGTCTGTAAACTGATTTGATTTTCGTTACTATCTATATATACAAAATTAAATGTAGTGATAGCATTAGATATAAAAATTGTAAATTCCACGACCATTCTCATGACAGATGTAACCACCAAAAGCCGATATGTAATGGCCTCTTGTCAAGTACAACTTGACAGAAATCACCACAAAATTTAATTTAGTCGTGTGAAGGCCCCACCAGAAAGAGCCCCGGATTATCGTTCCCGGCATTGACCAATCTGATATACATGAATTGGTTACCAACAGGTCAATGATCCGCAGTGAACCCTAAAGACACATTCCTCCTTTACCTACTTTAAAATTATAGATATTTCTAATTCTTTGAATTATTCAGATATATTAATTTTCTTTTTTAAAAATTTATATAGTTTTACTAACCAAATACACTTAAAAAAATATATGATCTTCTCTTTTTTACTTAAATCTGAGGACAAAATGTTATCATGAAACAAATTATTATTGATTATTTTATATACTAAATCATATTCACTTATAGCCACACTTCTTCCTAATAAAAAATATAACCCTCGAAAGCAAAATGAATTATAATTATCTATTCCAATTTTGGATCTTAATTCATTTTCCATAAAATTAAGCACTTTTAAAAATGAATTGTAATTATCATTGTACGATACAGTTGATTTACTTACCGAATTAGAATGTTGAACATAATGATAGTAAGCTCTATTATCAACAAACACACTTTTTGCCATTGAAAAAATATTAACCATAGTGAGCCAGTCCTCATAATCCTTTAACTTACCTTTATAAGTCGAATTCAACATTCTTATATATAACTCTCTTCTTACAACTTTTGTTGCTTTTGAATATGGGACTCTCGCTCCAAGTAATTTACATTTTATAAGATTTAATTTCTCATCCTCATATAATCCATCATCCAATCCAATTTCACACACTGTTTTTTCACCATTTTCTTTTTCTATGAAATAAGACGTAAACAATATATCAGCATGAATAGTATTAATAAAATCCATGATGATATCTACATAATCATCATCTATATAATCGTCTGAATCCAAAATAACAATATAATCACCCCTTGATTGTCTTAAACCATATTGCCATGCTTTATAGGCCCCCTCATTCCTTTTTGAAAAGACTTTAACTCTGCCATCTTTGTACTCTTTTATAACAGAAACACTATTGTCAGTAGAACCATCGTCAACACAAATGACTTCTAAATCATAATCTGTAGATAATATAGGTGCTAATAATGCACAAATATATTTTTCCGCATTATATACAGGAATAATTATACTTAATTTCATTTTTATAATCCACCTTTCTGCATCGTAAAAGTCATCAATAGAAACATCAAAATATTTATTTCTATCGTTTCTATATTCCAGCACCATGTAGTTCATCTTTTTCTCCCAATAAATTTGAAACTTAAGACATAAATGGTTTATTTGTTGTAACCTTTATTTCTTTGTTGTCTAAAATTTCTTTTTAGCAATCTTATCCTCTTTTTTTATAAGTCTTTTAATTAACTCAATTGTTGTATCAAAATATTTTTCATTACGATATAAAATTATTATAAGTATTATTGCTAATATTGAGCACACAACAAACTTGACAATAATATCAATAATTCCTTGCAACACAATTAACGAAGTAATTAAATAAGCTATTGTCACAATGATAGCAGAAAACAATAAATACTTTAACTGCGTTAAGATATATCTTTTAGCAGAGGATTTAAAATAACACTTAAAAATAATAATACATTGCCAAAATGTTCCAGAAATAATGCAAGTCACAAGACTAGCAATTAAAACACCTGTTATACCAATCAATTTACCAAGCAAAAAATTTAATAGTAAATTAAAACATGTGTTAAATATATAAGAGTATTTTAATTCGTTCCACAATCCCGAACCAGTTATATATAGAAAATGCGCCTGTTGGACAATATCAATGGAAAACCAAATCACTATTAATATAACATCTTTTAATGGTAATAATAACGCTTCTCCCATCCACATTTTCATAAATGGTTGATACAAACATATCATACAAGCTGCACACCAAGTAGCTATAATTGAAAACATAAACTGCCATTGATATACATCATACAAGTTTTTACTAAGAGTTTCTTTTGCCACACTATTTCCAACACTTGCTTGCATTGCAGAACGAATCATTACAACAAGTTGATTTACAGCCTTATATATAGTCATATAATTGCTATATATAGCAACCGCTGTTAATCCAATAAAGGAAGAAATCACTATATTATCTAAAGTCGAATAAGTTACAATACTAATATTACATATTAATAAACCTTTAACCTTATTTAAAATTTCTTTCTTATCATTATTACTAATAGTTCCCTTACATACAAATTGTGGAAACTTCCTTTTACTTATATATGCTGCAAATACATTCGTTAACGCAGTTCCCAAAATCATTGCACCCACAAACATATAATAATTATGAAAGCATATCAAAGATATTAATTGGAAAATATACTGAACAACAGTAACAACACACCCTGCTAATTTAGTTAAATCAAGGCGCTGAACCGCAGTAAGCAAAGCTGTTTTATGTGCCGCTAAAAAATAACTTATAGCTGTATTTATTAAATACAATATATATACAACATAAACATTTATGTCCTTAGGAACACCCCCATGTACCCAATACGGTAAAAATATGCCTGTAAAAATTCCTAAAGATAAAATAGATATACCAACATATCGATATACTTGTCTTAAGTATGCCAAAAGTGCACAAACTCTATCATTATCATTATCAGCAATAGGTTTATACATAAAAAACACCACAGAAGTCGTAAAACCTAATTCTGCAACATTTAATACAGTTAAAACCGAATTGAACAAACTGGAAATTCCTAAATATTCACTTCCCAATGAATATATAATAGCAGATTTTGAAACAAAAGAGAAAACAACCTGCAATAACATTAATACATATGAAGCAATAATATTTCTTTTTGTATTTTGCGTCCTAGATTCCATTTTTCCCCTTCCTTTTTATGAACCGCAACTTTTTTCTTTAATATCTGACTTTTCTTTTTTCTCTCTTTGCCATTAAATTCGGACAGATTGCAATGCAGATATACATCAACTTACTTTTTATTGGAATCTTCACTTTTATGGCTTGAAAAAAATTTTTTCTCAGTGACTTTGCACATTTCTTATACTCTTCTATGTACTCATATTCTTGATTTGAGCGAGAGAGTCCGCCCATAATCGTCCAATTAAACGCATATCTATGAAATGCCCATGCATTTATTATTTTTTTATTACTTTTTTTCCAATGAGATCTTTGTATGTATAAAGAATCAATCCCACAATAAATACTTTTCAAATTAAAATTTCTCATTGCACTTCTAGGATTGGATATTTGATGATACACACATTTTTCTCCAATCGCGACATCGTCAGCAAACTGTAAACAATCAATATTGAACAGCATCCCTTCACCAAACCAAATTTTTTCTTCAAATTTAATTTTATTTCTTTTTAAAAATTGCATATCATATATTTTATTCCATACTGCAACAAATATTTTATCCAAATACAACCATTCCATTGCTTTTTCAGAACTTATTTTATATGTATTATCACTCGATTTATTACTTATAGCAGTATAATTGTTTACATTCATGCCAATTTCGCATTCATGATTTTGAAGCAGTTCAACAAAATATGAAACATAGTTAGAATCAACCCAATCATCCCCATCAACAAAAACAACATAGTCTCCTGATGCCAACTCCAATCCCCTATTTCTTGCAGCAGAAACGCCCTTATTTTTTTGATGTATTACTGTAATTCGATCGTCTCCTTTTTCATATTCATCCAATATTTTTCCAGAAGAATCTTTGGAACCATCATCTATCAATATAATCTCAATATTTTTATAGCTCTGCTCAATTACTGATGAAATACATTTTGAAATATAAGTTTCAACATTATACACAGGAATAATCACACTAACTTTAATTTCTCGTTCCATATTTTTTCTCAACTGTTAATTGCCAATTTCAAATAAGCAATTGTTTGTTGCTTCCTTTCTTGTATTATTGTGTTCGTTTGTTCAAAATCGACTTCTATATTATATAGTCTTTCAATATCCTCAATACAATATGCAATTCGATCCTGTTGTTCAAGTGTTCTCAATAAATCATTTATTTTATTCTTATTTGAATCTCTGATTATTGTACAAAACTTTGAATTCATTTTAATTGAAAATATAGTACCATGAAAAGTATCGGTTATTATATAATCTGCATTTTTGAAATATCCAAATACTTCTAATGGATTGCACACAATATTATAATCTGCAATATCAGAATAATAACCAATACTTACTATTTTCTTTTTATGTCTCTTCGCAAATAATTTAATACTTTTTTTTTCTGCCACACTCAATCTTCCGGTATACGCATATACAATAATATAATCTTTTATATCAATTGTTGGATTTTTTACGTCTCTGCAGAAATCATACACCAACACAGGATCTAAATGTTTATATACTTCAAATCCCATTTCACTTAAAACATTTTTTGAATTATTATCTCTAACGGAAATAAATGCGAACTTATAAAACATCGTTTTTATCTCATCAAATATCATATATTTTTTCAAATCTTCTACTGTTGTATGCCCAAACGAACCAGCATATGAAATAGTTTTAATATCCTCGTAAGATTCGCCAAATAAGTTTTTCGAATATCCAACGGGATACCCCTGCATACAATTAAAAACTTCGTCACTTCCAATTACTAATAAATCAATGTCATGATTATAATTTCTCTCAAAAACCCCCAAATCTTGTAAATATAATTCATAAGATTTTTGATTGTTTCTTATAAAGGACTTCTTTTTTAAATAACTGGTAATTGTTCTATTTTCATGAATTTTATCAAAAAAACTCTTTTTACCTACAAAATCCACTAATACTTCACCAAATTTATAATCAATAAATTCAACTTTTGCATCTGTGATATTTTCAATTATTTTTTTTAGTGCATATGCCTGTAAATAGGAACCATAATTTATTATACGATGCATCGTCATTATGCCAATTTTTTTCATTATAATAATCTCCTTTGTAATAAAATCATTTTACCCACTGACCATAAACTTCATTTATCATATATTTCCAATTTAACTCTTTATTGACATAAGCATATCCATTTTCTCCATATTTTTTTCGTAATTCTGGTTCATGAATCAATTTTTCAATCGAATCAGCCATATCTTTAATAATTTTATCTTCACTTTGATTTACATCAATAAAAAGGCCGCATTGTTTTTCATTTAATATTCTTGCAAATGCCATATCTAACGCAACAATTGGTAATTTATGCGCCATAGCTTCAACTAATACACTTCCACCACTTTCTCTTAATGACGGAAGTATAAAAACATCTGAATTTATATAGGCATCTTCTATTTCGTCATATGGCACACTTCCTCTCATGTTCACAATATTTTCAAGTTTTTTTTCGTATATACTTTTTTCAATTATGTTTTTTTGCTCACCATCTCCGAAAATGTCAACAGAAAAATTGATATCTTTATCCATTTGCTCAATAACATCCAATAAAAGTAAAACACCTTTTTTATTGATCAATCGTCCAACAAATAATAATCTTATTGTATCATTTTGCTTCATTTTTTTCTCTTTAATGTTCAAATTGGAAAATCTATCGTTTAAGGGCACATCTGGTAGGATAACTGATTTTGGAATGTTCCTTTTCGTTTCATAGTTGCAAACATAAACTTTGTCAAATCTATTTAAACGATTTATATAAAAAGGGTTATGATTAATATAAAAATTAATCATCTCTCTTATCCATCCCTGTTTTGTATCATATTCCTTTAATGATTTGGGAGTTACTTGACCACCGCCAACTGGACCAAATATTTTAAACGATTTTTTGTGTTTATACCATACACCCATTTGCCTATAATCTGACAAAGAATATATGTGTATAACATCTATTTTTACATTTTTCTTCCTTATCTCTTTGTATGCTTTGCATTGCCATATTCTGTAAAATAGTGAATTATAGTTCAAGAAGCCATACTTTTTTATTCCTTTGATCTCTAGAAGAACTACATGTTTTAAATTATAATTAACAACATCTTCCTTTCTTAATGTCAATGAGGCTACATATAAAATATCTCCGTCATTTAATCTTTCATCTAAATGTCTAACCCACCCCCATGATACTGCATATTCTCCACCTTTATACGGAGAACAAGCATACGCTTGTAATAGATAATTCATAAAATATCCTCCAAACAATTTTCTAGTGGCAGCGTTTCGCACCAGGATCAACTCATTCTAATTCAGTTAATCATATTCAACATTCTTATTATTTATTTTATACTTCTTTTTTTTCAAGCAACATAAATAAAGCTAGCAGAAAAATAAATCTCGCATCAAAAGGTACTTCAACAATTGCTATAAGTATAAATGTAAAAATGCCTGCATTTAGCGCCTTATAATAACCTTTACTTTTTAATGAACTAACATAACATAGAAGTAAAAAACCAATTGTACCACAGTATCCATATGTTAATATTACTTCTGCTAACCCATTTTGGGCATTATACCAGCCATGATATCCTAATTGAGCAGCAACATAACTACCAAATCCTCCACCCCATGCACCACTCTTTAACAGCAAAGGAGATAGCAATTTATATAACTCAATTCTTCCAGTTAAACTTAAGTCTTCATGTAAAATATTTACAATTAAGTTTTGGATAAATGGCTGCTTTAAAATAAAGGAAATAAAAAAAACTGTTATCATACTGGTAACTATAATTACAACTAGCAAAATTGGATTATTTATCGATTTTAGGAATTCTTTTGGCATTACAACTAATATGTAAAAAACAGAAATAGCCACTATCCCCGTAGATACATGAATGATTTGACATATTATTATACTAAACAATGCTAGTACAAAAAAAATACCACTTTTCCAATTCCGGCTCAGAATTTTATTTCCATTCCAACTTGAATAAAACAATATCAAAAAAATAAGCATCAAATAGGCTGTATTAAACTTTCCTCCTAAAACTAAATACACCTGATCTAAATTTTCTGTCATTCGCATGGTTATACATAACACCAAAATCCAAGCTGAACTAAGTATAAAATAAACTTTTGAAAAAGCATACAAATTATGCAGCAATTCTTTGTCGCCTCTAACACGAATATATTTATGTATAAAAATATATAAATCTATAATCAAAAGTGCATAAATAAAACCTCTAAGTGTTTGTGTTAGCAATATCGTATTTCTATTAGTAACACACGATACAATTATTGCTAATGGGAACAAACAAACAAGCGGAAACATAGGTACTTTTCTAATTTCACCAAATGCATTTATAAAAATAATTATTGCAAAGATCGCTTGTATAAAATACACTATTTTTCCTGGTATATCAATTGGAAATAAAGCAAACCATAAAAGTAACAATTGGATATCATATTTATTAATTTTTATTTTACTACTCATTCTTCTTACCTGCCAGTATGGTTTTTATTTTCAAAATAAAATATATAAAATGAAACCTACCATTATCAAGCAACCTCAATATAGTTCGCTCTTTTATGCTTAATTTATGCCATAAATCTGAGCGTACCAAAATATCAAAGTACTTAATAAACAATTTATCATTTTTTATTTCATGTAAATCAGCAAAATCCACATCATCACTATATTGAATTTGTGTCGTTGCTCCATAAGCTGCAACCATCAAATGATATGCAAGCATCTCTTCTAAATGAGGTATGTTCAAACTCGCCATTTGTTGCGCTATCGATTCGTTTACTAATTTATAAGACCAAAAATATTTGTCATTATATTTTCTCATCATGCCACTGCAAACACGATAATCGTACAGTTCCTTGTTATGATAATATATATTGGAGGAAGAAATAATAAGTGGTATTGTCTGCAACAAATCCTCGCCATAGTTATACCCATAATACATGGAATAATCTTTATAAATATCAACAACGTCTCTTTTGACAGCTTTAATACATAAAGAATTAATAGCATACTCTGTGAGTAATTTCACATATATTTCTTGTTTATCTTTTATTATACCCTCTTCAAAAACATCCTTAAAAAATGTTTCTTTTTTTTCGTTTTGATATAAATATGCATTATATATTATTAGGTCTGGATTTTTACCTGAAATAACATTGTGTAATTCCTCCAATGCATTTTTTTCAAGGAAATCATCTGAATCGCAAAACACACAATAATCCCCAGATGACTGTTCTAATGCAGTTCGCCTAGCTGATATCAAGCCTTCATTTTTCTTATGAATAACCTTCATGTTTTTATTATCTTCACAAAACTTGTCACATATTTTTCCACTATTATCATTTGAGCCATCGTCAACTAATATTACTTCAAAATCCTTAAAAGTTTGTTCTTCAAGGCTAACTAGACATTTAGTCAAATATTTTTCAACATTGTAAACCGGCACTAATACACTGAATTCCATATTTTCTACAACCTATCCATTTTTACTTTTAGCCAATATGTAATGTTTAACCCTCTTGTACAAAAATCAACATTATTACTGTCTAATAAATTTTTTTTATATTTCGCATTTTCGCGGTACTTACATATCCACCGGCATACTTCTTTATATTCCGGAACAATTTGATCTTCATACCCACGAACTAGTTCCTTTGTTACTTCTTCAACATGATAATCATATATATATTGTCTAACTTGCTTAACGGTAGCTTTGAAACTATGTCCTAACCCCAATGTGTTCCTCGAATGTTGTCTGTAATTCATTCTAGGTTTTGGGTCAACCACCACCGTTCCACCTAAAGCAATGCATACTCTTAAAACCCATGTATCATGCATAAGCATATATTTAGGTTCAAATTTTATAATTTCATCAATTAGAGCCTTATTAAACACACCAGTACATCCTGCGAAATCTGATAAAACAAATCTTGTTTTTAGTGTTCTATTACTATTTAGCTCATGATTTTCAATAAATTTCAGGTTTTCATCAACCAATCGCTGCCCTGAATAATATAAAGCTGGACCTTGCAATCCCTTTATGCTATTCACAGCTATTTTGAGTTTATCCTTATCCCACACGTCGTCTTGATCACAAAAAGCAAAAAAATTATATGTTTTTTTAGCACCTATTTTCATTAATTCAAAAAAGCCTTTTTGAACGTTTTTATGCTTTCCTTGATACCATTTTAACCTATGGTTCTGCGAGTTGTTCTCTAATATTTTCTGTGTAGAATCAGTGGATCCGTCATCTCTCACCAAAATATCTACTTCTACATCTTCTTGCCCATATAAGCTATCTAATTGCTCCTGAAGAAACTTTTCTCCATTATATGTGGCCATTAACACTAATATTTTTTCCATCATGCTCTCCGTATCTTAATCAACTCTAACCTACAAAGATGAATGTACCTTGGCAACTATACAATAACATTGCTATCAGCTTAGTCCATTTTTATAATCTCTCATTAGTATAGAGCAGATCACTTATTTTCCTCGCCAAACATTTCATCAACAATCGCATCCAGTTTTTTACAAAAAAGTGTATTATTACTCTTTATCGCATTTCCTAACCCTGAAATTATTTCATCGTATTTCTTCAGTATTTCTCCCAACTTTTCAATCTCTTCGACAACTATTATAGTTCCCATTCTATTTTCTACTTCTCTACAAAAATTTACTTGATGATCATTCACGTGTTCATTGAATTTATATCTTCTCGGAACAACTATTGGTGTCTTCCCTATTTGAAGCGGTGCTATAAAACTCGAAGGACCACCGTGTGTAATTACTATTCTTGCGTCATCTACATACTTACACATTTCTTGAAAGGAAAACAATTTTTGCCATTTGCAATTTTTGGGTTCATATGTACTATATCCTGTCTGGATAATAACTTCCTCGTCATTCTCTATCGCCCACTTATCCATGTATTCAATTAATCTGTTAAACTGTTGCTCATGTGTGCCTACTGTAACAAATATCATATTTTCTCCACCTTAAAAAATACTACCAAAATTTATAGCCTTGGGATAAACTTTTTTCATTTCTTCCCATTCAACAATAAATTTATCCGCTACTGGATAACACAACTTCCCAGCAATTGTAGGAGCATCTATTCTATCAAACACTTCTATATAAATATTTTTTGTTGCAAAAAGCTTCCCAAGCCAAAAAAAAGGAACTGCACCTGCTGCTCCAGAGCTAATAATTAAATCTGGTCTCTCTTTGAGAAGTATTTTTAATGCTCTCCATGTATTAATAACAAGCGCCTTAATCGAGCGATTTGAAGGAAAATAAAGAGGATAGAACTTTTCTTCTGCTAAAAGTGATCTAGCGTCTTCCTTATCAAAAGTAACCCAAAACCTGTCCTTGTTTTTCCAAAAAGGTTTTAACATATACAAATGTGTAAGGTGACCTCCTGATGAACCAACAAAACACACCTTTATTTTTTTTTCTGCCATAATTATTTTGCATGATAATTAGGAATTTAATTATCATATTTTCCTTTCTTTTAATATCATAGTTCAATACAATTCAAGTGCTATAACCTTATAATCTTTTTCTATAGCTCGACCACTCAACAAGAACGTATTTCCACTATCCCTATCTAAATTGTCTATCAGTTGAAGGTTGCAGGAGTGTTTTTTACTAAGAGAAATTCTCCGTTTTTCAACGACTATCTTCTTTCCTGTGATTGATGTTCTTCCTATAATCAGTGCTAGACTCCTCTATGCTACTAACCTATCGTACATCCTCACCCCACAACTACAACTTCCCCAACCCCCAGCACTACTTCCGTCTCTCGTTCAAACAACCGGATCTTCGCTTTTACCTCCTGCCGTTTGATATCCACGCTGACGAATGTGCCTTCCATGCCTTCAAACGTACCGCTTGTAATGCGAACGGTATCTCCTGCTTTCCAGCTTTCCATGGTCTTTTGAAATTGTTGTTGCTCTTGTTGCTTTGTAATATCACGTTGTTGTTCTTGCCTTAGTTTTTCTTCACGTAAGTTTTCTTTGGTTGTTTTGCCAATGACTTCGAGTGCGACTTTTGCCTTTGTGTATCTACCGAAGAGTTCGACTTCGATCTCTGCGACACGCTTATGACGATCGACGTAGCAGATCTTAGCATGTCCATAGCGAAGTGGACCGCTTAGTATTTCAATGCGCTCACCAACCTGGTAACCGACCGATGGTCGTACGATGTCTTCGTTATCCATCATTTCCCGCAGATATGTCTGCTCTAACTCATGGATCGGCGTAAAGTTCTCGGCACTGCGAAGTACTTTCGTCACTTCCGGAATCGCATAGCAGGCACGGATAATGTCTGTAATGCGATTCTCGTCGGTATCAATAAAGATATAGCCGGGGAAGAGCGTCTGGATCAGTTCTTTCCACTCGCCACGACGTTTCTTAAGTGTTACGCATTTCGGCAGGAAGATCCGTTCATACTTCTTGGTATTGATCACCTGCTCGCACAACTTTATGATCATTTCTTCATTACCCGTCTGCACCTGCATCACATACCACATACGAATCCTCCATTCACTCCGAAAACCTGATCTGCATGCTATAACACGCACCCAGGCTTAGCGTTACTAACTCAAACTTTGCACTTCAAAAAATATCATATCGTCACATATTGCTTATTATGTCAGCAATAAATATGATGTTTTGCAGCCGACAAGCTAACTTGTTCTGCTAGCAGCGAACTAAGATAATTGCCGCAGAACGCAGAGTTTTTGAGTGATTTCTTATTTTGTTAGGTCTCTGATGAATACATGCCAGAAGGAGTGTCTGAGATGTCCCGGTTTAGCAAGGTATCATCCATTTTTGGACGGGACGCTTTCGCTACGATGCGCTACGTCACGTTACTAAATGTCTCTGAAATACGAGACATAAGTAACGACGAGCACAAAGTCCCTTTCAAAAATGATGATTACCTTGCTTCCGGGACTTCGAGTTTCCGAAGGGCATGTAAATCAATCATCAGAGACAACAAAATCTAGAAATCACAAAAAACGAAAATGCGGCAAGGCAATTATTATAGTTCTCTGCTAGCAGAAATCGCTATGTTGTGGCTGCAAAACACTTAGTATTCTTTGACATAATAAGCAATATGTGACCTAGCAAAAACATTGAATGTGCAAAGCTTGAGTTACCAATGTTTAACTGCTTTGATTTTTTGCACGAAAAAAGCACAAATCAGATTCTGATCTGTGCTGTCGCATTTCACATATTAAAGAATTGGTACGGTTCCGGTATTATATACCGAAAAAAGGGTATGCTCCGCCACTTCCTATCAAATACTCAAAAAAAATAAGCAATCAATAGAAAATCATCAGCAAATATAACCATCCTACTCTCATAACGCGACAATGCGACGATTACTCAATCAGATTTTTGTAACTTACGTATACGCTACTTGCAGGGACGAGCCTCTACAGGCAATTGCGCTTAGATACTTTGAGAGTGTACCTCGGGAAAGGCACACTTCTCAAAACACAACGTATAATATTTATATCATGAAACGGCTGCTTTCACAAGCCGCACCATAACCACTCTTACATAGCGTCACATTCTTACAATGTAACCACATAAACGCTTTTACACAAAGCATCACACTCTCAAGATGTGATCACCTAACCACTCTCACCTACATCGCACCTTCACGATGCAGCACGACTAACACCGTCTTGAACATGATCTTAATATCAAGTCCAATGCTCCAGTCATTGATGTACTTCGTATCGAGTGCCACGACTTCTTCGAAGTCGGTGATATCACTTCGTCCACTGACCTGCCACATTCCGGTGATTCCCGGTTTGGTTGCAAGCCTTGCACGGTGATGGATTTCGTATTTTCCCCATTCGTCCATTGTTGGTGGACGTGTTCCAACGATGCTCATATCACCTTTGAGTACGTTGAAGAACTGTGGAAATTCATCGAGACTCCAGTCTCTGATATAGTTACCGACCCCTTTCTTGATCGTGCCATCAGCACGCTTCTTGCAGCCGATGATACGAGGGTCGAACTCCAGCTTAAACATCATGCCGTCTTCTACACGGTTTTGCTCCATAAGCTCCTGCTTGCGCTCCTCTGCATCGAGGTACATACTGCGGAACTTATAGATCTTGAATCGCTTACCGTTCTTACCAACTCTCTCCTGTGCAAAGAAGATCGGTCCCGGCGACTGAATATAGATTAACGGTGCCAGGATCACGAATAAGATTCCGGTAATGATACATCCAACAATTCCTCCGCAAATGTCGATCAATCGCTTGAGGAACAAATCTCTGCCGGATGCATAGTTTAAGGTTGTCGTTAGCACAGTATAACCGCCCATATGCTCTACCATCTGACGATTAAGAAAGAGTTCCTTGTTTTCAAACAAGTTTTCATGCACGACGATGCCCATATCGACGAACTGTGCCACCAACTCCCTGCGCGTTTTATAATTATGAGGACACGCCATAAATAATTCATCCACCCAACCCCTGCAGACATACTCTATGACGGTGCTTTCTGACGCTACGACCGGAATACCTTTGATCTGCTTGCCGATCATATCTTTATCTAATATTACGATACCGCGCACCGTATATAGCTGATAATATGTGTCCCCCATCGTTTTCAACGTCTCGTAAATGGCATCCGATGTCGATACGATAAGTAATGCCGGTTTTTCACCGCTGCGACGCATCTTGTTGACTGCTCCTTTCATAATAAGCCTTGTCACATAAGAAATCGGCATGTAAAATGCAGCGCACAGAAACAGCACGGTTCGCGAAAATGGCTGTGCGTTTTGCACTGCAAACAAATATAAGGTAAATGCCAAAATGACGTACACATCATGTTTGACGGTTGTATACAGTTCCTGAAGCATTCCGCGCTTTAATACATTTTTGCATGTATTGCATACAAAGAGCAATACAAAATCAATAAATCCAAGCACGATCGCTGCACTACGATATAGTTGAAAATGATACGGATTCACCGCACCATGACGGATAACATATGCAATTAAGAATGAGAGTTCCAAACAGATTATGTCTAATATAATAAAGTCGATATGTTTATACCAGCCTTTTGCTTTACGTCTGTACATTCTCTCACCTTCCTTTTATCTATAGCGATACGCTTATGTTCCCCACGCCTTACCATTCGTTGTCATCTATACTACATATAAACTATAGGTCATTTCCCACAGTATTATTTTCAATTTCTTTCTCTTGCAGTTGAATTTATCATAAACTGCTATCATTATACCCACTGATGTGGCTTTTTTGTTCTTATTAATGTTCAGATATCTATTGGCTTATACGCCCCTGTCACCAGTGCAGTTAACCATTATCATGGTCTGCAACATGAATAACCCCTTATTTTGAAAAAAAAGCAAATTGCTTACAAATCAGATTTCTCCGATTTGCAAACAACCTGCCCCGACACTCACCTTAGACGGTACGATAAATTATTTTACCTTACCCTTGAAGCCTGCCTTCTTGAGAGCCTTCTTGAACTTCTTGAGAGCCTTCTTGCTCATCTTAGGAGCCTTAACAGTGATCTTCTTTGTGTTGAGACCAGCAAAAGCACCCTTCTTGATGGTAACCTTCTTGTTAGCCAAAGTGATAGTCTTGAGCTTCTTGCAGCCCTTGAATGCATTCTTGCCGATGGTCTTAACGTTCTTTCCTACGGAAATCTTCTTAACCTTCTTGCAGTTCTTGAATGCATTTGCGCCGATAGCAGTAACCTTGTATGTTACACCCTTAACCTTGATAGTTGCTGCAACCTTAACTGTAGCCTTTTTAGACTTAACAGCTGTAACAGTTGCTGTACCCTTCTTGGAAGTCTTAACAGTAACACCCTTAACGGTAGCCTTTCCATTGACAGCCTTTGGAGCTGTTACTGGAGATGTAGCTGCACCTGCAGGAGCTGCTGCTGTAACTACTAATGCTGCTGCTAAAGCACTTACTAATACTTTCTTCATTGCCTTCATTGTCATTTTCCCTCCTTTCGTATTCGGAATCATCTATGAGTAAACCGTTCCCCCAAAATAGGAACAGTAGACCCAGCATAATCATATGAACCGATCAGTTCATTCTCTGCTGTCATATCACCAAGGTGTCAATAACACCAATGCTGACAGCCCATAATTACTTGGAGGCGTAATAATATTCATTACCCTTGCTGTTACTGCCATAATAGCCGTAACCATACCCATAACCGTATTTCTTGCCGCCATACTTCTTGTAGTAATAGCTTCCTCGGTTACCACCGACACGGTTAAGTACGATACCAAGTACCGGACAGCCTGCTCTTTCCAACTGTCGAATGGAGTTGCGCACCATTTTCTTCTGTGTAAACCCACCACGTACTACGAGAATCGCTCCATCACAGAGGGAACCTATCTTCTCGCCATCGGATACGAGGTTGAGTGGCGGTGCATCGATGAATACGTAGCGGTACATATCAGCCATAGTATTCAGCATATTTTCAAACTGTTTGCTCTCCATCAACATGGATGGATTGACAACGTTTTTGACATTCGGCAGAATATCTCCACCGGATATCTGTGTATGTAACACAGCATCCTGAATTGGGATGTCATGTGCCAATATATAAGAAGTACCCCAGACTTCACTGCCATCATTCATTGTAATGTCATATTTGTCTGTCATGACGGACTTACGAAGGTCGGCATCTAACAGGATCGACGGTGTTCCGGATTCTGCCATCTGACGCCAAAGCTGCATCGTTACAAACGATTTTCCCTCGTCTGGCATAGTACTAATTACCATAATCTTTTTAATATCGCTTCCCAGGAAACTAATATTGATACGCAGTCTGTTGACCGCTTCCTCTACTGCATAGGGCAGCGTCGGCATATTTCCTATGGTTACTTCATTCATATCGCACTCTCCTTTGTGTTTTCGTGCTATCTAACGGTTTGTTTCGTTTTTATTGACTGCATAAGTGCTGCGCTTTCTACATTATTTGTTTTGTTCTTGCTTCTGATCGTCTTTTTCCTTTTGCTTTCTGGCTTTCTTGCGCTCTTTGTGGGCTTTCTTCTTCTCCTTAGCGATCTCTTCCTCTCTCTTATCGGAGATTTCTGCAATATCACCCTCAGGGATAACGGTAAGCGGCATTACACCAAAGGCTTTCTCAACCTCTTCTGCAGATCGCATCGTATCGTCCATCAGGAATAATACAGTAAGCACTGCCATCACAAGCACTAACATTCCAATAGCACCGATTGCGGTATTCTTAACCAGATTCGGCGAACATGGTCCTTCCGGAAGCACTGCCTTTTCAGCAATGTTCGGAGCCGTTGTCTCCATCAGCTTCGGCAGATACGTTACCGCTGTCGCTGCTACGCTGTTTGCGATCGTCATTGCCTCTTTTGCTGAGGTGCTCTCTACCGTGATCGCCAAAATACGAGTCTCACCCACCGGTGCGATCGTCAGCATTCCGAGCAGCTCCTCATATTCGTAGTCAAGGTTGCAATCCTTAATAACATCCTCTAAAATCGGACGTATCTTGATCAACTCAGTATAATCCTCCGAAAGAGAGGTACCGATGTTCAAGTCATTCAAATCAACGATCTTGTTATTGGATGCTGATACTACATATAACTTTGATGTTGCCTGATACTTTGGTGTGATCAGGAAGTGCGTGATCGCTCCTGCAGCAACACCACCGACTAACAATGCAATGATCAATATTAAAATTTGTGAGCGAAAATATTGAAATAACTCCAATAAGTCAATTTCTACTTCTTCGCTGTCTTGGTCCTGGATTTGAATTTTGTCCCTTAACTTACTCATTTAAGCTCCCCTTATCAACATGCTCTGTGTATATCTCTGATCTCCCATAATATGCCATTATTACCTCAGCACTATTTCTTGAAACTCTGTATGGCAGATTAGAATGCTATTTATTTGTCTTAGGCTGTTCCATCAGCGGATATAATTTTTTGACTATTTGCTCAATTGATGCTGCATCCGCATAAAATTCTCTGTGTTCTAAGCCATCTCCTAACGCCTTGCCCAGCTTTAATTTGCCATCTATCGTAAGCATTCCCTGGGATTGGTACTCATTAATTGTATCTAAATAATGCATCAAATCATTTTGATTAATTTCGGATATTGCATATGAGTCTAATGCATTGAGTAATGTTGCTGCGAACTGATTATCTTCAGCAGTCTTCTGCTTTGCCTTGTCCGCAAATGCACTCATATACTGTCTTTGTCTTCTCATTCGTGATGTGTTTTCTTCATCTCCAACTCCATAACGGTCGTGAATATAGTGAAACGCTTGTGAATCTGATAATGTGATTGTCTTGCCCTTCACCATTGCCGCATCCACGCTTGAAAAGTCGTCTTCCAACGTTACGGTAACACCACCAACCTGTTTATTAAGGACCGGTATTGCTTTCATTGGAAGTTCATAATAACCATCAATCGGTACGCCGCCAAGCAAATGAGACACTGCAGTGATCGTGTTTTCACATCCCTGCTGTCTATTGCCTCCATACCAGTGTGCTGTACACAACTGAATATCTGCTGTTGCCTCGCCTTCACCTTTGTTGTCCAATAGATGAATTTCCGTCATGGTATCACGGTTAAGCTGCAACATTCCATAGGAATGATTCTCCTCATCAAATACGACCAATAACATAAAATCTGCCATGGCACCCTGATAATCCTCGCCGATGCCATCTTGATTGCCACTGACATCTGTTCCGATGATCAACCATGAAGTTACTTTATGTAATAACCCGTATTTATGATGGTTAAGTTTGACTTTCTGAAGGGAATCCCAATCAATTGGCTGCTCCGTTTGCTCTGCTGTGCGGTTCTTCGAGCCTTTTTGTTTCCGGTTCGTATTGCCGGAACGATATTCCATTAAGAATAAGCCCGTCAGACCGATACACAACAGTACAATAACCGTAATGCATATCGCCTTCGATCGATTACTCTTCCCTACACGCTTATCTTCCATTATGGTAAGATCCTTTCTCCCAGTGCATCAATTTCTTGCAAATACTGTGCACCAAGCTTGCAGGCTATGACGTTTCTGCCCTCCTGCAGATTAGGCAGCCTCGTTTTCATGTTATGGCAATCCGATCCAAGTATTACCTCATAGTCACCGGATTTTAAAAACCCAAGCGCCCTGTGTCTGGTTCGCCATGACAGGAAACTCTCTGTATTGATCTGCGTATACACCGGAAGATCAAATACGGCTTCCCAATATTTTTTGTCTTTTTGAAATGGATAATAACGCTCAATGTGTGCAATGATCAAGGTAAGCTTTCGCTTCTGTACAAGAAACTTTACGTCCTCAACCACTCCTTTATCCCACTGTGCAAACGGCATTTCTAATAAGAGAATATTCGTTCCTTCGATACAAAGCTCCGGAACCATCTCTGCTTTGCCCATGCCTGCGAAATAATACACCTCAGCACCCTTGTAAAATACTGGAGGCTCGATGCCCTTCTCTTCCATTCGGAACAGCAAGCGTTGATATGATTTCTCACGTCGATCCAGAAAATTTTCTACCGAATCCTTCCCCGCATAAAAATGTGGTGTAAAAACGATCCGATCAACTCCCTGCTCTTTCTCAAGAGACAAAAGTTCTAAAGATTCCTGTGAGCTACCGCTCCCATCGTCAATACGTGGCAAGATGTGTGTGTGAAAATCTATCAAGTCGTCATCTCCCTCCGGCAGTCTGCCTGCGTCACAACATGTGCTTGCTTTCGTCATTATGCAAAACCTTTTGTCATCCTGTTTCGAAATGACATATTATGTATTTTTTCGACATACAAAACACATTTTGTTCACATTTCAATCAGCCGAGTGTTATTTTAATACATGACTTTTGTGTTGTCAACTTTAAAATCTGTCATGTTGTTTTTCGGTTTTTTTCCATTTTTTAAAATTCATGTTGGTATCCATACATTTTATCCAACAAATAATGTTTTAATCGGCTGATTTTGTATAAATCATACAATAAAACAGATGCTTTGTTTCTTAAATTTTTTCCAGAATTTTATCGAAGTAATTCTGCCGATTTTTTTATTAATAATTTGTTTTTTTTGTGCAAAATAACTTCGTTAAAATCGGCTGTTTGACACGCACAATAAATGAAAAGATTTCATCCACTTTTTACAATATTCAATTCAATACTATCGTAATTCATTAATACAGATTACTTACTTTGAATTTACGTTCTGCCTCACGCCGTTGATCTTTCTTGGCAATATCCTGTCGTTTGTCATACAATTTCTTACCTTTTGCTAAGCCAATTTCGACTTTGACCAGGCTGCCGCTGAAATACACGCTTAGTGGCACGATCGTATAACCCTTCTGCGTAATATGCCCTTGGATCTTGCGGATTTCCTGGCGATGCAGCAATAATTTACGCACGCGCAGTGGATCTTTGTTAAAGATATTTCCTTTTTCATAAGGACTGATGTGCATATTGTACACAAATACCTCATCGTGTTCGATGCGAATGAATGCTTCTTTTATACTGCATCTGCCCATACGCAGAGATTTCACTTCTGTTCCGGCAAGAGATATCCCTGCTTCATATTTTTCCTCGATAAAATAATCATGATATGCTTTTTTATTATTTGCGATCAGTTTCTTCGCCATGTTCGTTTTCGTCCTCCTCATTCAATTCGAAGTCGATCGTGCGAAGCAGCTTGTCTACTGCCGACACGGTCACGCGCACTTTCTGGCCAAGCTTATATATTTTGCCTGTCTTCTCTCCAACCATTTGATAGCGCTCTTCCTCAAAATAATAATAATCTCCCGGAATGTCTGCAACACGCACCATACCCTCGATCGTATTCGGCAGTTCTACATACATACCCCAGCTCGTCACGCCGGAAATCACACCGTCGAATGTCTCACCGATAAATTGCTCCATATATTCCGCTTTTTTCATTTTTTCAACTTCACGCTCCGCATCATCTGCCCTTCGCTCCAGTCTACTTGCCTCTGCCGTCACCTCCGGCAGTATCTGTTCATAATGACTGATCCGCTTGTCTGTCAAGGCACCGTGTAGATTTTCTTTGATGATACGATGGATCTGCAGATCCGGATATCGGCGGATCGGCGACGTAAAGTGGCAATAATATTTCATTGCCAGTCCGAAGTGTCCTTCACATCCTGTCGTATATTTTGCCTGTTTCATAGAACGCAGCGTCAGTCGACTGATGAGTCCCTCCTCTGGCGTTCCTTCCACTTTGGAGATCAACTTTTGCAGTTCCTTTGGATGTATTTCATCCTCCGCACCAGTCTTAATGGTATATCCAAAATTATTGATAAATATGCCGAGCTGTAATATCTTTTCGCTGTCAGGTGCTTCGTGTGTACGATACACAAAAGGAAGTTCCTGCCAATAGTAATCTTCCGCAACGGTCTGATTTGCCGCCAACATAAATTCTTCAATAATACGATGTGCATTATTGCGCTCGTATTCTGCTACATCGATCGGTTTTCCTTTGGAATCCAATGTGATCTTGCTTTCCGGAAAATCAAAATCTATAGATCCACGTTTATCACGACGCTTGCGCAAAATAGATGCCAGCTCATACATCAGTTCAAACATCGGTATCAGTTCTTCATATTCTTTGCGCTCCTCAGGATCCTGCAATTCAACAATCGCATGAACACTTGTGTAGGACATTCGACGATCGACGTTGATCACAGTTTCCTCTATGCGGTGTTTTATGATCTCACCTTTGGCATTGATGTCCATCATACAGGATAAAGCAAGACGATCTGTTCCCTGATTTAATGAACATATTCCGTTTGACAGCTTATGGGGCAGCATAGGAATAACGCGATCGACTAAATATACACTGGTTCCTCGTTTAAGGGCTTCCTTATCTAATGCAGAGGACTCTGTTACATACTGACTGACGTCCGCAATATGAACACCCAGATGATATATGTCTCCTTCTTTAGTCAAGGTTATTGCATCATCAAGATCTTTGGCATCTTCACCGTCAATCGTTACCGTCTGCAAAGAGCGATAATCTACGCGTCCTTTCTTTTGTTCTTCCGGTACTTCGTCATCAATCCCCGCAACTTGATCCATCACTGCATCCGGATACTCTTCCGGCAGACCATACGCTTTGATCACAGATAAAATATCAACACCGGGATCATTGATATGACCTATAATTTCCAATATTCTGCCTTCCGGGTTGTGATTTTCACTGCCATAGTCCGTAATTTCTACAACAACTTTATGACCGGTGACAGCACCTTTGCTTTCTGCCTTTGGAATATAAATATCTTTGGTGAACTTATGGTTGTCAGCAACGACAAAACCGAAGCTTTTACTATTGGAATACGTTCCCACTAAGATTGTTGAGGCTCTCTCTAATACGCTCACAACCGTTGCTTCTTTACGTTTGCCACGCTGCTTGTCGTCTACGGAAATGCGCACAGTATCTCCGTCGAGTGCATTCATCACTTGATGCGCCGGGATGAAGTAGTCCTCCTCTTCTCCCTCAACACGGACAAATCCAAACCCTTTCTGTGTTGCCATAAAGCGGCCGGTAAGCAGATTGTCGGCCAGTGGCCGCACTTTTCCACGCTGACTGATATGGATCTTGCCTTCCTCGCACAATGCCTCGACCACGCGACGCAGGTCTTTCTTTTCTGCGGCAGGCACCTGTAATACCATCGCCATTTCCTTTACAGACATCGGCTTATATTCTTTGTCTGTAACAAAATCATATACTAATTTCTTTTTATTATCGAACTCTTCTTTTTTCATACAGATCCTCCATTTTGAAAAAAGGGATTGCCAATCGGCAATCCCTGTAATAATGCATTTGTTTACAACGGCGAAACTGTCATCGCTTTAGTAACATATTCCACCAAAACAACAACCATACTGCCATCGCTTTAGCAGCACGCTCTCTCAAAACAGCAACCATACTGTTATCGCTCCATTATCATGCTCTACTGAAATATCTTCAGATTGAGAATTAATGAAAGCACGACAAATACAACAGCAAGAATCCTTGTTGCAAGCTCTAATCCACCTTCCATGGAACGACCCTTGTTCTTACCCCAGTATGTCTCAGCGGCACCGCTGATCGCTCCGGTAAGTCCTGCCTGCTTGCCCTCCTGCATCAGTACGATTACTGTCAAAACGCAACATACAAGAATATATACCAACAATAAAATAGTATGCAGTGTATGAATCATTGAAAACTTCCTCCATTCTGTGTTTTACGGTTATCTGCTACCCGCAGTACACCGTCTGAAAATCTCTTTTTGAAACTGTCTATACGCAGTTTCAAACAGATACTATCATAGCATATTGTCTATGAAATAGCAAGCTGATTCTTATTTTTTAAGAAGAAGAGACTCGCCAGTCATCTCAGCCGGCTGTGGCAATCCCATGATCTCAAGCAAAGTAGGCGCAATATCTGCCAAACGGCCACCCTCGCGAAGCGTGTATGCTTCATCATAATTAACAAGCACAAAAGGAACCGGATTGGTTGTATGTGCTGTATGAGGCTCTCCTGTCTCATAATCGATCATCTTCTCTGCGTTTCCGTGGTCTGCACAGATAAACAATACTCCGTCTGCTTTTTTAATTGCTTCTACTGCAGTACCTACGCACTGGTCAACTGCTTCAACTGCTTTCACTGCTGCCGGGATCACTCCTGTGTGTCCAACCATATCCGGATTTGCAAAGTTGATCACGATCACATCATATTTATCGGATGCAATTGCCTCATTAAGACGTTTGCTGACTTCCGGAGCACTCATCTCAGGCTGCAGATCATAAGTAGCAACTGCAGGAGATTTTACCAAGGAACGCTCTTCATCTTTATTTGGCTCTTCTACACCACCGTTAAAGAAAAATGTAACATGCGCATATTTCTCAGTCTCTGCAAGACGAAGCTGTTTCTTGCCATTCGCTGCAAGATACTCGCCAAATGTATCTACGATATTTTCTTTTTCAAAGGCGATAAGCTTGTTGGCAATCGTCTCATCGTAATCCTTGAAGCATACAAAAGTAAGTGGCATAAATCCATTGGCACGCTCAAAATGATCAAACTGCTCATCACAAAATGCATGCGTCATCTCGCGAGCTCGATCCGGACGGAAATTGAAAAAGATCACTGAATCATTTGGTTTGATCGTTGCGACCGGTTTGCCGTCTTTCTCAACAACTGTAGGAACAACAAACTCATCTGTTACGTCCGCTGCATAAGAATCTGCAACTGCCTGCACTCCATCGGCTGCTTTATTGCCAACACCTTCAACCAATGCTTTATAGGCTTTTTCTACACGATCCCAGTTGTTGTCACGGTCCATTGCATAATAACGTCCATGAACACTTGCGATCTGACCTACTCCGATCTCATCCATTTTAGCCTGCAACTCAGCAACATAATCTTTGCCGGATGCCGGTGGTGTATCTCTACCATCTAAGAAGCAGTGAACATATACATTTTTTACATCGTTTTTCTTAGCAAGCTCTAACAAGGCATACAGATGTGTGTTGTGGCTGTGCACGCCACCATCGGAAAGAAGTCCGAATAAATGCAGATCGGAACCGTTCTTTTTCACATTTTCTACTGCCTGCAGTAATACTTTATTTTCAAAGAAATCACCATCTTCAATTGCTTTGGTGATACGAGTCAGATCCTGATAAATAATGCGTCCGGCACCGATATTCATATGACCTACCTCGGAGTTACCCATCTGACCATCCGGCAGACCAACTGCAAGACCGCTGGCAAGACCCGGCTGCCAAGGGCATTCTGCCATCAGCTTGTCCATTACCGGCGTATTTGCCATGGCAATCGCATTGCCTTCCGTCTTGTCATTCAAACCATATCCATCAAGAATCATCAAAACAACTGGTTTTTTACTCATTTTTGACCTCCATTAATCGTTTATGTCCGCTTATGCCGCAAAGGCATCAGACATCTTTGTTCTTTATCATCTTACCCAAAATTAGATTATATAATAATCGCTGCATTTATGCAAGATATATACAGTTGCAGCTTTTATTGCTCTCCCACTTTCTCTTCATAGATTTTGTGATATACTTCATCAATCTTGGCTTCGTCTAACTTTGTGTCCAAGAAAAACTCTACCGCATACAACGCCTGTGCTACAAGCATTTCCAATCCATTAACGCCAGTCATTCCAAGCTCTCTTGCCTGAGCAACTAACTTTGTCTCCAATGGATTATAAATAACATCAACTACTGCTTCACATTCCGGGAAACGTGTTAGATCAACCGGACTGGCATCACAGTTTGGATACATACCAACCGGACTTGTATTTGCAATAAATTCAGCATCTGTATGTTTCGCAAAGCATTCTTCATAAGTGATCGCAGATGCTGTCTTGATAATGTCAACAATAACAACTTTTTTGGCTTCCATCTTTTTTAATACAGCAACGACTGCTTTAGAAGCACCTCCATCTCCTAGAACAACACATTTCTTTCCTTTTACGGAAATGTTATGTTTCTTTAACATATACATAAAACCGGAGAAATCTGTATTGTGGCCTTCCAAACGACCATCTTTATTTACGATCGTATTGACTGCACCGATAGCCTTTGCATTGTCATCTAAGCTGTCCAGGTAAGGAATAACATCCTGTTTGTAAGGAATGGTGACATTGATTGCCCGGAATGCATGCTGCTCCATGAAAGGCACAAATTCCTCTTTTGTCAAAGGACATAGATCATATGTATAATCTGCCAACATCTCGTGAATATCTTTGGAATAACTGTGTCCCAGCTTTCCACCAATCAAACCGTAATCCATTTTGATTAGCCTCCTGTATAATTTATTTCTGATAGCAGTTTACTTCATTGGGTAAAGAATTACAAGCGCGAACTCACTAATCATGACTTACTGTCGGCTAGTATCTTATCACAAAGCTTTTCCAGTTGTTCATACGTCTCAATAAAGTTTGCTTCTCTGCGGATTGCTGCCGAATGCGGATATCCTGTCGTATACCATGCTACGTGCTTTCGCATCTCCCGCATCCCCATTATCTCGCCCTTGTATTCCACCTGCATTCTGCCATGACGGCGTATCATTTCAACCACCTCTGAAAGCTGTGGTTTCGAGATTTGTATCTCTTCTCCGGCATCGTACTGCATGATTGCCTGTTTGATCTCAGCAAACAGCCACGGATTACCTCGAACACCACGAGCCAACATGAGCCCATCACATTTTGTCTGCTCCAAACATTTGATTGCATCTTCTGCTGAAAAAATATCTCCACTGGCTATCACCGGGATTGTTACTGCTTCTTTGACCTGCGCAAGGATATCCCAATCTGCTTTTCCACTATAATACTGTTCTCTGGTGCGTCCATGTACCGCAATGGCTGCTGCACCATTCTGTTCTGCCATCTTGGCAAATTCGACTGCATTGACGGTATCCTCGGTAAAGCCTTTGCGAAATTTAACGGTCAAAGGCTTTGAACTTGCCTGTGATACTTTGCGAATGATCTTAGCTGCCAGCTCCGGAGTTTTCATCAACGCTGAACCCTCACCATTGTTAACCACTTTCGGCACCGGGCACCCCATATTGATATCTAAAATATCAAAATTACGGTGATCAATTTTACGTGCCATTTCTGCCATCAGATCCGGATCTGAGCCAAACAACTGCAATGCTGCCGGATGCTCTTCATCCGCGATTTCCCATAGCTTTTCTGTATTTTTGTTATTGTAATATATTCCTTTTGCACTGATCATCTCCGTGTAGACAAGATCAGCTCCCTGCTCCTTGCATAACAAACGAAATGGCAGATCTGTTACACCTGCCATTGGTCCTAATATTAAATTGCCGGGAATCAATACGTTTCCTATCTTAAAACTACGCATAACACTCCAATTTTATTATTTCTTCTGCTTATCATAGATAATCTGTAGACCTCGAAGTGTCAGATCGCTGTCATACACCTGTATCTCGTCCGTATGCTCTGAAATGATCTTCCCAAGTCCTCCGGTTGCGACAACTTTCGCATCCAAGAAGCCTGACTCTTCTTTGATCTTTCGAATAATGTACTCCGACTGACCGATCGTGCCAAAAAACAGTCCTGCCTGCATTGATGTGATCGTATCTTTTGCAATAGAAACCCCCGGGCATTTGATCTCAATTTCCGGCAGATTCGCTGTATTATTCCACAACGCGTTCGCAGAAATGCGTATTCCGGGACTGATCACACCACCTAGAAATGCCCCCTCTGCAGTAACAATATCATATGTTGTCGCTGTTCCAAAATCAACAACAATAATCGGTCCGCCATACTGTTCATAGGCACTGACTGCATCTACAATACGATCCGGTCCGATTTCTTTTGGATTGGCAGTTTCTATACGTATTCCGGTCTTTATTCCGGCTCCGACTACCAGCGGATGACAATGCAGATACTTGATGATGCCACTTGTAAAAGAGTACATGATCTTCGGCACAACAGATGCAATGATCACTTCATTTACATCTTCCGGAGAGTATCCTTTCTGCTGCAGTATCGCACAGATCAACTCGCCATACTCGTCCGAGCTGCGCGGTACTTTTACTGTGACTCGAAATCTCGTGATCAATTCACTCTCACGAAACAATCCAAATGTAATATCTGTATTTCCAACATCTACTGCCAATAACATAGCTGTCCTCCATTAGTCGAAATCGACCTTTTCACCAAGTATTTTTATTCTATAATATAATTCAAGAGCCTCTAACAACTCCTGTTTTTCTGCCTGATACTGCTTGATCTTGAGCACACTGCCGATCTCATCAAACAGAAAATCATCATCCGCAGAAGTCACCTGAAACTGTAAATTGCCATCTTCGTCAAACTGCAGTGTCAAAATACCGCCAACGTCTGCCGTATACAACACACACATGACTTGCAATTCCTCTTTGACTGCTGTAGGTAATCCGCTAAACGCTTCGTTCAGGTAGTATTTTTGTTCATAAGAACTCGCTGCACATAAGACAACCGGTTCCTTTTCAGACATATCCCTGTACCCCCCTTATCGATACTTCTCCGGACATGACCGGTGTGACGCTGCCATCGATCTCAACTAACAGTGCTCCGTCTTTATCAATGCCACGTGCAATACCCCGTGATATTTTGTCCGGCGTGGCATCCTCAACCATGCCATGGTAGATGATCACTTCTTTGTCTTTATTGGCAAGCAATTCATCATACTCTTCCACAAACGCAGACAGATCTCCGTCCTGCATATATCGTCTGTAATAACCACCAAACGCATCTGCAAAAGCCGCTGTAAACTTAGCTCTGTTTACTTTTTTGCCTGTTGACAGATAAATGCTGGTCGCCTTGTCCTTTAATGTCTCATCGAATTTTTCTTTGTTAGCATTGATTCCGATACCCATTACGGCATAATGCACATACTGAACTTCTGAACTCATTTCCGTCAGAATACCACATATCTTTTTGCCATCAATGATGACATCGTTGGGCCATTTGATCTGTGGAAGCACGTCGCATTCCTGATAAGTTGCTTCACACATTGCCAATGCTGCCAATAATGTGATCCCTGACACATGTGCCGGCTGAACTGTCGGTCTTAATACGTAAGTCATATAAATACCAACACCGGATTCAGAAATCCAATTGCGGCCTCTGCGTCCGCGTCCCGCTGTCTGCCGATCGGCTACGATCAATGTTCCCTCAGCTTCTCCCAATTCTGCAAGTTGTTTGCCTCGGATGTTTGTCGAGTCAATGCTATCATGACATTCGACTTTTTGACAGAAACTTTCCTCTTCCAAATATGCCTCAATCTCAGGACCATACAATATATCCGGTTTACTTATTAAGCGATAGCCTTTATTAGTAACCGATTCAATGTCATAGCCAAGTTCTTTCAGACAGCAAATGTTTTTCCAAACTGCCTGTCTGCTCACGCCAAACGTTTTACATAATTTCTGTCCGGACACAAATGTGTCCGAATGATCCATCAGTTCCCGTAATATCTTCGATCTCATAAAGATCACGCCTCTCCTAATGTTGCAACCATCACCGCTTTGATCGTATGCATGCGATTTTCTGCTTCGTCAAATACTACCGATTGCTTGGATTCAAATACTTCATCTGTAACTTCAAGTTCTTTTAATCCAAATTTTTCATATACTTCTTTGCCAATTTTGGTCTTTAAGTCATGGAAAGCTGGAAGACAATGCATAAATAGCGCCTGTTCTCCGGCATTCTGCATAACCTTTGCGTTTACCTGATATGGTGACAACGCCAAGGTACGCTCTTTCCAAACTTCGTCCGGCTCACCCATAGACACCCAGACATCCGTATAAATAACATCAGCATCTTTTGTTCCGGTCATTGTATCCTCTGTCAGCGTGATGGAACCACCGGATTCACTGGCGTACTGTTCACACTGTTCTACCAATGCCTGATTCGGGAAATATTCCTTTGCAGTACATGCCGTAAAATGCATTCCCATTTTAGCACAAGCGATCATCAGTGAATTACCCATATTATATCTGGCATCGCCCATATATACCAGCTTAACGCCTTCCAAACGTCCTAAATGCTCTTTGATCGTCAGAAGATCTGCTAACATTTGCGTTGGATGGTATTCATTTGTCAAACCATTCCACACCGGTACTCCTGCATATTTTGCAAGATCCTCTACAATCTCCTGCTCAAAGCCGCGATATTCAATACCATCAAACATTCTGCCAAGAACACGTGCTGTGTCCGCAATGCTCTCTTTCTTACCGATCTGAGAGCCCTGTGGATCTAGATACGTAACACCCATTCCCATATCATGTGCTGCCACTTCAAAGGAGCAACGGGTACGCGTACTGGTTTTTTCAAAGATCAATGCAATATTTTTGCCAATATAATGATTAACCAATTCTCCATTTTTCTTCTTGGCTTTAAGGTCAGCAGACAGATCCAACAGATAGCTGATCTCTTCTTTCGTAAAATCCTTTAATGTCAAGAAATTTCTTCCTTTCAAATTAACGCTCATAATTTCTCCTCTTTTCTCTCTGCCCGAGGCCGTAACCCTTTGCAGAATGCTATCGTATACAGATGACCTAACATCATTTAATTATCTTTGATCACCTCGGAAAAAGATTTAGCAAGACCTGCCATTCCCTGAATTTCAGATGGAATGATGATCTTGGTTGCTTTTCCATCGGCAGCTTTGCTAAAGGCTTCCAAACTCTTAAGCTGCAATACTTCTTTGCTCGCCTGTGCATCATTCAACATGCGAATACCATCTGCACTTGCCTGCTGTACCGTCTTGATCGCCTCTGCCTGACCTTCCGCTTCGCGGATCATCGACTCTCTCTTAGCTTCTGCGCGAAGGATCGCTGCCTGTTTTTCTGCTTCTGCATCCAAAATAGCTGCTTCTTTTTTACCCTGTGCTACCAAGATAGCCGATTCCTTTTCACCCTGTGAACGAAGGATCGATTCTCTCTTTTCGCGCTCTGCTTTCATCTGACGCTCCATTGCATCCTGAATTTCTGCCGGAGGAATGATGTTTTTGAGTTCGACACGGTTCACCTTGATTCCCCATGGATCTGTTGCGGAATCCAGAGATGCTCTCATCTTCGTATTGATCGTCTCGCGGGAAGTCAGCGTCTCGTCTAACTCCAGGTCTCCGATAATATTACGCAGAGTGGTTGCTGTTAAGTTCTCAATCGCAACGATCGGATTATCAACACCATATGCAAACAGCTTTGGATCCGTGATCTGATAAAAGATAACAGTATCAATTCGCATTGTTACATTATCCTTGGTGATAACCGGCTGCGGCGGGAAATCAACAACCTGCTCTTTGAGCAGAATACGTTTTGCAATGCGGTCAATAAACGGAACTTTGAAATGGATTCCTACATCCCAAGTTGCCTGATAACCACCTAATCGCTCTACAACATACGCATGAGCCTGCGGCACTACATTGACGCAGGATATCATGACAATCACTACAACAACTAATAACACAATTAAATATGGCATATTAATGATCTCCTTTCACTTTCACAAACACGCGGACACCTTCCACGCGAGTAACGACAATACGCTCTCCCGTCTCAATGACCACATCCTCCTCGTCACTTCGCGCTGTCCATTCGATTCCATCGATCAAAACAGCACCGGTTTGATTAAAGTTATCAATCGTAACGATTACTTTTCCCTCTCTGCCGATAATTCCACCGACATTGGTTTGCTCTCTGCTGTTATTAAAATAACGCTCTGCTACCGGCCTTGTAAATACGATCAATACAATAGAAACGACCAAAAACAGCACAATCTGTATCGGTAACGGCACATGCAGCACCGCTGCCAGAAATCCAACCAATGCACCTCCGGCCAGCCAGATTGTTGTCAGCCCCAATGTGATGATCTCAATCACAAGAAAGATTGCAAGCAATATCAGCCAATATAATGGTTCCATATAACTCCTACATTCCTTTCTCATTTTTCAAACTATAAGTTTCCAGTGTGTTTATAATGTCAGCATTATAGAACATTTCCCTCTTTTTTTCAACTATATCTGCACTGACCACCATTTTCTGCTTTTTCAACGATGTCTGCGCTGGCGCTGCATTTCATACATGACAATCGCTGCCGATACTGCTGCATTCAAAGATTCCAAACTTCCCTCCATCGGAATACGTATTCGGTCTGTGATCGCTGCAAACATCGCATCCGACATACCATTGGCTTCATTGCCGATCACCATAGCCGCCCCCGTGGTATAATCCGGTTCATCATACACAACGCTGCCTTCCATGGCTGTTCCATATACTGCGATCCCCTGCTCTCGCAGTTTTTCTGCAAGCGCCGGCAGATCTTCCACATAACAGTACGGCATTCGAAAGATGGCTCCCATTGTCGCACGGACTACTTTCGGATTAAACAGATCAACTGTCCCTTTGCTCATGAGCACTGCTGCCATACCGGCTCCCTCTGCTGTTCGCATAATGGTTCCCAAGTTGCCGGGGTCACGCAGATCATCTAACAATAAAAACTGTTGATTGTTCGCGTTCAAAATTTCCTCCATCGTATATTTGGGCATCTGCACCAATCCCAAAACGCCCTGCGGTGTAACCGTATCCGTGATCTCCGCAAAGACTTCTTCAGATACAACTTCATATGGGAACTCCTCTAACAACGGCTGAATACGTTCCTCTTCTCTGCCTTGTGAACTTTCTGCAATATATATTTTTTGCAGTTTGCCATAATGCGCCGCCTCTGCGACAAGCTTTGCACCTTCTGCAACAAACATACCGCTTTTTTTGCGATATTTCGCTTGATTCTGCAGTTTGATCAACTCTTTGATCTGACGATTCGAATTACTACTAAGCATGAAATCTTGTGCCTTTCCGTTATCTACTTACTTTCTCTTACTTTTTGCGGTATTTCTTAACGATATATCTTCCCATTTTAGATAAATCGGACGTCTTAAATCCGCTTGTTTTCTTGCAGGAACTTTTAAGCAGCGAAGCCGATTCCGGCTTGTTGCTAAGACTCCAGCAGCAATAACTGATCTTATTACGATTCATCAGACTGATCCACTTATTCGCAGAAGAAAAATCATAATTGCCATTTCCGCTGGCATCACACGCACTAAATTCCGAACAAAACAGTGGCAATTTGCTGCGAAGTGCTGCGTTTACTTTGGCGCGCAGATCATCGCCATGCGTCGCTGCATAAAAATGAAAGGCATACATAATGTTTTTTCCTTTGAGTGGAGATTTTGCCGCCATATCAACATCCTGACTCCATGTCGGCGTACCGACAATGACTACCGCGTTTTTATCCGCTTTGCGGATCACCTTGATCACGGATTTTGCATACGATTTGATAGTCTTCCACTGTACACCGCCATTCGGTTCATTGCAGATTTCATAAAATACATGTTTTTCTTTTCGATATTTATTCGACATTTTCTTAAAAAATGCCTTAGCCTTAGACTGATTTTTCTTCGGATTGCCATCGCTTAAAATATGCCAGTCAATGATGACATACATGCCAAGCTTTCTGCCGGCTTTTACGGCTGTATCGATCTTTGCCAAAAGCTTCTTGCGGCTTGCCGTATCTGTCACGCAGTATCCATTGTAATCCTCGGTATACATTGCAACACGAAAACAATTAACGCCCCATTCGTCCCGCAGATTTCGCAAAGCTTTCTCATTAACAAACGGCTCTCCAACATCCCAGTTGATGCCATGACTGGATATTCCGCGAAGCTGTACCGCTTTGCCTTTTTTATCCACCAGCTTAGCGCCTTTGACACGTAATCTGCCATGTTTTCCAACAAAAGTGTTTCGATAAGCAACCTTTTTGGTCTTACCGGTCAGCTTCACTGCTGCTGACGCTTTCGGTGCCTGCAGGCTTCCCGGTGCTGCCGATATAAGCAGACTCCCCGCTACCGCCATTGCCATTACGCCACGTAACCATTTCTTTTTTCTCATAACCATTCTCCCCCCATTAATTTTCGTTTAATTTCGCTAATTTCGCTGTCTGATCTGCCGCAATAATGTTCTGCAGCAGTTCATTAATATCTCCATCTAATATTTCTCCCAGACGATGGCTGGTAAATTTGATTCGGTGATCTGTCACACGTCCCTGTGGGAAATTATAAGTACGGATCTTTTCGGAACGATCACCGGTTCCAACCTGGCTGCGCCGCTCAGCTGCCTGTTCGCTATTCGCCTTTTCCTGCTCCATATCATAGATGCGGGAACGAAGTACTTTCATCGCCTTGTCTTTATTTTTGAGCTGAGATTTCTCATCCTGACAGGTAACCACAATACCCGTAGGGATATGCGTAATACGAACAGCAGAATCTGTTGTGTTGACGCACTGTCCGCCATTACCGGACGCACGGTATACATCAATCTTGCAATCGTTCGGATCTACATGTACTTCAACATCTTCTACCTCAGGCATGATCGCAACCGTTGCCGTCGATGTATGAATACGTCCGCCGGATTCTGTCGTTGGGATTCTCTGAACGCGATGCACACCGCTTTCATATTTTAACTTGGAATACGCTCCATGACCGAGCACCATAAAGACAATTTCCTTAAAACCACCAATGCCGTTTTCATTGGCACTCATCACTTCTACTTTCCAACGGTTTGCCTCGGCAAATTTAGAATACATACGGAACAGATCTGCTGCAAATAATGCCGCCTCATCTCCACCGGCACCGCCACGGATCTCTACGATAACGTTCTTATCATCATTCGGATCTTTCGGCAACATCAAAATCTTCAATTCCTGTTCACAGGATTCTACTTTAGCTTTGCAATCTGCCAACTCCTCTTTGGCAAGCTCACGCATTTCCTCATCGTTCTCTTCCTCTAAAATGGCAAGACTATCTTCCACACCATCTTTTGCCGCACGATACTCCTGATATTTCTCAACGATCGGCGTCAACTCATTCTGCTCTTTCATAAGCTGGCGGTATTTATCCTGATTACTGATAACATCAGGATCCGTAAGCTCAATATTAAGCTCTTCCAATCTACGCACCAAATCTTCTAATTTATCAAACATGATTCTTCCTCCATTCTATTTCATACGATACATTGTACAATACGATCTTTACCGGCAAGATCCTGAAACACCTGTACTTCCCGATATCCCTGTTTTTGCAATATTTCCGCTACAGCAGCAGCCTGTTCACATCCGATCTCCAAAAACAGTCTTCCGTTTGGTGCCAGTCGTGTGACCGCCTGTCCTGCAATCCTCCGGTAAAATTCCAGCCCATCCTGTCCACCGTCCAGTGCAAGCATCGGTTCGTGCAATCGTACTTCCGGCATCAATCCCTCTATCACTGACGGTGGGATATACGGTGGATTCGATACGATCACATCGTATTGCCCATCCATCTTTGTCATAAGATCCCCCGCAAACAGTTCTACAGAAGCGTTAAGTTCTGTTGCATTCTGTCTGGCAACTGCAAGTGCTTCCTCGGAGATGTCTACTCCGTGCACGATGAACGGTTTACCAAGTTTGGCAATCGCTATCGCAATACACCCGGAACCGGTACACACATCTAACACTCGTTTGCCATCTACATATGGCAGAACCCGTTCTACAAGACATTCGGTATCCTGTCTCGGGATCAGTACATGTTCATTCACATGAAAATCCAGCCCCATAAACTCCTGCTCACCGGTCAAATGCTGTAATGGAATGCGTTCCCCACGTTTTGTAACCAGGTCGCGGTATCGAATCATATCCGGCTCCGCCATCGGTTCCTCTCCATGCAGGAAAAATGCCGCACGGTCAAGTCCGGTCACATAGGAAAGCAAATACCATGCATCAATGTCGGCATCCGGCACTTCCATCTGCTGCAATTTGTCCACGGCTTTCGCCAAAGCTTCCTTTAGCGTAAGGATTTCCTCTTTCATCCGTTTTCCACCTCATCCACGGAAGGCTTTGATTCCATATCTGATTTTGCACCATCCGGATCATCAAAGAAACGATCTAAGGAGGAAAGTTCATCCTCTGTCATTTCTTCCTGTGCTTGTGCAAGCGCTTGACGCTCTTCCTTACGTTTGGATACTTCATCCATTACCTTCGCGATCTCATCCTCACGCTTTTGCATTTCTTTCATATATTTCTTGCGCTCATCGGCACGTTTCTTATACTCCTGCTCACGTTTTTTGATCTCAGAAGCAAGTTCTGTTCCACTCTTTTTCTTAGCATTCGCCGGATCCACGATCGGCAGCGGTGCTGTCATGCCGCTTTTACGCATCTCTTCTGCCACTTTTTTGCGTTTTGTACTCTTCTTAACCGCCTGCAATCTGCTCTGGTACTCTTTCCAGTCAAAAACTGCTTCTACTGAAGCAATGGCAACCTCGATCATGCTGTCATCCGGTTCTCTCGTTGTCAATCCCTGTAAAAACATTCCCGGTTTGCTTAAGATATTGATGATCTTTGCATCGCTGTTGCCCGCAAGACGGATAAATTCATACGAAATACCTGCCACAACCGGCACCAGCAGCAAACGGCTCAACAAACGAAGCCATACACTGTCAAAATGTAAAAACATAAACAGTACGATACTGATCAACATAACAATAAAGAGGAAACTGGTTCCACAACGCTTGTGATATCTGGAATGCTTACGCACATTCAATACCGTCAGATCATCACCATTTTCCACGCAATTGATCGCCTTGTGTTCTGCACCATGATACATGAATACCCGGTTAATATCCTGCATAAAGGAAATGACATACACATAACCGATAAACAGCCCCAGTCGGATCAGTCCCTCGATCAGTGCTAATACAGCCTGCGATCGAATATGATCTTTTAGCAGCAAAGATAATCCAAACGGAAGTGCAACAAACACCGCCAGCGCCAGTACAATAGACAGCATTACTGTCATCGCCATCTCCAGCTGTTCACGTTTTTCTGCTTTCTTCGCCAATGATGCTGAATTTTCTGCTTCGGAGCCTTCTTTTTTTTGTTTCTCGCCACTCTTCTCATCCGTACGATCTGCCTTGTTCCCATCCGCAGCTGAAGCTTCCTGCGCTTCTTCCTCTTCGTAAAAGCTGGCAGAATATGTCAATGTCTTCATTCCTAACACCAAAGAGTCCACAAATGCAACAACACCTCGGATCAATGGAAGTCTGAAAAACAGCTTGCGGTCCCCTTCACTTGTGCAGGTATCTACCTTTATATCAATCTCTCCATCGGGTTTGCGTACTGCTACTGCATACTTGGACTTATTGCGCATCATTACGCCTTCTAATACTGCCTGTCCACCTATTCCTGATGATTTCATTTTTATAACCATGCCCTTCCACGCATCTGTTTTATTCTACAACAGATACAATTTTCACACTGCGGATCTGTTTCATTCTGCAACAGATCCAATTTTTACACCACAAATTTACTTCACTTTCTCTCCATTTGTGTATAACACAAACGGTCACAGCACTTGTTAAGCACAAATACTGTGACCGTTCATAAGGCCGGACGCACTCCGACCATTTATTTTGCTAGTTTGCCTGAATACCATAACGGCGATTGAACTTATCAATGGCACCACGAGCTTTGACAGCCTTCTGCTGACCTGTATAGAATGAATGACATTTGGAGCAGATTTCTACGTGGATTTCCTCCTTAGTAGAACCAGTCACAAACTCATTTCCACAGTTGCATACAACCTTTGCCTGATAGTAGTTTGGATGAATTCCTTCTCTCATCGCTTTATCCTCCATTTCCATTCCGCCGCTTCTCAGCAGTCGGTTACTATTGCGAAGAAAACTTTGAAAAAAGCCTTCTCGATTCTCATTTTTACACAACTTCTTCAGTATAGCATAGTCAAAAGCGGATTGCAAGCACTTTTATACAATTTTTGTCTTGCGAATCGTTTGGATAAATTCCTGATTACTCTTAGTACGACGGAACATTTCAATGATCCGTTCAACAGCCTCTTCGGATTTCATTCCGGTAAGTGCTTTACGCATCAGGAAATTAGCTTCCATCTCCTCCTGTGTCAGAAGAAGATCATCTCTGCGCGTACTGGAACGAGGAAGATCGATCGCCGGGAATACACGCTTCTCGGAAAGCTTGCGGTCAAGAACAAGCTCCATATTACCGGTTCCCTTAAATTCCTCAAATACAACATCGTCCATCTTACTTCCGGTATCCACAAGTGCAGTTGCAAGGATTGTCAAACTTCCGCCCTCACGCATATTGCGTGCTGCACCAAAGAAACGTTTTGGCATATGCAATGCAGCCGGATCTAAACCGCCGGACAAAGTACGGCCGCTTGGCTGTACTGTCAGGTTGTAGGCTCTTGCAAGACGAGTAATGCTGTCTAACAGGATCATAACTTCTTCGCCCTGCTCTACAAGACGCTTAGCGCGCTCAATAACCATCTCCGATACACGCTTGTGATTTTCCGGAAGTTCATCGAACGTGGAGAAGATCACTTCTACGTTATGTCCTAAGATAGACTCTTTGATATCTGTCACTTCCTCCGGACGCTCATCGATCAACAATACGATCAAATGCATCTTCGGATGATTTGTCTTAACAGCCTTGGCAACCTGTTTTAATAATGTCGTCTTACCTGTCTTAGGCTGAGATACGATCATTCCTCTCTGTCCTTTACCAATTGGTGCGATCAGATCCATCATACGCATGGATATCGGACAGCCCGGTGTCTCTAAGCGAAGTCTCTCATCCGGAAATACCGGTGTCAACTGCTCAAACTTTGGACGATTTATCATCTCATCCGGATCATTGCCATTGATTTCTTTGATATATAATAATGCGGCAAATTTCTCATTCTGATTACGAATACGAATATTACCATTTAGGATATCTCCGGTACGCAGATGGTACTTACGGATCAACTGCGGTGAGACATACAGATCTCTCTCTCCAGGGAGATAATTGTCGCATCGAATAAATCCATATCCCTCCGGGAGTACTTCCAAAATACCCTCACGTGATACACCACTATCCAACTCAGCGATCTCCGTTGGTGTCAACTCGTGCTGTGGTGCCCGGTGCAGCTGCGGACGAAGATCCGCATGATAGCCTCTGTTATCATTGCGTACATATCCGCCACGATCCATATTATCATTACGATAACCATCGTTTCGATAGCCTTCGTTACGGGAATAATTGCTACGATTCATGCTCTCACTGCGGCTGTATACACCACGTCCCATATTATCGCGATTCATGTATCCTCCGCGGTTCATATTATCGCCGCGATTCATGTATCCTCCGCGACCCATATTATCATTACGGGAGTATCCTCCGCGACTCATATTATCATTGCGGGTGTATCCTCCACGGCTCATTCCCTCGTTACGTGAGTATCCTCCACGAGCCATTCCCATCTCAGGATCCCTCATATAACCGGATGTTCTCATAGGTTCTCTATCACTGACATAGCCACGATTCATATCTCGTCCACTTTCCTCCATACGGGAATTGTCTGATTCACTCGCATATCTGGATCTTGGCATCGGACTGTCGACAGCCTCTCCTGTGCTCTCTACAACATGATCTACACTCTGAATATCGTCCATCTCAGGTGTCGCATCTGTAGATTCCATTGTTGCTGCAACTTCTTTCACTTTTGCAAGCAACTCTAACTTTTTGTAACTGGTAACACTTTTGATGCCCATCTTCTTCGCTACAATTCGTAATTCAACCAATGATAACTTATCGTATTCTGTCATAAAAATATCCCTTTCCAATAAAAAAAATTCAACTTGTGCTAACATGATTCTTTCTGCAATTATTAGGTCGGATTATAATGAATAATAAATCGATCACGACGATATTGTCTCGCCTATGTATCTATGACCTACTGTATTAGAGTAATTACATGCACTAAATAATATAAAGCATTTTAACAGCGTTGTAAATGACTTTTTCAAAAATTTTCGCAAAATCCTATGAATATTATTGTTTTTTCGACATCGTTCGTCTTTTTTCGCACAAAACATCTTTTGTCGGACGAAGTTTTTCGGCTTTATTGTTTTCCAATTCGATGTATGCTATGATATAGTTTGCGATTGCTATTACAAATAATTCTACAGAAAATGGAGGTTAAATCGAATGACAAATGCAGAAAAAGCTCTACAATTACATAAAGAATGGAATGGCAAACTGGATGTAACTCCCAAGTGTCAGGTAAAATCCCGCGAGGATCTGGCTGTTGCCTACACACCAGGTGTTGCTGAACCATGTAAGGTCATTGCAGAAAATAAAGAAGCAGCTTATCAATATACCATCAAATCCAATACCGTTGCTGTTGTTTCTGACGGAAGTGCCGTCCTCGGCCTCGGTAACATCGGTCCGGAAGCTGCTATGCCGGTTATGGAAGGCAAAGCAGTCCTCTTTAAGGAATTTGGCGGTGTCAATGCCTTCCCGATCTGCTTAGATACGCAGGATACTGAGGAAATCATCAAAACCGTGATCAACATTGCACCGGCTTTTGGCGGTATCAACTTAGAAGATATTTCTGCGCCACGCTGCTTTGAGATCGAAAGTCGTCTAAAAGAAGCCTTAGATATACCGGTATTTCACGATGATCAGCACGGTACTGCGATCGTTGTTCTCGCCGGCATTATTAACGCTTTGAAAGTGGTTGGCAAAGAGAAAGAACATTGCAAAGTTGTTGTAAACGGTGCCGGATCCGCCGGCGTTGCTATTACAAAATTATTACTCCGCTTTGGATTTACCGACGTAACAATGTGCGATATCAGCGGTATCTTATCTAAAAAGAGCGAGGGCTTAAACTGGATGCAGAAGGAAATGATGGAAGTAACAAATCTGTCCGGCAAAACCGGAACACTGGCTGACGCACTTTGTGGTGCCGATATTTTCGTTGGTGTCTCCGCTCCTAATATTGTATCCGCAGAAATGGTTCAATCCATGAATTCCGATGCGATACTGTTTGCCATGGCAAATCCTGTTCCGGAGATCATGCCTGATGTTGCAAAAGCTGCCGGTGCACGCGTTGTCGGAACCGGTCGATCTGATTTTCCAAATCAGGTCAATAATGTTGTTGCTTTCCCTGGCATCTTTAAGGGTGCATTAGACGGCAGAGCGACCGACATTACAGAAGAAATGAAGCTCGCTGCTGCTCTTGCACTTGCCGGACTCGTTTCTGACGAAGAATTAAACGACGAACATATTTTACCGGAAGCGTTTGACCCACGCGCAGCTCAGGTGGTGGCCGATGCAGTCAAATCACACATCCGTTAGATCTCGTTGGGGTGAAAAGCCCTACTATTCCTTAGACTATTATCTCAAAGAAACGTTTGGACAAAAGGTCTATAAAATTGCATTAGATGCGGGAATGACCTGTCCAAACCGAGATGGAACACTGGACACGAGAGGCTGTATTTTTTGCAGCGAGGGCGGTTCCGGTGATTTTGCCACGACGAACCGATCTATCACGGCTGCGATCGATGAGGCGATCTGTCGCCTAAACGGCAGCGCCAAGGAAACCGGTCAGAAATACATTGCGTATTTCCAATCGTTTTCCAACACATATGCTCCCATCGACATATTACGTCCGATGTATCTGGAAGCGCTGGCGCATCCGGATATCGTCGGACTTTCTATCGCTACCAGACCGGATTGCTTTTCCCCGGAGATTTTTTCCCTGCTCGATGAATGCAGGCAGATGAAACCGACATGGATCGAGCTCGGTCTGCAAACGGTGCACGAGCATACGGCTCGTTTCATTCGCCGTGGATATCCTCTGCATGTTTTTGAGCAGACTGCGCACACGCTGCATACACTCAATATTCCGGTGATCGTCCACGTGATCCTTGGACTTCCGGGCGAAACCGAAGCAGACATTCTTGAAACGATCCAATATCTGAACACACAACATATTCAGGGGATCAAATTGCAGCTATTGCATGTATTAAAAGGAACGGATCTGGCAGTTTATCTCGAAGAACATCCTTGGCATATCCTGACTCAGGAAGAGTATGTAGATCTGGTCATCCGATGCATCGGCAATCTCTCTCCGGAGATTGTGATCCACCGCCTGACCGGAGATGGTCCAAAAGATCTCCTGATCGCACCACACTGGAGCTGCAACAAACGGGCTGTTCTTAACCAAATAGCACACTCTCTCAAAACAGGGCAGGTCTATCAGGGGAAATATTACAGCAAGCAGAAAGGAAACCTATGACACCAGACACACTGCGTTTGTATAAATTAATTATTTTATATGCGTTAAGCCGCACAAAACAGGGACTACCTAATGCTTTTTTGTGCGATTTCATTTTAGGGCATGGCTATACAGACTTTTTTTCAATTCAGGAAACATTAGCACTTCTGACAGAAGATGCCCTGATTGAGGAAGAGGCAACTCGTAAAACGACATATTACAAGATCACACAAAAGGGATCGCAGATGTTAGAATACTTCTCTTCCATGCTTCCCAAAGACACGATACGACAGATTGATGAATATCTGCGAGACAATAAAGTTGATATTTTAGAAGCTACCACAGTCCACACTGACTATTCGGTAACTCCTTCCGGAGACTATCTGGCATCTGCTTTAGTACAGGAACGCGGCAACACATTATTCTCGCTTTCCTTTGCCGTTCCCTCCGAGGAAGCAGCTCGTAAGGCGTGCCAAAAATTCAAAGAAAATCAGACTGAAATATATCAATGTTTATTAAAAAAGCTGGGAGAATAATTCTCCCAGCCTTTTTTCATGGAATTAAATTTAGTCACAAAGCACCTTCATAAATTTCTTTTTACCACGTTTTACAACAATGCCTTCTGCACTGATCTGCTCTTTCGTAAGTGTCATGCGAACATCGGTCACTTTCTCACCATCGATCGTAACACCGCCCTGCTCGACATTTCTTCTTGCCTCACCATTAGATGTTGCAAGACCGGCTTTAACCATTAATTTCAAGATGCCGATCTTACCATCTTCAAAATCTTCATCGACCAGCTTTGTCTCCGGCATCTGTGCTGCGTTTCCGCTGGAAAAGAGTGCACGCGCTCCTTCCTGTGCTTTAACAGCTTCTTCCTCACCATGTACTAACTTGGTAAGCTCAAATGCCAAGATCTCTTTTGCCTCATTTAGCTTGCTGCCTTCCCAGGCATCCATCTCTTCGATCTGCTCTAACGGAAGGAATGTGAGCATGCGTAGACACTTAAGCACATCACCATCTCCCACGTTTCTCCAATATTGATAAAAATCAAACGGGCTGGTCTTGTTCGGATCAAGCCATACAGCGCCAGACTGTGTTTTACCCATCTTTTTGCCTTCGGAATTGAGCAGCAGATTGATCGTCATTGCATAAGCATCTTTGCCCAGCTTACGACGGATCAATTCCGTTCCACCAAGCATGTTGCTCCACTGATCATCTCCTCCAAACTGCATGTTACATCCGTACTTCTGGAACAAGGCATAAAAATCATAGCTCTGCATGATCATGTAGTTGAACTCCAGGAAACTAAGTCCTTTCTCCATGCGCTGTTTATAGCACTCTGCCGTTAACATACGATTTACACTGAAATGGGCACCAACTTCACGCAGCACTTCTACGTAATTCAGATCCAACAGCCATTCTGCATTGTTGACTAACAATGCCTTATCATCTGAGAAATCAATAAAACGGCTCATCTGCTTTTTGAAGCAGTCTACATTATGTGCAATCGTCTCTTTGGTCATCATCTGACGCATATCGGTACGCCCGCTTGGATCACCGATCATAGCTGTTCCGCCACCGATCAATGCGATTGGCTTATTGCCTGCCATCTGCAAACGTTTCATCAGACAAAGAGCCATAAAATGTCCTACATGAAGGCTGTCTGCCGTCGGATCAAATCCAATATAAAAAACCGCCTTACCTTCATTGATCATCTCTTTGATCTCTTTTTCGTCCGTCACCTGTGCGATCAAGCCACGGGCAACCAATTCATCATACACTGTCATCTTTTCGCTCATGTTGTTCTCTCCTTTTTTATTCCTTTATGACTTTTTTATGCAAAGAAAAAAGTCCTTTTGTCAACGACAAAAGGACGATGAAATCGTGTTACCACCTTTTTTTACAATATGCTCACACATACTGCCTTAGCAGGATACCTCTATATCCCTGCACGATAACGGGTGCATCACCGGCTAAATCTACCAAAAGGATCAAAATCCTCTCTTCAATCCGCTACTCCAAGATGTATTCATACAGGCTTCTATCCTAACGCCTCTCAGCAACCGGCTATTCTCTGTAGGTCTCCCCCATGTACTACTTCTTCTTTTCTTCGCATCTTTTGACATCATAGCAAAAATTATTTTGCTTGTCAATCCATTCTTCCAATGTCAGCGGATAATAATCCGAAAATCCTGCAAAACAATTGATCAGATTGCAAGGCAAATGCCGCTCTTCTCCCACAGAAGCCCCGCGCCCTTTCGCATGGTAGGTTATTTCTGTGGACTCTCTCTGAAAACGCAGCACATTTTTATAATCCGGTGTATCATGAACATGCCCGTACAGCATATATGTAGAATCACCATGATACTGCCCGTTATAACAGATGATCGGATAATGGCAGAGTACCAGCTTGCGCCCATTATCTTTAAGCTCTGCATAGGGCTTGACCCATTCTAAAAGTGACGGATCAAACTTTTTGTCCCGCAAAAACAACCGGTCATGATTCCCTGTCACCAAATACTTTTTACCATTCAGTTTATGCAGCAGCTCATTCACCTGCTCTCCTTTACCCAAACAAAGGTCTCCTAAGATCACCACTTCATCTTTCTTCTTCCGGACACGCTCGTTCCACCGAACGATCATTGTCTCATCCATCTCCTCAACAGATGCAAACGGACGACCGTCTAACAGCCTTACCTTGTCATGTCCAAAATGGCAGTCTGCAATATAAAATCTCATTCTTATCTCTCATTCTTCACGTTCTCTTTCGCCACAGACGTAAAGCTGCCGGCATGTTCTTTATATAACGGTCTGTACTTTGATCATATTGGTCGTTCCGGAAATTCCCACCGGCACTCCGGAAGTACATACAACCGTATCACCACTGTCGACTAACCCCATACGACGTGATACACACGTACCATGTTCAAACAATTCAAATACGTCTTTTTTCTCCTGCAGAAGTACCGGAGTGACGCCCCAGGATAAATTTAACTGACGATACACTTTGTCCGTGATCGCACAGCCAATGATATCACAAGCCGGACGGTACTTGGAAATCATTCGTGCCGAACGACCCGATTTGGTAACGGTAATGATCGCTTTGGCATTAATATCATGTGCTGTTGTACAGGTTGCGTGACAGATTGCATCTGTTACATCCGGATCTGCTTTGCGCGATCTTTGGAAAAAGCGTTTACGGTAATCAATATCGCTCTCTGTACGATTGGCGATCCTCACCATCATCTGTAATGCCTGCACCGGATACAAACCGGCTGCCGTCTCGCCCGATAACATGATCGCACTGGTACCATCATAGATCGCATTGGCAACATCGGTCGCCTCCGCTCTTGTCGGACGCGGATTGTGGATCATGGAATCAAGCATCTGTGTTGCCGTGATCACCTGCTTACCGGCTTCATATACTTTTTTTATGATCATTTTTTGAATGACAGGCACTTCCTCTGTCGGAATCTCCACGCCCATGTCTCCTCGTGCGATCATGATCGCATCAGAAACCTCGATGATCTCATCAATGCAGTTCACGCCTTCTCTATTCTCAATTTTAGCAATGATCTTAATCTGTTCCCCACCATTTTCTTGGAGCAATCTACGGATCTGCAGTACATCTTCTGCAGTACGCACAAAAGATGCTGCCACATAATCTACATCTTCTTCAATACCGAACAACAGATCGGATTTATCCACTTCACTAATATAAGGCAGACTCAAATGAATGCCCGGAACGTTGATCCCTTTATGATTTGATACTTTGCCGCCATTATTGACATCACAGATAATATCTGTATCTGTCAACTCTTTGACTGTCATCTCGATCAAGCCGTCATCGATCAAAATACGCTGTCCGACTTTGACATCACTAACCAACTCAGGATACGTAATAGTTACAATATGTTCATCACCCTCTACCTCTCGTCCGGTCAACACAAACTCATCGCCCTTTTGCAATGTGATCGCACCATCTTTAAAGTCCCTTACACGAATCTCCGGGCCTTTAGTATCCAACAATGTCGCAACCGGTCTGCCGTAACGCTCACGCAGCAGACGCAATTTTGTGAGACGTTTCTTCTGCTCCTCATGCGTCCCATGAGAAAAATTAAATCTTGCAACATCCATGCCTTCCTGAATCAAGCGCTCTAATACTGCATCACTATCCGATGCCGGTCCTAATGTACAAATAATTTTTGTTTTTCTCATTTTAACCCTCCATTATCCTTATGCCTCTTATTTTATACACCGAAAGTATACCACAATTTCCCGGTGATAACACATTAAAATTCGTTTTTTACAAATTTTTCTGCAACACTTTGCAAGCCATTTACGTATGATTTGCACGACCCTCTTTCTCTGTCATGTTCGTATTCATATTCCCTCCGGTCCTGCCATACATTTATATTGATATCTTGATCCTATTTCAAAAACAGAACAGAAAGCAGGACTATTATGACCAAATTTATGTCAAAATCAAATAATTGCAATCAGTCTGCGATCATCTTTCGAATTATCCTGTGCTGCGGAATCAGCTTGGTGCTTGGTGCGGTACTCGGGCATCTGCTGCGCACGGAATTGTTTGCCGATATTAATGCTGAATTTGAACAAATACTGCTTGCTTTGGATACAAAATCCATCCACTATCCCTCCTTATTCCGGCTATGTACCTCAACACAGTTCAAACAGCTCTTCCTTTTGTGCTTTTTTTCACTGACCAATGCATGGGTTTTCTATTTGACGTTCTATTGTCTCTATACCGGCTTTCGCTGCGGACTTTTGCTCTCATTTTGCCTAACTCATAATGTCCACAGTGGATTTTTTGATTTTCTCTGCTTTCTGCTGCCTCACTGCCTGTTGTATATACCGGCGTATCTGCTGCTCATCAATATGCTGCAGCAGATCAGGGATCAGAAAGCAAAAAAGCAGTCCCTCTTACAAGGACTGCCCATTTTCCTACTCTCTATCTGCCTGCTGTTTGCCGGTTGTCTGTGTGAAGCCTTTATCAACCCTTCCCTAATGCAGTGGTATCAAGGGTTGTAAGCAACGCATCCAGTGCCCGCTCCAGATCTTCTTTTGTTCCATCATTTGGAACAATGCGCTGTACTTTCTCCCGCAGCAATGTTTCCGAAATCTGGCTTTGGATGATCGACTTTGATTTCTGTTCAGAATAACCGCGGTCCGATGCCAAACGACGGATCCGCTCCTCCTCCGGTACATAAACAAGCCATACCTCATCACACAAACTGTCACATCCGGTCTCATACATTAATGCTGTCTCTATCAGCAAAATACCGGAACGGGTACGATTTTGACGTATCGTATCCCGAATATATTCGATCACCGCCGGATGAATCACCTGGTTAAGCCAGTCACGAGCTCTCGCATCCGAAAAAACAATCTCTGCCAATGCTGCCCGATCGAGCGAGCCGTCCGATGAGACGATATTTTGTCCAAAATGCTCTACGATCTGACAATAAGCACTTCTTCCCGGTTCCATAACAACATGCCCCAATTCATCGGCGATCAGCAGTGTTGCTCCCAGTTTTTTCTGCAAACGATGCGCAGCATACGATTTCCCGCTTCCCACGCCCCCTGTAATTCCAATTACGTACATATCTAACCCTCTTCCCGAATATCAATGTGCCTCGTACCAATTTTTTCCTTCTTCTACATCAATAGACAACGGCACCTGCAACTGTGCGGCAAGCGGCATCTCTTCTTCTAAGATCCTCTTCACCTGCTCCTTTTCCTCGATCTTCGTTTCTACCAGCAGTTCATCATGCACCTGCAGCACAATGCGGGATTCTAACTGTTCCTCCTGCAAACGCTCTGCAACACGGATCATCGCAATCTTAATAATATCTGCTGCCGTCCCCTGTATCGGCGAATTCATGGCAACGCGTTCCCCAAAAGAACGCTGCATGAAATTACTGGATTTAAGCTCCGGCACGGGTCTGCGTCTGCCAAACATTGTCTGTGCATATCCGGTATCCTTTGCTTTTGCGACCAATTCGTCCAAAAATGTCTTGATCGCCGGATAACTCTCAAAGTATTTATGAATGATCTCATCCGCCTCTTTGCGCGAGATGGAAAGATCCTGACTAAGACCAAACGCGCTGATACCATACACGATACCAAAGTTTACTGCCTTGGCATTACGGCGCTGCAGATCCGTCACCTCCTCAAACGGCGTATGAAACACTTTGGAGGCCGTAGCACGGTGAATATCCTGCCCCTGTCTATACGCCTCGATCAAATGCTCATCGCCCGACATATGCGCTAACACACGCAGTTCGATCTGTGAATAATCCGCATCCAAAAACAGGAATCCGGACTTTGGTTCAAAGACTTTACGAAGCTGTTTGCCGAGCTCCATACGGATCGGAATGTTCTGCAGGTTCGGATCTGTACTGCTGATACGGCCGGTTGCGGTGATCGTCTGGTTAAATTTGCCATGGATACGATGATCTGCCTCTATAAATACCGGCAATCCATCTGCATACGTAGACTTCAATTTACTGACCTGACGATACTCTAAAATCTTATCGATGATCGGATCTTCCGTACGAAGTTTTTCCAAAATATCTGCCGAAGTCGAATATCCGGTCTTGGTCTTTTTGGCAAACGGAAGCTTTAGCTTTTCAAATAGGATCACGCCAAGCTGCTTGGGTGAATTGATATTAAATTCTTCTCCGGCAAGATCGTAAATATCTGTCTCCAATGCCAAAACGCGGCGTTCCAACAGTTCAGACATTTCTTTCAAGACCTCTGCATTTGCCTGCACACCGAGTCGTTCCATTTCAAACAGATAGTATACCGTCGGCATTTCAATTTCTTCCATCAAGCCTAACATTCCCTCTGCCGCTAATTGCTTTTTCATCTCTGCCCACGCCATCAATGGAATGCAGGACAAATAGCCGAAATAGGATTTGAGGCGTTTTGCCGTCTCTTCCTCATCTATCCGCGCAAGCTGCGCAGCTAACGTCTCTTTGCCAAACAATTCCTGATAGGATGGCAATGTCATATGAAGATAATCACGCGCAATATCATCTGCCTGATACGTATCCTTCAGCGGATTTAACAAATACGCTCCGATACCCAGGTCGCGCAGACTGGCAAACGTTTTTTTGCGTTCCTGTTTCGTATCCAGCGCAAATCCATGCTGCTTTGCCGGCTCAATCCCATATGTCCGCACCTCCACCGGTTTCGTCAGGTGTAATGCATTTTTCCAATCTAATAATAAAATTTCAGAACCCTTTTTCTCAAGCCTATGATAGCCATCTAATATATCATTTCCAGTCACTTCTTCAGAAACGAGAATATAACCGGTATGACAATCTTCTCCCTCATAATAAGACAACGAAAAGCCAATGAAACCATATTCCTCGCCGTCTTCCTGTTCCATCCCGAGTTCTACGCTGTCTTCCGTAAAGACCAGGCTCATCTGTCCGCCGCCTTTTTTGCTCTGACGTTTGCGGGCCGCTCCGGCACCTATCCAAGGATCTCCTAAAAACGCCACGCCGACAGCCTCCGGTGCAAGGTTGCATACATGATCTACAGCAGCATTCCATTCTTTCTTCGTGGTCCATTGTGTAAACTGCTCAAAATCAGGCACAACACTTTGTACTGTCTCACTGTCAAAACGAGAAAATAATGATTTTAACTCCAAACGTTTGATCCACTCAAATGCCTCCGACGTAAAGAGATTTTCCAGTTTTGCGTCCTCCAATGTGACATCGATCTCACAATCTGTTTTGATCGTGGCAAGTTGCTTGCTTAGCTTGGCAAGTTCCGGATTTGCACGAAGCAATTCTCTTGCACGCTTTGGCTCAACTTCTTCCAAATGCTCATAGGCCGCTTCCACTGTTGGAAAAGCTGTCAGGATCTTGACAGCAGTTTTCTCTCCGATACCCGGTACGCCCGGAATATTATCTGCAGAATCTCCCATCAGACCTTTCATATCAATAATCTGCTCCGGCTTTAGTCCGTATTTATCGATCACGTCCTGCGTATGATAATTTTCAATCTCCGTTCCCCCCCGCTTCGTCTTTGGAATACGGATCATAATACGATCCGACGCAAGCTGCAGCAGGTCGCGATCTCCCGACACGAGCGACACATCCATATTATTGCTCTCCGCTCTGCGGGCCAAAGTTCCTAACAGATCATCTGCCTCATACCCTTTCTGCATCACGAGCGGAACATGCATAGCACGAAGCACATCCTGGATCACCGGCACCTGTTCTCTTAACTCGTCAGGCATCCCCTTTCTGGTGCCCTTATACTCCTGATACATTTCATGGCGAAACGTCGGATGTTTCACATCAAAAGCAACAATAAAATAATCCGGTTTCTCCTCCTCCAGGATCTTGAGCATAATATTCAAAAAACCATAAACGGCGTTCGTATGCATCCCTTCCGAATTGGTGAGATCCGGGAGTCCGTAAAACGCCCTGTTTAATATACTGTGTCCATCGATCAATACTAATTTTTCACGCATAAGCTTTCTCCATCATCTACAATTGCAAGATCATGCCAACGCACAACAACACAAAGCACAGGATCTTTGCAATAAATTTAATCTTATATTTATACAGGTAGTCCTCAGCAGACAGCAGTTTCTGCTCGGAATCCATTTTCAACGCACTCATATTATCGCTTTCCAAAAAACGCATTCCCATCAACAGCGTATAGTATACGTCATACTCTTCCTTGCAATCCGGACAATGCTCCATATGATACAAAAAAGCATCCAGATCCGATATGCTCAACTGATCATCAATAAAAGGGATGACATGCTTCTGCGTTTCCATACAGCTCCACATTTTTCTTTTCATACTGTTTGCCTCCCGCAGGTATTGAAAAGTTTATACTGCCTATCAGCAATTTTCTATTAGGATAAAAGACCCTTTGACACCTTAATCCTATTAAAAAAGCAAAGCCAGCGCTTTGCTTTGCAAGAATTGCTAAAGCAATTCTTGGTGGCATAACGCCACACTATAAGCAGTTTCCTATAAATTAACAAAAAAAGGAAGCCATCGGCTTCCTTTTCGTAAATATATGCATCAGGAGGGATTTGAACCCTCACGAGGTCACCCCCGACGGATTTTGAGTCCGTTGCGTCTGCCGTTCCGCCACTAATGCGTCTTGTGTTGTCACAACGATATAGATAATATCATGCTTTTTTGTATTCGTCAAGTGTTTTTTGTGAACTTTTCAAAAAAATCAGTTTGGTACTAAAATAGTTCACGATGGATAACGTCAAACAAACCACAACCTTTGCCTGCAATCCTTTTACGCCAAGCAATGCACCATCTATTCCCATCTGGTACAACTGCGGCTGCAAAAAGATCTCTAACAAACCTGTCACGCCTCTCGCTGTTGCAAATGCACAAAATTCACGCAATACACGTCTCATTCCCCAAGATCTGCTCTCAAATACGTATATTTTGTTGGTTACATACGCAAATATAAGCGTCATTGCAAAGGAACCCGCATTCGCTAATTCCATTGGCAAAAATGTAACCAGTAAAGAATATATCCCCCAATTAAATACTGTAGCACTGACCCCCATCACTACATACATCAGCGATTCTTTATGCTGCATAATTACCTCATTTCTAACATTTAATCGTTACACAACTTTTCCTATTATACAGAATTCACAAAAAAATGCAATCTTTTTCGACAAAAATCATTGCCTCAAACTTGCCATACCCCAAATCCTCCACAACAACATATTGCTTATTATGTCAGCAATAAATAAACTATTTTGCAGCCGATAAACTAACTTATTCTGCCGTCAGAGAACTAAGATAATTGCCGCAAAACGCAGAGTTTTTGCGTGATTTCTTATTTTGTTAAGTCTCTGATGAATACATGCCTGAAGGAATGTCTGAGATGTCCCGGTCTAGCAAGGTATCATCGATTTTTGGACGGGACGCTTTCGCTACGATGCGCTACGCCACGTTACTTAATGTCTCTGAAATACGAGACATAAGTAACGGCGAGCGCAAAGTCCCTTTCAAAAATGATGAATACCTTGCTTCCGGGACTTCGAGTTTCCGAAAGGCATGTAAATCAATCATCAGAGACAACAAAATCTAGAAATCACGAAAAACGAAAATGCGACAAGGCAATTACTATAGTTTTCTGATGGCAGAAATCGCTCTTTGGTGGCTGCAAAATGCTATATAGTCGTTGACATAATAAGCAATATGTGGTTATGCAACAACTTCCGGCATGGGAAGTTTGAGGCTTTAATTTCCATGCCTTTCCATGCTAAGATTTGACGGAAGCGCCATCATTTGTTACATTATTCTTGCATAATTTTAACAGTGTATATCCGCCTTTGATGCCTGCCAAAATGCGTCAGACCGGAGTATACAGAAATGGAGATGAACATATGATTGCAATTATAATGGCAGTGTATAATGGCGAAACCTATCTGAATGAACAGATTGATTCGCTGCTTTCCAATACAGAAAAGGATTTTGTTCTGCACATCTTTGATGACGGCTCTACAGACCGTTCTGCGGCCGTGATCCAATCCTACACAGATAAGTATCCGTCAAAGATCTTTTATCACCGCAATGTAACGAATCAGGGCGTGATCCATAACTTCTTGAACGGATGCCTGCAAGTGGATGCAGATTATTATATGTTCTGCGATCAGGATGATGTCTGGCTTCCGGAAAAGATTGCTCATTCTGTCGAAGCCGTAAAGCTGGCGGAAGCACAGTCCCCAAATGTTCCGATTGCTCTGTTTGGTGATGCTCGTGTTGTCGATGATTCCCTGCAGCAGTTGCATCCATCTTTCCAACAGATGAGCGGTTACCACACAGATGCTTTAGATGTGGCTCATTTATTGATGGAAAATAAACTGATCGGCTGTACAATGTTATTTAACCGCGCGCTGCGCGATAAGCTAACCGATACGGTACCGGACGGCCTTCGTATGCATGACTGGTGGATCGCATTGATCGCCTCGGCATTTGGACGCATTATTTATCTGGATGAACCGTTATTATTATACCGCCAGCATACCGGCAATGTTGTCGGCGGCAGTTCCCGGTCGTATTATATCACAAACCGTGTAAAGCATCTGACGGCACAGCGACAAGTACTCTATGACACTTGTAAGCAGGCAGAAGTCTTTTTGACGATCTATAACGATCAGCTGACGGAGACGCAAAAACGCCTCGTATCCCTCTTTGCCGGTCTTCCATCCGCAAATTGGTTTACAAGACGTTATTTGATCTTACGTTATCATTTTCTTAAAAGTGGTCTGCTACGCAACCTCGGTGTCCTGCTGATCATTTAGTGTGTGATTAACGGCCACTCCCATGCCAAGAAGCACAAAAAAGATCGGGGCTACTGCGATACAGGAATCGTTGGATAATCCCATGATCAGGTAACCGATCACACTGACAAGAAGTGCAGCACCTATTTTCGGCAGATATCCACGCATCGAAGCATTCCAAAACAGACGGATCGAGGATACCACATACCATAACACAAAGGTCAAAAAAGCGATCAGAGATGGGATCCCTGTCTGAGCCGCAATCTGCAAATACAGGCAGTGCGGTTTACTGATCATTTCACCGCTGTGTCCGGAATTATACAGACCGACCAGGTCATCGTTTGGAAACGCGATCAAAAAAGTGTCCGGTCCCGTTCCTAAGAGCGGATGTGCTTTCAGCAGATTCCAGGTTTTCGCCCAAATATATCCACGATTATTCGCTAACGAGTAATGTTTTTCCAAATAAGAGAATCCCTCTTTCGCTTTCTTCATACGAAACAAAGCATTTCCCCCCGCCACAACATAATATCGGTTATCATTTTTAACCAATTCATTTGTAAAGATCCACTTTTTTTGTTCATTCTGTTCTTTGCCATCTACCACCGTTTTACGCGAAGTCACGACGTAAAATCCATGAAACGACTCTTTGGATATCGTTCCGACACGCACAGGAAAACGGGGATCATCTACTTGCCGTTCCTGAGAGTCATCTGCCGGGCCGGCAGTGACTTTCGTTCCCTTTTCATCGGTAAGCAAAACTCCGACATCTGCTTCTTTTCCCTCCAAAGCCATATGTAACTCATGTCCATTCATCGTAAAAATCACATCGCGATCCGTCTCGACCGCTGTTAGTGCGTACTTTTCCTGCTCTGCCTGAAACATCCCCTGCATACGTGTGATCAACACATTGTGGTTATAAGCATTAACTCCCGCAAAGGCAGCCACACCCAGAGCGATCACACCGGCAGCGATATACCAACGCCGAAACAGATATTTGCGCAAAAGCAGTGCAAGCAAAATCCCACCTGCTGCCAGTGCAATAATTCCCGCACGAGACTGCGATGCAAAAACGCACAAGAACAGTCCTGCAATGAGAATGGCATATCCCATCTTATGCCACCATTTTCGTGCAACGACAAGCAGTGCGATCAGCAAAGGGATCGTCAATACACCATAAAAACCTACATAATTCGGATTGTACAGCGTCATATAGGTCCGTCCTTTACCAAACTTAAGCGACACATGACCGATCAGATCGGAATTGGTGATAAACAACTTTTGAAATGTCCTACACGCAACCGGATCCACGCCGAATGCCTGACACACTCCAAACGCTGTCAAAACAACAATACCGGCCACAAACCACGGAAGCAGCCTTTTGACTGCACGCTCCTCCTGCAAATGAACATACGCATATATTGTCAACAGTACATAGCCTAACAACATCCAAACTGATTCATATTGTTCATAAATCCCCCGAAATGATCTTGCCCGGTCCACCGACAAGCAGGCTGCCACAAGGCAAAGACCGCCATAGACCAGGAGCGCCATAAACGCTTTATGTAATGATATCTTTTTTTCTTCGCTAAAAACCATATAAAACGTCAGAAACAACATAACACCAAAGGTCACGTAAAGCCAAATTGCTTTCACATACAAAAAGAAATCGATCGTTGTCTGCGAACCGGTATACCAGTTATATTTTGTCAGACCGGTATTCACATCACATTCATATAATAATGCCGGAATGACCGCTAATACTGCGATCAAGGGAATCAAATACAACATCGGATATTTCTGCTGTGTAACCTTTTGGTTTGATCTCTTTGCACTCATCTGCCTGTTCCTCCTTTGTCCGGTGTCCTTCCACTCTGTGTCCCGGGATCCGGCTGTTCTCCCGGAACCCCCTCAGCAGCAGATGGTTTCAATACTGTTTTCAATGTCATAAGGATCAGCTTGATATCCTGCCACAGAGAATAATTTTCAATATAAAACAGATCCAATTTCAACTTATCATATGGCGATGTATTATACTTGCCATACACCTGTGCGTATCCCGTCAGTCCTGCTTTTACGCGGGTTCGAAAGCGAAATTCCGGCATATCACGCTCATACGCCTGTATCATCTCCGGCCGTTCCGGTCTTGGACCCACAAAGGACATATCCCCCTTCAAAATATTAAACAACTGCGGAAGTTCATCGAGTCTGCTTGCCCGTAAGAAACGACCCACCACCGTAACACGGTCATCATGCCTGGATGCAAGTACCGGTCCTTCACTGCTCTCTGCATCCACCACCATACTTCGAAACTTAATGATCGTAAACAACTGATCATCTTTGGTACAACGCACTTGTCGATAAAAGACCGGCCCGCCATCGCAAAGCTTCACAGCTGCACTAACGAGCACCAGGATTGGTGAGGTCACAACCAACAGTACAAACGACAATACCAGATCTAACAGTCTCTTAAGCAGTCTTTCGTCAAAACTTAACGCATATCCCCGCGACAACAAGAACGGTGTATCAAAGACATGGATCCTCTCTGCCCCCATCAGGATCAGATCGGATAATTTAGGTACAACGTACGCTCTTTTTTCGCACATATAACAGTATTTTAGCAGATCATTACGGCACTCTGCCGTAATATCGCCTATGATAACAGCGTGGAAGTCCTGCATTTTCTGCTTGATCGCTTCCATCCCCTCCGCAATATTGATCGAATCATAAATAGCATATTTATCCCGTCTCGTCTCGACCTTATAGATCAGATCCTTAGCGGAACGTTCACCATAAATCAGCAGTAATTTCCAGGGTTGAAAAATCGAATTGTAAAAATAGATCACCAACGAGTTCCAAAGTGTTGTCACCACCATCTCTGCTGCCATGATCAGGCACAAAACGAACGGATTTACAAAACCAAACGCTAACAGTGATATAATAAAATAAAACAAGATATTCGTTAGCAATAAACTCAAAAATTGGGACAATAATACCTCGATTCGGCGATACTGCCCAATCTTTAAGCTGCCATACATATTAGAAAAGAATAACAGCATCATACCATAGAGGGCGATCACCACGTAATGTCCTCTACGGTAAAATGTAATCACATACATCGTACCTGCATAATAACGATACCAGCCTGCAGCAAATAAGAGGCAGAGCAATAAAATATTTATGAATGAGGCTATAAACAAGATCAGCCTTTTATATGGATCGTACTTCTTCATAAACTCCTTCCTTTTTGTCCTGCTTCGTATTTGTTGCTCATCAGCTGTGCTTTTTCATTAGTTTATCAAGTCCCTGATGCTTAATATTGGCTAAGGAGCGGAAAATATGCTCATTGGCAAGACGTTCTGCCGTCTCCTCATCCTTTTTCTTGAGTGCTTCTAAAATAGCTCCATGCTCCTCGCCTGCCTTAGAGGCACGCTCTCTGGACGACAGCGTATTCTTACGGACTCGCTCTACGTAATGGTGATAATCCGTCAAAATATGTTCTAATACCTTACTGCCGCATGCCTGATATAGTAGCAGATGAAAACGGTTATCTAATTCAAAGATCTGATCCCAATGCTCTTTCTCAATATGGAACTTGCTTAAATAAACAATCTCCTCTAACTCTTCCAACTGCTCTAACGTAATATGCTCACAAGCCCATTTGGCACAAAGTCCCTCCAAGTAAGAGCGCATCACATAAATGTCATAAATATCTTTCGCTGTAATACCTTTGACATAAGCCCCCTTATTCGGAATGATTGAAACCAGGCCCTCTAACTCCAATTGACGAAGCGCCTCTCGTACCGGTGTTCTGGAAACACCCAACTCTTTACTGATCGCCGCTTCTTTCAGTTCACAGTTCTCTTCATAATTCCCTGCAAGAATGTCCTCCCTCAATTTATTAAACACTCTTCCACGCAAAGAATATTGATCATTGTCGTTCATAATTTCTCCATTTCTGTCCACACGGATTGGATTTTATTTATCATAACCGTTTGGATTATTTGACTGCCATCTCCAGGAGTCCGCACACATCTCCTCGATGCCGTTCTCCGCTTTCCAGCCAAGCTCTTTAGCTGCCTTTGACGGATCACAATAACAGGTCGCGATATCACCTGCTCTTCTCGGCTCGATCGTATATGGGATCTTAACGCCGGTCGCTTTTTCAAAATTGTGCACAATATCTAATACACTGTATCCGACACCGGTTCCCAAATTATAAATCTTAAGACCGCAATCTTCTTGGATCTTATCGATTGCTTTAACATGACCCTTGGCAAGATCTACAACATGGATATAATCACGAACTCCCGTTCCGTCCGGTGTATCATAATCGTTGCCGAAAACACCAAGTTTCTCTCTCTTGCCTGCTGCCACCTGTGTAATATAAGGCATCAAATTGTTCGGGATGCCATTTGGATTCTCTCCCATTTTACCACTCTTATGTGCTCCGATCGGATTGAAATAACGGAGCAGGATAATGTTCCAGTCATTATCCGCACGATACAGATCCATAAATATCTGCTCTAACATCGATTTCGTCCAGCCATAAGGATTGGTACACTGTCCCTTCGGACACTCCTCTGTGATCGGCACAAACGCCGGATCACCATATACGGTTGCCGAAGAAGAAAAGATCATATTTTTCATATTATATTTACGCATCACTAATAGCAGATTTAACGTTCCGGCAATGTTATTCTGATAATACTCTAACGGTTTCTCTACGGATTCTCCCACTGCTTTAAGGCCGGCAAAATGAATGCATACATCCGGTTTATCTTCCTCAAAGATCTTCTCTAACAACGGAGCATCTGCAATATCTCCCTTATAGAACTTAACCGGTTTGCCGGTAATCTCTCGAACACGGTTTAATGCCTCTTCACTGGCATTATACAAGTTGTCAAGAACGATCACCTGGTGTCCTGCCTCCAAAAGTTCCACACACGTATGACTTCCAATGTAGCCTGCTCCACCTGTCACTAATACGTTCATGTTGTCCTCCATTCTGCATGCCAAAACAGCAGATTCACGGAATCTGCCATATGCCTGCTGCTATTATGCAAATCTTTCAAAGAACAGTATACTGCATTTCATCATTTTTGAAAAGGGAACAATTTCGTTTTGCTTTTCCATATCTGGTATGATACACTTTAAATACATTATTAAGGAAAAAGGGGTACGAACAAACGGTATGCTGTTAAAGATAAAAATGTGGATTGCACGAATGTGTCAATATATTCTATATTTTACGGTTCCCCTAAAAAAGAACCGTATCATGCTCTATGCACACCACCGCAGTGGTTATGTCTGTAACCCCGGTGCGTTATTGCGCTATTTGGAAGCAAATCATCCCGGCCAGTGGGATCTCATCTGGGTTACCGAATATCCGGAGAACCTTCCACAACTTCCCGGCGTTCGTATATGCGGAAGACGAAGTTTCCAATATTTTCGAACTTTTATCCGAACAAAGATCTTTATTACCAACGATATGGTCGATGAAAATCTGATCAAAAAGCCCGGTCAGATCTTTATAAGCACATGGCACGGCGGCGGTGCCTACAAAAAGGTAGGCATAAGTACCTGTGCGGAAAGTAAAGAAATGGCACGACATTTTCGTAAATGGTATGGCAGACTGGATCATTTTGTCTCCTCCTGCCGTAAATGCACGACGAATTATACCGAAGCGTTCCATCTGCCTGCGGCTTGTTTTTTGGAGATCGGCAGTCCGCGCAATGATATTTTTTGGCAGGACCCGGATATGGCACTACGACAGGTTTATGAATTTCATCATCTTGACCCTGACACGCAGATCCTGCTATATGCGCCCAGTTTTGCAGCAAATCTGCCGGACAGAGACGATCTGGTTTCATTAACGGCAAATATCACCGCTTGGAAGCAGGTCCTATCTGATCTTACGAATACAACCGGCAAGCGATGGGTACTTATGTACCGTACACACCATTTTGCTCCGGCCTCTTGCGATACAACAAATGAACTTTTTATCGACGGCAACCGTTACGACGATATACAGCCGTTGCTCCTTGCAGCTGCAATGTTAGTTACCGATTATTCGTCCTGTATGTGGGACTATGCGCTGACCGACCGTCCGATTTTTGTTTTACAGGATATTATTAAAGCTTATGAGCAGTCGGATCGTGGATTTTTCGTTTCGCCGCAAAACTGGCCCTACACGAAGATCCGCTCTTTACAGGAGATCCCGGCTAAATATGCTGTTTGGGACAACAAAGACAACTATCACAAACATTTTGAGCAGATGGGCTCCTTTGAAACAGGACACGCCTGCGAACGACTGACGGATGTGATACTAACACATACGATGACACCAAGGAAAAACTCTGGAGGGAAACACCATGACAAGAAATAAACACATATGGATCTTTAATGCCGGAAACAGCTACAGCGGCAATCCAAAATGGCTGTTTGAATATATCCGCAGACATCACCCGGACATTCGCACTGTATGGATGTGCTACCACAAAGATGTCAGGAACTATGTGAAACGGCTCGGCTATGAGGCCTGCCTTTTTGATTCCACCGCCGGCAAAACTATTATGAAGGAAGCCGGAGTTTATGTCGTCGAAATGTGTAAAGAAGTTTTTCAGCCGGAATTAGAGGGGATCACGATACTCAATTTGTGGCATGGTGTTGGCTGCAAAAGTATTGAACGAAAAGTAACCGGCGGCTTTCTACAGGAACGCATTGCCAAAAAATATATCCGCAACAACCGCATCTACAAAAATGCGCAGCTCTTCTTAGTGACCTCGGAATTGATGGAGAAACACTTTATGGAACAATGCGGCATTGATGAAGAATTGTTGATCCGCGCCGGCTATCCACGCTGTACCGTAACCGATCCGGTCTGCACTTATCAACACGATATACGTGCCATAAAAGGGCTTTCTGACGATGCACGTATCGTAGTTTATGCACCGACCTACAGAGATTACGCCAAAGAAAACTTTATCAAAGCTGCGATTCCGGATATGGGCAGACTAACGCAGGTTTTACAGGAAGAAAATATATTACTGGTTCTCAAAATGCATCCTTTAGTAGAAAAAGATACTGAATATCTACAGGTAAAAGTACAGTATGAACATTGCCCAAACCTGTTATTTTGGGATAATGCCAACGATATTTATGAAATTTTTGAGGATGTCGATGCGGCGATCATCGACTATTCTTCCATGTTTTATGACTTTATGGCACGCGGCGTCCGAAAGTTTATCCGCTATCTAAACGGTGATGAAGAAGATCTCCGCGACTTTGTATTTGACGTCAAAGAAATGACCTGTGGCGAGATCGCAACGAACTTTGAACAGTTGCTGCAGGCATTGCAAACATTAACGGAATCACCGGCCGAAGAACTCGACCGCTTAAACCACTTATTTTGGTCGTATTCCAACGAAAATGCCTGCGAGATCATTATAGAACGCGCACTTCAATTTACTCCTTTGATGCGCCAGCTCCCAACGCTGTACAGCTTTGATATATTTGACACACTCATCTCGCGCAAGTGCCTCTATCCAACGACGATTTTTAGTTATGTGCAAAGCAAAATGTGCACCGGCACGATGGACTTCCCGTCATATCTGCTGACAAATTATTCTGCCGTCAGACAGCAGTGCGAGCAGAATGTGCGTGAATACTACAAAAAGTCTGTATTGCTGCGCAACGATGATCATTTTGAGATTCAGTTTAAAGAAATCTTTGACCACATGGCAGCACTGTATGGTCTTGACGATATGCAGAAAGATCAGTTAATGCAATGGGAGATTGAAGGAGAACTTGAAGCCGGTATTCCGCTTGTGCCACAGATTTCCTTACTCAAAAAATATATTGCAGAGGGAAACGACATTGTTCTGATCAGTGATATGTATCTGCCTAAGGAAGTGATCGTAAAGCTGCTTCAGAAAGCAGATCCACTATTAGCAACGCTTCCTTTGTATGTATCCAGTGAAGTCGGACATCAAAAGACAACCCGCAAACTGTTTTTGCACGTATATTCAGATCTTGACTACTGCTACGAAAAGTGGATCCATATCGGCGATAACCGATTTGCTGATCAGGTACAGCCGGAAATGCTCGGCATACAGACTGCACCGATACCGGTTCCGGAATGGACGCTGTATGAAAAACGTCTGGCAGATTACAGCAGCCACTATGAGTTTCGCTGTGTTGCTAAGCAGATACAATCTTTCCGCCTTATGCATCCCGCCCCGGAAGAGCAGTTTGCCTATTGCTATGCGGCACTCTATCTCGTCCCTTACGTAGTGCATGCCGTATCGCATGCCGTCAAGCAGGGTTACCGGACACTGTATTTCATTTCCCGTGACGGACATTATCTAAAACAGATTGCAGATGAAGTGATCGCCTCCAAGGGATATTCCATCCGCACCAAATATATTTACGGATCCAGAAAAGCTTGGCGGATCCCATCCTTTATTGATCATGTTGACGAAGAATTTTTTAGCGAATACGGCAGTCTGATGGGGATCCAGTCCTTTACCGGGCTGTTATCAGCTCTATGTCTTACAGAGGCGGATTTCGACCGTTTCTTCCCGGAGCTTGGCTATGTAAAACATGCAAAACGATACTCCGTCAAATTTATGCAGGAAATATGTGGCATACTGAAAAACAGCTCCGCTTATCGAGACTATTTACTTCAAATAGCTGCTCAAAAAAGAAGCGCTGTGATTGCTTATTTACAACAAGAGATTACTTTTAAGGAATCCTTTGCTTTTATCGAATACTGGGGCCGTGGCTATACACAGGACTGTCTGACCAGACTTCTTAGTGAAGCAGCCGGATATACCATTGATACGCCGATGTATTACGTCCGCTCTATTTACCCGACGGTAGGACATTCCATTCGATACAACTATTCTTCCAATATGCATTCTCTTGTTTTTGTGGAGAGCATTTTTGCGAATGTTCCCTACGAAACAGTACAACGCTATGAACGTGCAGAGAATGTCTGGAAACCGGTACTTACACCGAACAATAACAATGTCAGACTGCATGCGGCACTCGAAACATATCTGCCGACATTTTGCCATGACTTTTTGTCCTTACAATTACAAGACGAGGAAACCGTTGGCAGACTGTTATACAATTTCGGACTTGCTTACTTTAGCCCGGATACGACAGATCCCATCTTGCTGAACGTCTTCTCGAACCTAAAGGACTCTGTCGCGCTTGGCGAAAAAAGCGAAGAATATGCTCCGCCGATCACTTGCAAAACGATCATAAACTGGATGCGTGGAAACTCTTTTCATACAAAAGACCTCGAGATTTCCATGAAAAAATCCTCACTGCCTTTCCGTGCCATCTACCGCGGGTACGCCTGGTACTGTAAAGATGTCCGCGATAGGATCCGTCGCAGACAGGGCAAAAAAATTTATTAAAGAATGGACGGTTATTATGAAACATATCGACTATTATTTTTCACGTGCTGTAAGCCTTCTATTTCTTGGTTTACTCACGATCCTCTGCTACTGTGCAGGCATGACCTTAAACAGTCACGCCACACAGTTTTACAAACTATTTGACCATCCGCAGATTTTCGTGTGGGTGATCGCTTTCGTTGTGATGATCGGCAGCATCACATGGTACCGACTGACAAATCACTCTGTCCGCAGCAAATATCCTACGACCATCCTGCTCGTCGCATTACTTTTTACCTTGCAGATGATCGTATTATTTGCATTACATCCGGTGCAGATCACGGATGCCTATATTATTCGCGATCAGGCAGCCGCCATTGCGAATGGCACCGACCAACAGATCAACTATAATACGCAAACACACTACTTTATTGATTATGGAAACAACTATTTCTTTCTGACTTTGTGTGTAGTCTTTTACAAATTACTGAACCTACTATCGATATCTGATGACATACTCGCTTTCGGCATATTGAATGTATTGTTCATTGATGTATCTATCTGGTTTGGGTACCGTTTCATCAACTGCTGCCGCAAAGATCTTACATCCACGTATTTACTGCTGTGCGTACTTAACCCATTAAACTATCTGTTTATACACTGGAGTTACACTTGTACCTGGTCACTGCCATTTATGACAGGGATCCTATATCTCTATGCAAGATCACGCCACACACATCAACCGGTGTACCGATGGCTCTGCCGGCTGGCTATCGGAATATGCAGTATTATTGGTCTTTACCTGCGCCCAACCATTCTGATCCCGACGATTGCCCTTCTGTTGATCCTGAGCATTCGGAGGCTCTTTCAGCACAAACATCAGGTGCAGTCAAACCAACATCCATTATATTGCAAAGTGATCTCCGGAATATGTCTCTGTGCTCTTTTGGTCCTGTGTTTCTGTGGCATCCGTTACACCGCACACTACTATGCCCCGGAACGTTCCGGCAACTTTCCTGCCACCCATTGGCTCATGATGGGATTGTCAGCCGATGGAACCTTTCAGCTCGAAGACGAACAGTATACGCAAAGTTTTCAGACGAAGTCCCAAAAAGTGCACGCCAATCTTGGCAAGATCAAAGAACGGTTAATGGACTATGGCATTTCCGGACTTACCAGACACACCCTGCGCAAACTTGCTGTGACATGGGGCGACGGTTCTGCCCGCTATTTTCTGCGCACCGGCGAAAATGATCGAGTCCAGCCATTAACACTGCTTGACAGCGAACAGACAGATTTCATGATCGTATACTGTCAGGCCTTTCGCCTTGCAACAATGCTGCTTGCTGCGGTCTCTCTATTGTCCAAACACGGCAAACGATTAGAGGATCCACTATTTCCTGTGGTTCTTACTGTATTTGGCGGCATCGTATTCTATCTTCTCTGGGAAGCAAAGGCAGAATACAGCATTCCTTTTATCCCGATCCTGCTATGTTTGTCAGCGGATGGCGCGCAAACCGCCCAGTCGTTCCTACACAGGGCAATACCTGCCAAACGCATACGACATACAATGCTTATATGCCTGTCTGTCACGATTTTCCTTACGTTATGTGCCTTTTCCTCCTTTACCGTACAGCCCGTCACACAAAAAAAATACTCTGTAGATGTTCATACAGAGAATTTTTCACGGTTTATAAATATGGAGCAAACAAACATTTCAACAATCTCACAGACATTTTATGCACGTCATGCGTTTAACACACTGAAGATCCGTGCTAAGGCAAATGGTACAGATTCAAACTATGCCCTGACTTTGCTGCAAAACGGCCAAACGTTATATCAAACTAAGCTGGATCACACAGCCATAGCCGATAATTATATTACGCTTTCTATTCCCGTGCAGAAGCCAAAGAAAAACACACGTTATGAGCTAAAGATTTCTGCATCAGATGCCTCCAAGGGGGATGGGATCCTCTTCGGATACCGGCTGTCAAAAACGCTTGGCAACTATCCCGGCTCATTGCACCTTGACGCCGGAAATGTTCCCTATGATCTGTTTTTGCAGGTTTACCAAGAGCAGCAAGTACCTTATATGTCGATCAGCAGCTATCTGATGTTTGCCGGTCTCTGGTGTAGCATGATATTGCTGATCTTCTATTGCTGGAGAGAGGAAGCTTTCACGGTTTGTGATGCCATATAGGCGTTGCAGACCGTATTGACATCTCCTGTCTGCATGATCGTTCCTTTATTAATCCAAACCGCGTGATCGCATAATTTCTTAACCTGATCGATCGAATGGGATACAAAGACCAGTGTTGTTCCGCCGTCTAACATCTCTGACATTCTCTTCAAGCACTTTTGCTGGAAAGCATAATCCCCCACAGCAAGTACCTCATCCACGATCAAAATATCCGGGTCTACGACCGTTGCCACCGCAAAACCAAGTCTTGCACGCATTCCGGAAGAAAAATTTTTGATCGGCGCATCAAGAAAATTCTCTAACTCCGCAAATTCCACGATCTCATCGAAATGCTGTCTCATATATTCCATTGAATGTCCTAATATTGTTCCATTCAGGAAAATATTCTCACGAGCGGTCAGATTCGGGTCAAACCCGGCTCCCAATTCCAAAAGCGGGGAAATATTCCCGTTACGGATAATTTCTCCTTTATACGGCTTTAACACTCCACAGATTGCCTTCAAAAGAGTCGACTTCCCCGATCCATTGGAACCGACCAACCCCCATGCTTCTCCTTTATGCACCTGAAAAGACGCATCTTTTACCGCCAAAAATTCCTGAAATAATAACTCTCTCTTGACCAATTTGACAAAATACTCTTTCAAATTGTCAATCTTTTCCGATGCCATATTAAAACGTATCGTAACGTTTTTCACATCAATCACTACATCACTCATAACCTATCCCCTTTTTATCCGACGTTTTATACACAACCTTCGCACACCCAATCGGTCGTATGTCCACATATTACTTACTCAAACTTCCCATACCTCAAATCCTTCACAACCACATATTGCTTATTATGTCAAAGAATACTAAGAATTTTGCAGCCACAACATCGTGGTTTCTGCCGACAGAGAACTATAGTAATTGCCTTGCCGCATTTACGTTTTTGGTGATTTCTAGATTTTGTCGTCTCTGATGACTGATTTGCATGCCCTTCGGAAACTCAAAGTCCCGGAAGCAAGGTAATCATCATTTTTGAAAGGGACTTTGCGCTCGTCGTTACTTATGTCTCGTATTTCAGAGACATTAAGTAACGTGACGTAGCGCATCGTAGCGAAAGCGTCCCGTCCAAAAATGGATGATACCTTGCTAAACCGGGACATCTCAGACAATCCTTCGGGCATGTATTCATCAGAGACTTAACAAAATAAGAAATCACCCAAAAACTCTGCGTTCTGCGGCAATTATCTTAGTTCGCTGCCGGCAGAACAAGTCAGACTACCGGCTGCAAAATAGTTTATTTGTTGCTGACATAATAAGCAATATGTGGTTTTGAAATAACTTCCGGTATGGGAAGTATGAGTTACTTATTATGTGGTCCTTGAACAAATTTTGGAGGTGTGAAGTGTGTGTTTTATATATATAGGATAAACTGATCTTGTCCTTTCGTAAAGATCCATGTTCCAAATAGCAGCATTAGGAAGGCATCAATGCATCCGTACAGCACCATATGCGGATCCGGAAATACTCCGTACAGAGTCAGGCATCGAAGCTGTGTAACATATGCATACATTGGATTGAGATGAACGACTAGCCAGTGCAGCTTATCCGGCAAATACTCTACCGGATAAAACATTGGAGTCAAATACATCCATGCTGTCGTTATCGCATTATAAATATACTGGATGTCCCGGAAAAATACGTTTGCTGCGCTTAACAACATTCCCAGACCAATATTGAACACATATAACTGTGCTACTACAATAGGGAACAGCAGCAGGTACCACGAAAAATGTCCTTTTGTAAATAACATAACGATCAGCAGCGCTCCAAAGGAAAAAATGCAGTCTATTAATCCACTGGTGATCTTAGAGACGGTAAATACATATTTCGGAAGATACGTCTTTTTAAGCAGTGCTGCATTCCCGGTAATTGCCCCAAGAGCCTGATGGGTAGATATATTCATAAAATTAAATAACACTTGTCCGCTCATTAAATACACGGGATAATTCGGTATATTCTTCTGATGAAACATATGTGAAAACACGATTGCCATAATGACCATGATAAACAATGGATTCAAAATGCTCCATAAATACCCCAGCACGCTTCGACGATACTTGAGTTTCAGATCTCGGGAGATCAATTGTCCCATCAGGTCTTTGTATTTGATAAATCCCTGTATTCTTGCTATAAACAACCGCATGATAATTCCTCTCTAACCTATACTCAGGTATTTTTTCCAAAAATCACTGGAACAGAGTTCTGCGTTGTTTAACACATAGTCCTGAACCGTGTCCTCGTATTTTCTCTTTAGTTTCCAAGCAACCTTTGCATAACGAAGCAGCGTCACAAATGCCATACCTCTCTTACGCTTTACCGTAAATCCACTACCACTCTGCGGATCATAGTACAATACATTTTTGAGTCGATATAGATGTGTAGCATGACACCCCATTGGCAGTGCCGTCAACTCCTTCTTGCCAAATAACAGCCATCCATTCAAAGTCAGCTTATGTTTGAGCGAAAACGTGTACTTGCGGTACAGATCTTCCTTCCGTATCGGATCTCTGCTTGCCTTCATTTCATAAAGCTTCTTGACTACATTTTTCGGATGGTAGCCCATCTCCATGATTTCCTCATGCACGAGGATCGGATCATGTGTCTTGAAATATTCCGGTCCCTCCAAGAAATCTTCTACCGCACGCAATGTCAGCAGCTGATCATCATACCGATATTTGAGCATCTGATGTACCAAATGGCGGAACACACGCTTACACGTATCCTCTACCGGTCGACGTGGTTCATATAAAGCATTCATAATCAAGCTGTTACGCATATCATAGTACTCCATCGCAGACTGTTTGCGATTCTCAAAGGAATCATGCCATACCCCGATACCATTCATCGTCATGATCGGCCATCCCATCCTTCTTCCGTACTCTATATCATCAATATGTATAAAAAATGGCAGTGGAAGTTCATTCTTTTTGTTTTCTAAAACCATTGCGCAATACCACCAACCATTATATTCTACATCTTTTTCCAACTCATTGACAATAAGATCTTCTTCACAAAGAAGATTAAATCCGTTTCTGCCGAATTCTACATGGTCAAACATCCATCTTTCGCCTTTGGCATGCTGAATATACGGATAATCCATTCGCATCAGCGATCCACCAAGTATACTACAGCGGAAATTCGGTCGGATAAAAGAATATAGCATATACGTTCGATAAATGCTTTCCGGCTCCAAACGGATATCATCATCCAAAAACAATATATGTGTCCATTTTTTATTAGGATCCTCAAGCGCCTCCAACAGACACCGCACAAAGCCACCGGTCCCTCCGACATTCTTATTTTTCATAACTTTGACACCACGGTCCGGATAATCACTTTCTGTCAGCGTACCCCCATTGTCCGCAACAAATACACCTATGTTATCCGCTAAAATACTCTGTTCAAAAAATGTGGTATAGATCTGTTGAAGGATCGTGCGCACACTTTCCTCCCGATGATATGTACATATTCCAATGGCAAGATTGACCGGTTTGGCCTCATAGCATGTTCTTGCCACAACCTGTCCACCGTACAATTCACAATCTGATTCCGCATCAATTACAATAAATATATTATTATCCAGTGCATCAGCCATAAAACCAAATTCATATAATCTGGTTTCATCGGAAATCGTACGTTTCATCCCCAATAATTTACGATCTACCCCCTCTTCCTCATCAAAACCGGTCTCCCATAAATAAATCTTTGCCGATCCACGCAATAAAATCTGAAATGTATAAGTGTGAATATCCGCATATTTATTCCATTTTCCAGCCGGAAAGATATTAAAAAAGGAACACGTCGACAACGAACAATCGGCCGGTATCCTAACTTTTCCATGTCTGCATTCCGGCTGCTGTCTGGTCCAGCGAAAATAGATCTGGGCGTAATTAGAATCCATGTCCTCATTATCCGGGAATATAAAATGATGAATAACCGTTTTTGTTCTGTCTAACGTTTTACCCTGTATCTCCTCGATCTTACTTGCCATATGTCCTCTCCTCACTGTATTTTGGTAACTCTAACATGATGTGACTTATCTATAATGCAATGTGTGTTGCAGTCTCAACAAGAAACTTGCTGCAGGATAGATCCTATAGTTTGTGCGATATAATAATTTTACTGCACGGTTGTTGCAGGCATGAAATATTTCGGGATTGTTCGCTTCGATTGTGTCTACAAGCTGTTTGATCTTCATTTTCCAGCGGCGGCTTGATCGAAAACTCAAATAAATTTTAACTTGACTTGTCATTAATTTTGCTGCCCCTTTGGCAAGATATGCTCTTTTCGCCAAACTACTTTTGTCTTCCTGTTCATATAAACGAATAATGCTTTGTAGTACCTTTTCATGCTGCAAATAATTCTTCTGCATACTCTCTAAATTCATACTCTGACCATCTGTTCCCAGTCGATATTGATATACTATCCCCGGCAAAAATACAACTGTCTCGATATAAGGCACCGGTCTCAAAACATACTGTGCATCTACATAAAAACAATGCTCATCCAACTGAATATTGTGCGACTGCAGCAAGGCGGTTCGAATCGTCACTGCATGCATATTAAGATAAACCTTATCTGCTATTTCATCAAAGGAATAGATATGTTGATATTGCTTCTGTGCGAAATCAGTCTTGATCCGGCGTATTTCCTTTCCATCACGATGACGTACCCAACAATAATCTGTCACGACAACATCTGATCTTTCTCTATTATCCATCAAATAGCATACAACTGTCAAGAGTTCTTTTGTATCTACCCAATCATCTCCATCTACTGTCTTGAAATATTCTCCCTGTGCCAGTGCCAGCGCATGATTGACCGCGGCACCATAACCACCATTTTCCTGCGAAACAAGACGAAAAGACTCTGGAAATCTGTTGATATATTTTTTCACTATGCGTGCCGTAGCATCCGTAGATCCATCGTCGATCACCACAATATCCAATGCCGGAAGGAGTTTCTCATCCACAAAAGAATCCAAACATTGTGCAATGTATGGCGCGACATTGTATGCCGCAACCGCAATGGTCAATACTTTTGCTGTATGTGCCATCAACGCCTTCTCCTTCCTGCATTGTCTTCCTGCAGCACTTCTTGATACAGTGCTCTCATTTGTTGATCCACCACTTGTGTAGAAAATTGTTTCACACGCTTTTTGTTCCACTCTCCCATCAAGTTTCTGCGCACATCACGTGGAACTGCACTTTCTGCATCTTTTTCCGTAAACATGCGGCGAATCTTAACCGCATAATCTTCCGGATCAAATCCCTGTACCAAATAACCGCCTTTGGTATGCTCGATCAGATCATTCACTCCGCGGATATCCGATGCGATCACCGGCAGCCCTGCGGCCATTGCTTCCATCACCGCTACCGGAAGCCCCTCCTGATAGGAAGGCAGTACAAAACAGTCTGCACGGGCAAGCCATTCTGAAATATTCTCCTGATATCCTGCCAGAAAGACCCGGTGCTCCAACCCTAGATCTAGGATACGCTGCTGTAACATTTTCTGCTTGTCACCGGTTCCACAAATAACATATCTCAGATCCAGATCACGAAGCAATGCCATTGCCTCTATCACAAGCTGATGATTTTTACGTGCGGACAACTCCCCTACACTTAATAACATCTTTGGCGTCGTTTCCCGCATTACTCTGGCATTCGGAGCAGTTTCTTCAGGCAGCGGCACACCGACACCGGGCACATATACCACGCATCCGCGCACCGGAAATGACTGAGCTCTATCATAATCTTCGTGATTGATGACGATCAGCCGATCCGTATAACGTGCCAAAAAATACTCCACCGGATAATACAGCCAATTGCGAAGCGGCGCTCCGGTATAGAAATGCAGACCATGTGCCGTATATAATACCGGCACATGACGTCCGGTCTGTCGATATACCTTCTGCGCTGCCAAGCGGCCTACAACTCCACTCATCGGCATATGACAGTGAATCATTGCAAACTCTTCTTCCATAAGAAGCTTTACCAATTGCAGATAGCTTTTCTTCACTTGACGTGAAAACGGTGACTTGACAAAATCGATCTGATGCCTTATCACTCCGGTCCCGTCCAATCTGTGATTATCTTTGCCATACACTACATTATTAAAATCGGATGCATAATGTACCTCATATCCCATATCCTGTAGTATACGCACATGTTTCATTTCATGCTGCGGTATGAAACCACTCACCCTCGTTACCAATAATACTTTCTTCATAAGACAATTATAATATTTTGGATAAAAACTCCTGTAATCTCGTATTTTTAGGATGATCAAACAGCTCTTCCGGTGTTTCATCTTCCTGAATAGTACCATCATTAATAAAGAGGACACGACTTGCCACTTCTCTCGCAAAACCCATCTCATGCGTTACTACAACCATCGTCATTCCCTCTGCAGCGAGCTCCTTCATTAAAGCAAGTACCTCACCTACCATCTCAGGATCCAAAGCTGACGTCGGCTCATCAAACAACATGACATCCGGATTCATAGCAAGTGCACGCACAATGGCAACACGCTGTTTCTGCCCGCCGGACAGCTGTGACGGATAGCTGTCCGCTTTATCGGACAGACCTATGCGTGTCAACAGCTCCAAGGCCTTCTTTTCGGCATCTTCTTTGCTCATCTTCTTCCGCTTTACCGGTGCTAGCATAATATTTTCTTTGATCGTCATATTCGGAAACAGATTAAACTGCTGGAATACCATTCCGATCTTTTCTCTCATGACATCAATATCAACAGATGCATCCGTAATATCCGTTCCCTCAAAGGAAATAATACCATCTGTCGGTACTTCTAACAGATTTAATGACCGCAGAAAGGTTGATTTACCACAACCGGATGGGCCAATGATCGCAATCACTTCACCTTTGCAGATCTGAATATCAATCCCCTTTAAAACCCGGTGTTCTCCAAAGGCTTTATGCAAATTGTGTACATCGATCAAAACATTATCTTTTTCTATTTTATTACTCATATTTATTCTCCCCTGTTGCTGCATTAACGTTCGCTGTTTCGTAATTTACGTTCCAACTTATTGACACCGGCCGACAGGATCATTACTGTCACAAGATAGACAATAGCTACGGCAAATAGTGGCATATATGCTTCATACGTAATACTACGGACAATATCTCCACCCTTCGTCAGATCCATCATGCCAATATATCCACTGATAGAAGTCTCCTTAATCAGTACGATAAACTCGTTACCAAGTGCCGGCAAAATATTCTTAAATGCCTGTGGAATAATGACACTGCGCATTGTCTGCCAATAGTTTAAACCAAGGCTTCGTCCCGCTTCAAACTGTCCTTGATCGACGGACATAATACCGGAACGCATAACCTCTGAAACGTATGCTGCAGAGTTCAATCCAAATCCAATGATCGCCACTAATATCTTGTTTTGTACCGAAGTCAAAATAACGTAATAAATGATCATCAACTGTACAACAGCAGGCGTCCCTCGCATTACTGTGATATAGATCCTGCACAGCGCATTCAATATTGGCCAAGAGCCGTTACGATCATGGCTGGTACGGATCAGGGAAAGGATCAGGCCAAATACAATACCAATAATGATCGCAAAGAATGTGATAACCAGTGTATTGCCAAAACCTTTTAACAAATATTCATAACGATGTTCTTTGACAAAGTTATTATAAAATGCCTCTCGGAAAGTCTGTTTCTTCACAACCGACTTAGTTCCTTTTACGATAACAACCTGTTTGGCTGTTGTATATTTGTTGGTGAAATCAATATTTTTAAGACGATCCTCTGTCACAGTCATTCCGGCGGCACCTACATCTGCTTTACCGGAAGTAACTGCCGTAATGATCGAATCAAAATCCATGTTCTGAATCTCTAGGTCCATACCAAGGCGATCACATACTGCCTGCATCATATCCGCATCAACACCAACAATTTTTCCCTTATCATAGTATTCATATGGTGGAAATTCTGCATTGGTCGCCATCGTCAATTTTTTCTTTTTCGGATTTTTTGGATCTGCCTGATAACGATCTTTGCCGGCATTCACACCGATATAGTAATCATTGATCTTCTGCATCGTGCCATCTTTTGTGATCTCGTCCAACGCCTGATTGATCTGCTCGCGCAGCGTATCATTTCCTTTGGCAACACATACTGCATAGTCCTCATTTGCGAACTCATCTTTTAAGATCTTTAATTCCGGATTCTTTTCACAATAGGCTTTTGCCGGCTGCTCATCAATAATAACAGAATCAATTTTGCCAACTTTCAGTGCCTGAATGGCATCGGCTCCTTTGTTGTAACGCTCTACCTCGGTACCTTTATTTTCCTTGGCATAATCCGTTGAATAGATATCTCCCGTTGTACCAATCTGTACACCAATCTTACGGCCCGCAAGATCATCTACCGATTTTACTTTCTGTACGGCATTCTTTTCTGCCATCTTTTGTTCATGGATCCGTTTGAACTGCACTGCACCAACAGCAACTGCTACCAGCACAAACAAAATTATTACTTCCCATATGATCTGTTTCTTTCTTTTTGTTCTCATCTTTTCCTCTTTTCCAATCCTTTTTATTGTAACAAGCGCAGGCATTCTTTCGTATCCTGTGCAAAGACTTTGGCGCCATACTGTTCTAGTAGTTCTCTCTCTCGGAAGCCCCACAAAACGATCACACTGTCTAATCCCGCATTGATCGCCGTCTGCACATCAACCTCTGAATCACCGATATACACTGCATCTTTCTTTGTGATCTGCAGGGTATCCAAAACATACTCTACTGCGTCCGGTGCCGGCTTGCGTCTGACACCTTCTCTCTCTCCGACAGCGAAATCAAACAGACCATCGAAATAATCTTTACACAATTCCTGCACTGCCATATCTGCTTTATTGGACACAACTGCCGTTTTGCAGCCTTCTTTTCGCAACGTACGGATCAAGTCTAAAATCCCATCATACGGTTTAGTCTTGTCCGCACAGTGCTTCGCATAGTAGTCCAAAAAATATCGATATACTTCATCAATCCGTTCTGTACTAAGTCCCGATGGCACGGCCCTTTCGATCAGTTTACGGATCCCATTGCCCACGAAATGTCTGACATCCTCTATGGAATGAACCGGATACCCGAAATGCTCCAGCGTTGCATTCGTGCTGTCAGTCAAATCTTCTAGCGTATTTAGTATCGTCCCATCCATATCAAAAATGACTAATTTATATTTCATGTCTATCCTCTTCTCATTTCTGCACAAAAGGCGCAACCCCCAGGAATACATGATCCCTTATGAATTGCGCCTCCTATCCTATGCGTAATAATTATACACGCTTCAAATATTCACCTGTACGAGTATCAATCTGGATCTTATCTCCAGTCTCAACGAACAATGGCACATTTACCTGTGCTCCAGTCTCAACAGTAGCCGGCTTATTAGCACCTGTTGCTGTATCGCCCTTAAATCCTGGCTCTGTCTCTGTTACTTCAAGCTCAACAAACAATGGTGGCTCAATTGCAAATACCTCTCCACCATGAGAAAGCATCTTAACCATCTCATTCTCTTTGACAAATTTCAAAGAATCGCCAACCTGATCCGCCGTCATATCAATCTGATCATATGTCTCGACATTCATAAAGTGATACATATCATCACTGTACAAATACTGCATATCTGCACGCTCGATATGCGCCTGTGGGCACTTCTCTGTCGGACGGAATGTTTTCTCTACAACTCCACCACTCTTAATATTCTTTAACTTTGTGCGGACAAATGCTGCACCTTTACCAGGCTTAACATGCTGAAACTCAATAACCTGATATACATTTCCCTCAAATTCAATGGTCAAACCATTTCTGAAATCACCTGCTGATACCATGATAAAAATCCTCCTTAATTGTATATGCGTCTTGATTACTACGCAAAATCCTGTATACAGTTTATCCTATTTGAGCATATTTTTCAAGTAATTTTTGTGCAACCTGCTTCGGCGTACAGCCATCTGTCTCTATAACAATATCAGCCGCTGCGCGATACTTTGATTCTCTTGCTTCCATCATCTTTGTAATATACGGTATATTCATATTTCCATTAAGGAGCGGACGGTTTGTACTGTCTTTAACATGCTCATAAATCGTCTCCGGCGTTGCCGTAAGAAGCACGATCTTGCCCTGCTCCTTCATCTTGTCCACGTTCACCTCGCGCATCACCATGCCACCGCCACACGAAATGATCCCCGGCTCCAGATCACGCAGCCTTGTCAATATTTCTGTCTCTCTCTGGCGAAAATATTCCTCCCCCTCTTCAGCAAAAATATCCGGAATCGATTTATGCTCCTGTTTCACGATCATTTGATCGGTATCAAATTCCTTTGCGCCCGATAATTTACTAAGCGCATGAGATGTAGCCGTTTTGCCTACGCCCATAAAACCGATCAAAAATATATGTTCTTTTAACTGTGTTTTCACCGTGCTCCTCCATTTCTTTCTACTATATCATTATGCCATTTTACACCGCTATGCAGCGCACAAACAGCTTCTTCTATGAAATCTGTAATCGCTTCAACGCAACCCGAAGCTCCTCCAAAGGAATCTGCCCCGGTGCACTTGTTTCTCCATAGCAGCCAAATGTAACTGCTGATCCAAAATTAGCACCTGCTACGCGGCTGACTGCCCCTAGTGCGCCCATCGACATAGCAATAACCGGTGTGTCCGGTATCTGTCTCTTCGCCTGCAGCGTTGCACACATTAACGTCAACACATCCTCTTTTCTCTGCGGCATCACAGCCATCTTAGGAATATCCGCACCATTGTCATGCATTGCCAAAAGACGTTTTGTAATCTGCAGCTCCTGTGGCGTTCCCTGAAAGTCATGATAGGATCCAATCACCTGCACATGCTGTTGTAATGCCTGAACTGCCTCTCGGATCGTTCCTTCTGTTACAGGCTCAGATTCCGAAAGCGCTCTGTCCCACCAAAACATCTCCACATCAATATAATCCACACATTCAGACTGTGCCGCTACTTGAAGCGTATGTATATATTGTTCAAAAGATATTGTCAGCTCACCACCCTCGGCAGTAGTACGTATCGTAAACAGTAACGGTGTAGACCCCGTGCTGCGTCGCAGTTTCCGCAGAAACAAGCACAGACGCTCATCCTCTAAAATACACGAACAATAATCTGCGCGCCATTCTATCAGATCCACCTTCGCTGCAACCAGATCCTCTGCTGTCTTTATAATCTCTTCTTCTTTCGTTCCAACGATGGGAATACATATTTTCGGTATTTCTGTATCAAACTCCAATGTATACATAAATCTATTGCCTTCCTATTGAACTGTATAATCCTTTAAATAAAAGGGACTGTCGTACTAAGCGTCATTGAATCCCTGATCCTTAGTCAGACAGTCCCCTTCCGTATTATAAGAGAGTATACTACTCATCCTCGTCATGTAAAGTGTTCTTTACAGCCGCTACAATTGCAGCCGTTGCCGCAACAACGACAACAACCGCTACCACAACAACTGCTATCACTAATACTCCTGCCGCCATAGTATTCTCTCCTTTCTTCTCAAATTAGTTATTGATGAGCTTGTCATCCTCATTGTTCCAGCTGTAAAGCTTACGGATCTCCTCGCCAACCTTCTCTGAAGGATGCTCAGAAGCAAGCTTTCTAAGAGCTTTGAAGTGAACCTGACGACCTGCTGGGGACATATCCAATAAGAAGTCTTTTGCAAAAGTACCATCCTGAATATCAGAAAGAATCTGCTTCATAGCCTTCTTAGTATCCTCTGTAACGATCTTTGGTCCTGTAATATAATCACCATACTCTGCTGTGTTAGAGATAGAATATCTCATTCCTGCGAAACCTGACTGATAGATCAAGTCTACGATCAGCTTCATCTCATGGATACACTCGAAATAAGCGTTTCTAGGATCATAACCAGCTTCGCACAATGTCTCGAAACCAGCCTGCATCAATGCACAAACACCGCCGCAAAGTACTGCCTGCTCACCGAAAAGGTCTGTCTCAGTCTCAGTACGGAATGTTGTCTCAAGAACACCGGCTCTTGCTCCACCAATACCAAGTGCATATGCAAGTGCGATATCCTGTGCTTTACCTGTAGCATCCTGCTCTACAGCGATAAGACAAGGTGTTCCCTTACCAGCCTGATACTCAGAACGTACTGTATGACCTGGAGCCTTAGGTGCGATCATTGTAACATCAACATCAGCCGGAGGTACGATACATCCATAATGAATATTGAAACCATGAGCGAACATTAACATATTACCTGCTTCCAAGTTTGGCTCAATGTCCTTCTTATACATATCAGCCTGCTTCTCATCATTGATAAGGATCATAATGATATCAGCCTGCTTAGCAGCCTCTGCAGTTGTGTATACCTTAAAGCCCTGCTTCTCTGCCTTAGCCCATGACTTAGAACCTTCATAAAGGCCGATGATGACATCGCATCCGGATTCCTTCAAGTTCAATGCATGTGCATGACCCTGGCTACCATATCCAATGATAGCGATCGTCTTTCCATCCAATAAGGACAAGTTACAATCATCTTGATAAAAAATCTTTGCTGCCATTATATTTTCCTCCTAAATATAAAATGTAATTTATGCAAAGCGCTGTCTTGCATGACCTCCCTGATACATTCTGTCTCAGTACAAATTCATCCAAGTAATGGCGTTTCACTTATGTATTAGCTGTCGAAGTCCACATCAAACTCATCAAACATATCTCTGGCTCCACGACTCAGTCCGGTAATGCCTGTCCGAACCATCTCCTTGATCTCATAACCATTTAAAAGCTTCACAAATGCATCCAGCTTATTCTGGTTACCTGTCAATTCGATCATCAGAGTATCTACTCCGACATCAACAATCTTAGCACGGAAAATATCAGCAATAGCCACTACTGCCGGTCTTTGATCTGCTTCTACGGCAACCGTCACTAAAATCAACTCTCGGCATACGCGCTCACCATGCTTTAATACCTTCACGGCACGAACGTCTTCTAACTTTGCCACCTGTTTCTCAATCTGATCCAAAACCTGGTCATCCCCACGGACAACTACGGTCATTCGGGAGTATGCAGGATTCTGCGTCTCTCCAACTGTCAGACTGTCTATATTATAACCTCTTCGGCTAAACAAACCGGCAACACGGCTTAATACACCCGAAGTGTTATCCACTAAAATTGATAAAATCCTCTTCTTCATGAAATACCTCTTTCCGTGCATCAATGTAACTCTTAAATACACTAAAACTGATTGTAGCAATATGCTTCTTATTTGTCAAGAAATCATCCCGTGAATATTTTTCACTCGAAAGCCTTTTTAGTTGACTTTATAAAGTAAGAATGATAATATATGTAGTATTAAAAACTACATTTTATAAGTTTTAGAATTGTGTATGTTCGTTTTTGGCACTTTTTAAGGTGATCGGCAATATAAAGCCGGTTTATTTTGGATATGAACGGACATACTGATAGTAGACAGCCGCAGACTTCTGCAGGCAGATTGGAGAGAACTATGTCCTATTTGATTTTATGTGACAGTTGCACAGATTTTACGGAGGATATGAAGCAGGATCCGCATTTTGCCCATATTCCCTTGACGATCCATATTGGTGATTACGATATAATTGATGATGATACTTTTGATCAGCAGGATTTTCTCAGACGCATCGATGCTTATCCCGAATGTGCCAAATCTTCCTGCCCGGCACCGGATGAATATCTTAAACACTTTGAGGTGGCTGATGACATTTATATGGTAACGTTATCCAGTCATCTGAGTGGTTCTTATAATAGTGCCATGCTGGCAGCCAACATGTATATGGAAGATCACCCAAATAAACATATCCATGTATTTGATTCCTTGTCTGCCTCTTCCGGGCAGACATTAGTTGCACTCAAGGCAAATGAACTCGCCGGCAGTGGACTTTCTTTCGACGAAGTGATAAAACAGACCGAACAATTTATTCATGAGATGGGTACAAAATTTGTCTTAGAATCTCTTGAGACTCTGCGTAAAAACGGTCGCCTCTCTACGGTAACCGCTACGCTGGCAAGTGCACTCAACATCAAGCCGGTAATGACATCTAACGGTAACGGTGAGATTGATAAAGTAACACAGGCACGTGGTATGTCAAAGGCGATCATAAAGATGGCAGATGCGATCAAGGCGGACGCTGTTGATCCACAAAACCACACATTAATGATCGCACATTGCAACAATCGCAAACGTGCTGAATTTGTCAAAGAAGAGATCTTGAAACGCCTTTCATTTAAGGATGTACAAATTACAGAGACCGGAGGCATCAGCTCCCTCTACGCAGCCGATGGCGGTATTGTAGTCTGCTACTGATCTTAATACCGCAGATTGTTTTCTCTACCGGTATACTGTAATACCATATAAAAGCATCTGTAAAAAGGATCAAAAACCAGCGTTATACAAGTATTTTCCTATACTAAAAAACGGTAGTCGGAATCACCCGGCTACCGTTATTATTTTGCATATTTTGCCTCGCAGCAATCCGACCTTTAATCTGCCATTTGCGAAGCTCAACTGTGCTGCCTGATAAGAGGCATATTTTTTACCGCCTTCCCACACAAGCTTCACTTGGTGTGTCCGCCCATTATAACGATATATGCGGTTGAAGTTGATAAAATAAAATCTCCCTTTGCTGCCTTTGACAAATAAACTTCCACCAGCCCTCGCCAAAGTACGAGCAGCACCTCCGGCGATCCGCTTTCTTTGTCTGACCGCCCGATCTGTCTGATAGATAAATCTGCCTTTCTGATAATAAAAAGCACTGTTTACCTGCTTCCAATATTTGTGGTCATATTTTGAAGATGTTGTTAGCTTACAGCGAATCCCTCGGTAACCCTTCTTTTTCAGATAGGACGTACTGCACAAAAAATTTTCATGAAGTACCAGCCCCGGCTGATCCTTGTGCGTGTTTGGATTTAAGGGATCGTCCCAGGTCAGATCAACATGGTACCATTTTCCCTTTAATCGTACCACATTCCACATATGCATCATTGAATAGGAATTGGCAAATTTTACAGGGATATTCACCTTTTGCAATAACAATGCGTATGCCTTTGCATATCCCTGGCAGTTCCCCTTTCCTTTCAGAAATACACCCCATTCACTGGTGCAATATGTTGTATTCTGATCTGAATATGCCGTATTCCGGATCAGATAATCATGAAAATACAACGCTTTCTCAAGCTTTGTCATTCCAGACGGTGCTTTTGCCACGATCCGATCAACCTTGGCTCGGATCTTTCGCCGAACCTTCTGGATCTTGGTCCGATCCGGCGCACCATCTGCTTTCCGAAATATTTTCATATAACTCAGTTTCATCTGGCGCACCTGTCCGTCAGATGCGCTGACAACCTTCGTATATTCCTGCCCACTGTAAAAGAGATACGATGTCTGTGTCGCGATTTCCGTCATCATATTACTCACCGCTTTGTCGTCGCGTTTGTTGTACAAATGATATTTCGACACATCTACCTGACGTTCATAATTCTGAAAGGCCAATATCACCGCTCTTTTGGCTCCTGCAATGTCCGCTTTTGGAGCAGCCGCTGCTCTGACTGACGATATCCCCCCGATAAACAGTACCACACAGATCACAAGCATCTGGCGCACTGTCTTACTAAGCCGGCTCATCAATCGACCTCATCCTGCAGCACACTTCCCGCCAGATTGGCAATAAACTGTGTTGCCGTACGTCCGGAAATACCACCATGGCTAAGCTCCCACTGATTAGCTTTCAAACAGAGTTCCTCTTCCGACAAGGTGATCTGTGGATATTTTTTAGCCAATTGTTTAACAATCTCGAAATATTCCTGCTGCTTTGGACGATAATATCCGATCGTCACACCAAATCTCGCTGCTAATGACAACTTCTCCTGCATTGTATCCGAACGATGCAGTTCATCCTGCGACATATCAGAGCGATCGCTCCAGGTCTCGCGGATCAAATGTCTGCGGTTCGAAGTTGCATAGATCAAAACATTATCCGGTTTAGTTTCCAGACCGCCTTCGATCACCGCTTTGAGATATTTATACTCAATCTCAAATTCTTCAAAAGAAAGATCATCCATATAAATAATAAAACGATAATTGCGGTTTTTGATCTCTGCAATGATCTGTGACAAATACTGAAATTCATGTTTATACACTTCGATCATGCGCAGGCCCCTGCTATAGTATTCATTTAATATTGCTTTGATACTGGTTGATTTACCGGTACCTGCATCACCAAATAACAGTACATTATTAGCCTGTCTGCCTGATACAAATGCCTCTGTATTTTCTATTAATTTCTGTTTTTGACTTTCATAACCAATAATATCTGATAACAGCATATCACCGGTATTTGTAATCGGTGTAAGAATATCCTCTGCCTCCGATCCTGCGACACGAAAAGCTTTGTTAAGCCCAAACTTACCAACACCATATTTTTTGTAAAAGTCCGTTACAATACGATACAGTGCATCCTCATCATCCGCTTTTTCAATGGCATCACTTAATTCCTGCACTTTTTCGCTCACACTCTTGTTGAAGATCTGTTCACTTTTACCAACTGCCTCATAATTGCAGATCACGGAAAAGCAATTGATCTCTAATGCTTTTTCAATCGGTGAAAAATCATAGTCAAACAATTTCTTGAATATCTGAAAATCTGCTTTGGCAAATGCATTGACCGTACCATCATTGCCGCCAACCTTTTCCGATACCATTGTAAAAGGGTTTTCACTCATTGCCAATTGAAAAGCAAGATAATTGTGCCATAGATTTTTGTTAAATCCATAACGAGTCGCTAAATCCAACAAACTGTGAATCTGCTCATAAATTTCCGTTATCAGATTGTCCTTGTCGTAATCACCACTATAAAACCTTTGGCAAATATCGGACAAACGCAATAAAATGCCATCTTCTTCCATGCCGCGGTATATAACCAATCTTGATATTAAACGGTACATCCAATTCCTCCAATCAACTCATTCATATCCAAATATATACTACATGCGCTCCGGTGCTTCTAATCCAAGCAGATCAACTGCAGTCTCCAATACATTCACGACAAGTTTGCTAAGGCAGATATGAGAATTTCTTAGTGCTGCATCTTCATTTGCAACGATCTTGTTCTCATGATAAAACTTGTTGTAAGCATCAGATAACTCATAAATAAACTGGCAAATCTTGTGCGGTGCCTGCTCCTCATAAGCTGCCTGCACGATCTCACCCCATTTTGACAGAGACAGCATAACATCTGTTGCACTCTTATCGGATGCCGGAAGAATTGACACCTGCTCATCTACTTCGATTGCATTTTGTGCTACCTTGGCAAGCAAAGATTTGATACGAACGATTGTATACATAATATATGGACCTGTGTTACCCTCGAATGACGTAAAGCGGTCGAGATCAAACACATAATCTTTGGATGCCTGATTGCTCAGATCACCATATTTGATTGCTGCAAGCGCCACTTTGGCCGCAACATCAGCTCTCGTCTCATCGTCCATATCTCGGTCAGCCATCTTATCCGATACCTGTGCGGTCACATCCGCAAGCAGATGCTCCAGTCGAAGCACACCGCCATCTCTCGTCTTAAACGGCTTACCGTCTTTACCATTCATAGTACCAAAACCGACAAAGATAAGATCAACATCATCACCAATGATCTTTGTCTTCTTAGCACAACGGAATACCTGTTCAAAATACAAAGACTGTCTCTTGTCTACCACATAAATAATACGGGTTGGATCAAATAATTTACGACGCTCAACGATCGTTGCTAAATCGGTCGTATTATAAAGTGTCGCACCATTCGATTTCAAGATCATACACGGCGGGATTTCTTTCGTGTCTGTCTCTTCTTTTACATCCACAACAAGTGCACCGTCATCAATATGTGCGTATCCGCCATCTTTCATTCCCTGCACCATATCCGGGATATATGGCTGCGCATCAGATTCTTTCTTCCAAAGGTCAAAGTCAACATTTAACTTTGTATAGATCTTACGCAGATCTGTAACCGATACGTCTATAATATGCTTCCAAAGCGCCAAATAACCTCTTCTGCCTGCCTGTAGCTGTGCAGTTGCTTCCTGTGCCTCTTCTTTGTAATCCTCATGCTCTTTGGAATATCCGCTTGCATACGGATAAATTTCTTCCAGATCACTCATGGTAAATGGCGGCTCTGTCGGGTATTCCCCCTCATAAGTATTATCAAAATAGACTAACTCCGGTTTACGATGCTTTAACTCCGTAATGATCAGACCGATCTGCAGCCCCCAATCACCCAAATGTACATCACCAACTACTTTATGACCAATGTATCGTGCAGTACGCTTAATGCTCTCGCCGATGACTGCAGAACGCAAATGACCCACATGCAGCGGCTTTGCGACATTCGCTCCGCCGTAATCGATCACGATCGTCTCTTTCTTAGCCGGCTGTTCCAAACCAAACTTGTCTGCAGCACGCATCTCATTAATATACGCTGCCAAAAATTCTCCACTGACTGTCATATTGATAAATCCAGGTGCCTGTGCCGCAATTGCCGCAAATGTATCACTCTGTTTTAATAATTCAACAATCTGCTCTGCCATCTGAATCGGTGCTTTGTGATATTCTTTTGCCATGGCAAGTGCACCATTGCACTGATACTGACAAAGATCCGGACGATTGGAAATCGTCACCTTAGCGTACTTTCCATCATAGCCAGCCTTCTCAAATGCCTGCTTTACTTCTTCCTGTAATACATCAATGATTCCCTTCATATTGTTTCTATTCCTTTCCTTCCATCATTTCTGATTAAATATTATTGAAAATACATTAAAATAATCTGCAAATGTTTTTCTGCAGCATCCCGGATTCAAGATCTCAACACCCGGTGTGCGCAGTCCTGTCACTGCAAACGCCATGGCGACGCGATGATCCTGATAAGTTTCGATCTGTGTGCCTTTTGGCTCTCCCGGATAGATTGTGACTCCATCTTCAAACATATCGCAGCGAATCCCCATACGCTCTAACTCCGTCACGATCACGTACAAGCGATCCGATTCCTGTCCCCGTATGTGGCTGACTCCTCGTATCGTCACCGGAGAATCGGCAAACGGTGCAATCGCTGCTAACGTAAGCGTCTGATCCGAAAAATCACTCATATTGATATCAATACCATGCAGCACCCCATTAACCGGTCCGGAGATCTTAAGTGCCGGCTCTCCGGTTTCTTCCATGTGTCCCCACTGCTTGATACAGCCCATCTGTTCCAATACGTCCAAAAAGCGCATATCTCCTTGCAGCGAATCCTTTTTCATAAAACGTACCACGGTGCTTCCTCCGGTCACTGCTGCCGCCGCATAGAAATAGCAGGCTGCAGATACATCCGGCTCCACAACGTACTCTCTCGCCTCATAGTCTCCTCTACGCACCTGATAGCAATCCGCTTCATGCTTTAATACCCCGGAATGTCCAAACTGACACATCATATGTTCCGTCATTTCCACATAAGATCTTGCACTGCGTTTACCGGTAAGTTCTATCGTAAGCATGTCGATCGCAGTCGGCGCTGTCATCAATAATGCACTTAAAAACTGACTGCTTTGATCAATATTTAGCTGCACGCGGTACTCCCCATATCTTTGCCCCATTCCATAAACTTCCATAGGAAAGCGATACGGCTCACCAAGCCACGTAAAGCGTGCGCCTAACTCCTCCAGTGCCCGCAATAACTCCCGCATCGGTCGTTTATTCATTTGGTCGGATGCATTCAAACGATATCTGCCCGCTGACATTGCAACAAAAGCGGTCAAAAACCTGGCTGCTGTTCCCGCGCTCCCAACATAAATTGTTGCCTGCTCCTTCGGGATCTGTCCTCCAAACCCTCGAATCCGAACGGTACATGCCTCCTGATCAGCATGTACATCAAATCCTAAATCCTGTAAAGCTGTAAGAAAATGCAAGGAATCCTCACTAAATTGAACTCCGTGTAACAGAGTCATTCCCTCCCCCATTGCCGCAAGCAATAGTGCACGATTTGTCATACTTTTAGAACCCGGTACCTGTACACAAACCTCCATCGGTTCTTCCAATGGCTTTACTTTATATGTATCCATGTAAATCCTCACTTTTTATCTCTTTTTGCAACCTACCTTTTAGAATAATCGGTATAAGAGTTTTTGTCAAATCTAATACACAAAAAGCACTTGACAATCTAATACAACTAATACATAAAAAGCGCTTGATAATCTAATACACAAAAAGCGCTCTTGTACACCTGTAAAAGGGACAGAACGCTTTTTGCTATATATCAACTTTTTTCAAAGAAGGCTAAATTATTGTGTCAACTGATCCTCTAACGATTTGCGTGTTTTCGCTTCATTCTGGGACCACTTCAGGCACTTGTCATATCCATACTTCTTCGCACTGCTGATCATGTGATTTACCTGTTTCTCAAACGCAGCATCCGACTTTGCATACAACGCTTTCCAAGACTCATTTTTGATGCAGGTTGTAACCTGTCCCCAAACAGTCTTTAATGTGTCATCTTTTGTGCTCAAGCTAAAGCTGGTTCCCGGAGAAACCGTGTATTTACCTTTTTCAAAGTAAGCATTGATGGAATTGGTCTTATTGTAATCGCGCCAATCCTGCTCAATATCGCTCTTCGCTTTTTCTAGATTGCTCTTCCAGTTGACGCTGTTGTAAGTATCTCCGTTGGAGTCTGGGTTTTCTGCATCAATAGACCATGTCGTATTGTTGATCTGCAGGCAGCCGTCGTGGAAACTTCCTTTATAGCCATTACCCATTGTTGTATTTTCATCTGCACGGCACTTACGGCCAAATTCGGTAAATATCGTATTACCCTGATCGTCATAATCCCAGCAAAGTCCTTTTGGTCCGTACTGCAGTGTCATACGTCCTTCCGGTGTCGCAAAATAATTGATCAGTTCCATACATTTTTCCGGATATTCACAGTTGGCTCCGATCGACCAAACAGACTCGCCGCCCTGTGTATTCATACCATAGACGATCGGGCTTGCCTGTTCCGGTTTCATGCAATACATCAATTTACCTTTCGAAGTATGCTCATCTGTGTTATAACTCAAGGATCCTGAGTAGTTAAAGATCGAGAACAGTACACCACCGTTCTGGACTTTTTCTGCCATCTGATCAAAGGTCTGTGTCATGGAATCCGGATCGATCAAGCCGTCCCGGTAAAGATCATTGTACCATTTCAACATTTCCAGATAAGGTCCATTCTTCTCTAGAGCATCATGATACGTTCCGGTTTTTGGATCATACAATCCAATACCAAGCTCATCATATCCATAGTAAGCGGTTGCCGTCGCTTTGACATACATAACCATTGAATCATCCCAATCCGGCCAGAGGGACAGGGCATATACCTTATTACCGGCATCATCTTTGCTGCAGATCTTCTGCATGTTCTTTAACAGTTTATGCATATCTTGCATATCTTTTACTTTTGGATAGCCAAGCTGTTTGTACAGATCCCATCTGACATCCCAGGTATAGAAGAATGACTGGTGTTCCTTACTGCTAAGTGCAACGTTGTTACCAAAACCATATAAAGCTTTGCTCTTGCCATTGGTAATCTTAGAAGTCAGATTTCGGTTTTTGTCTAATGCATCCGGCATCATTTTTTTGATCGTTTTGCCATACTCATCCAACAATCCATCATCATCCCAGTTAAGTAACAGATTTGCCTTCACTGCATTTGGATAGTTGTCGCTGTCATTAGCCCATACAACAATATCTCCCAGATCTCCACTGGTCATTCGTGTCTGGAACACGCCATCTCCTTCCGGAATAATGTTTAGTTCTACACCAAACTTATCCTTCAGGATATCGGCAGACCAGCCCGTCTGCTTACCGGAAAAATTGGCAAGCTGACTGTATACATCCAGCTTGATCACTTCATCCTTCTTCGATCCACAACCACTCAGCGTAGACATCATGCCAACACATAAACTCGCTGATAACAGCAGGGATACCCCTTTGCTTGTAAACCCTTTTTTTCGCATATTCTTCTCTCCTTCCATAAAAGACACGCAGAGCCCCACAGTAACACAAAGCTAATCCGAATTCGAATTGTTTGCGGATCAGTGTCCTTTCTGCGTCCAGGTAAATTCTGTAAACTCAGCCTTCTTACCTGTTTCATCAATAACATACATTGCCAAAAGAACTCCTGTAAAACCTCCGGCAACTTCCGTAGATAGATATTTTGCTCTTGCCTTGCCTAAATAAGCTGCATCGGCTCCCTGTCCACAATAGAAGTGATACCATTCATGTTCACTCACAATGCGAAGATGATATTCGGAAAGATCCTGTGGAAGTGTTACTTCTCCTGCAATACCGATCGCATCTCCTGTACGTAAACGAAGTTTTGCTTTCACACCATCTTCTTCCTGGAAGATCGCCACATCGTAATGCTGGCTCTCGTCCATGTAACAGGTGATACCTGCCTCTTTTGCATCTGTCTTTAAGGTAACAAGAAGTTCTGTCTCAAACTCTGACTGACGGATTCCCAAAAATGTCGGAATATCCTCCTCTTCCAGAGTTACTTCACTTCCGGTCAAAGTGATCGAATGGTCACCAAATTCATAGCGGGACTCATCATAATCTCTCATATAACACCATCTTGGATCTCCTTCACCAAGTGTGTCTAAGGAAACATCATAAATACCATCCCGTTTTTGCACTGCTTTAATGCCCGGAATATCCATTTCCGAATATACGGCTCCATTTTCTCCGGCTTCAAACCAGCCGTCTTCACGCCAATGAACACCTACCAAGAACGTTTCTCTGCCTAAATGGTGGAACGGAGACCACTCACCATTCTGACGGAATCCTAAGCAGACCATAAAAGTATTGCCTTCCTCATCCTGTACCAGATCACCATGGCCAATACCCTGAATACGGTTCTCATTACCACCCAAATTACGGTTGGTAAGTACCGGATTGCCCGGATAGGATTCAAATGGTCCATACGGATCTTTACTTCTCGCATAAGTTACCATATGACCATATTCTGTACCGCCCTCAGCAACCATCATATAATACCAGTCACCGATATGATACAGGTGTGGAGACTCCAGATAACGTCCACCATTACCACTCCAAACCGGTTTCGTTGGCGTTAATTTTTCTCCGGTCTCAACATTGATCTCACACTGCATAATACATCCCTTGCCATCCGGTCCATTGCCATTGGATGTAAAGTATACCTTGCCATCCTCAAAAAACAAAGATGGATCAATACCATCCTGATCTACAAAGATCGGATCAGACCACTCTCCATAAATATCATCTGTATATACATAGAAGTTTTTCTGAAATGTATTATTGTTGGTAACCATATAAAAACGTCCATCATGAAAACGAAGTGTCGGCGCAAACACACCACCGGAACTGTTTACTTTATGTAAATTCACCTGTGTTTTGCGGGTCAGACAATGTCCGATCAGCTTCCAGTTGACCAGATCATCACTTTCAAAAATCGGCACTCCCGGAAAATACTGAAATGAACTGCAAGCCAAATAAAATTTGCCATTTGCACGGCAGACACTTGGGTCCGGCCAAAATCCTCTAACAATTGGATTACTAACTACCATAATTTGTTCCTCCTTTGAAAAAATTTCCTTTGAAAAAATTAATCATACGTCTACTATATCTTAAACCTGCCATTGTCGCCATAACTTTTGCGACATATTTTAGCACAAAACGGACATCACAATCTCCATTCGGATCAAACACAATCTTGACAATGTCACGCCACATAACAGCAATTTCCTATCAATCAAAAAAGGCAGGAAAGCTATTGCATTTCCTGCCTTTTCGTTTTGTTATGATCTACTTTGCTTACGCTTCCACAAAAGCCTTTACCTTCTTGTAAATGCCCTCGCTGTCTAACTCATATTTCTTGAGCAGCTCAACTGCAGGACCAGACTCACCAAAGGTATCATTGACACCAATCTTATATACCGGCGTCGGTGCCTTAGCACACAGACAGTCACAAACCGCACTGCCAAGTCCGCCAATAATGGAATGTTCCTCAATTGTAACTACCTTGCCTGTTTTCTTAGCTGCGCTGACAACCAGATCCTCATCCAACGGCTTGATCGTATGAATATTGATGACCTGTGCGTCAATGCCATCCTGTGCCAACTTCTCAGCAGCAACCAATGTCTCCGAAACTTCCAGTCCGGTTGCGATCAATGTAACGTCTTTACCCTCGCGAAGAACAACACCTTTGCCAAGCTCAAACTTGTAATCCGGATTATCATTGATCACCGGCACTGCCAAACGGCCAAAGCGGATATATACCGGTCCCTCGTGATCAAGTGCTGCCTTAACGGCTGCCTTGGCTTCTACATCATCGGATGGATTCATCACAACCATTCCAGGAATCGTGCGCATTAACGCCAGATCCTCACAGCACTGATGCGTTGCTCCATCTTCACCAACGGAAATACCGGCATGTGTCGCACCGATCTTTACGTTCAGCTTTGGATATCCTACGGAATTACGAACCTGCTCAAAAGCACGTCCTGCCGCAAACATTGCGAAAGAACTAACAAATGGAATCTTGCCTGTTGTTGCAAGTCCTGCCGCAATACCTACCATGTTACACTCTGCGATACCACAGTCAATATGTCTATCCGGAAATGCCTTTTTGAAAATGCCGGTCTTAGTTGCTGCAGCAAGATCTGCATCTAATACGACCAGATTTGGATATTCTTTACCAAGTTCTGCAAGGGCATTACCATAACTTTCTCTTGTAGCAATTTTCTTAACCTCTGCCATTTTAATCCTCCATTCTGCCTTATAATGCTGCTCCGGCTTTCTCTAACTCTTCCATTGCCTGTGCATACTGCTCATCGTTCGGTGCAGAACCATGCCAGCTTGCCTGATTCTCCATGAAAGAAACGCCCTTTCCTTTGACACTCTTGGCAATGATCGCCGTTGGCATTCCCTTAGTCTCACGAGCCTCACGGAATGCAGCATCAATCTGCTCAAAGTCATGTGCATCAATCTCAATAACATGGAAATTAAATGCCTTAAACTTGTCCGGGAGCGGATATGGAGAACATACATCCTCAATATCTCCATCGATCTGTAAGCCATTGTTATCAACAACAAACACCAGATTATCTAACTTTCTGGCACCTGCAAACATCGCAGCTTCCCATACCTGACCTTCCTGCACCTCACCATCTCCGAGTACACAATATACGCGGTAAGATGCATTATCGAGCTTGCCGGCCAGTGCCATTCCAACTGCTGCAGAACTTCCCTGTCCTAAAGATCCACTGGACATATCAACACCCGGAATATGTTTCATATCCGGATGTCCCTGCAGATAAGAACCTACATGACGCAGCGTCGTAAGATCCTCAACCGGGAAATAACCTCTATGTGCTAACGTAGAATATAATGCCGGTGCAATATGTCCCTTTGATAACACAAAACGATCTCTATCTGCTTTCTTCGGATCCTTCGGATCAATATTCATCTCTTCAAAATATAAATAAGTTAAAATGTCTGCAGCAGATAACGATCCACCCGGATGACCGGACTTTGCGCTGTGTACTGCTGTAACGATTCCTTTACGAACCTCGTTTGCCATTTTCTTTAATGCTAATGTGTCCATAACTACCTCCTTGCCTGTCTGCGTAACGATGCTCTGATCTATTCACCAAAAACAGCCTTGTAATCTGCCTGGAATTTTGCGATTCCCTGATCTGTCAATGGATGTTTGGTCATCTGCTCAATAACCGCATATGGAACTGTAGCGATGTCAGCGCCGGCTAATGCACAATCTGTTACATGGATTGGATTACGGATACTTGCCGCAATGATCTCTGTGCTGATATCCGGATAGTTTGCAAACATATCAGAAATCTGCTCGATCAAATCAATACCCGGCATGGAAATGTCATCCAGACGGCCTAAGAACGGAGAAACGTAAGCTGCACCGGCTCTTGCTGCAAGCAATGCCTGATTTGCAGAAAAGATCAATGTTACATTACACTTGATACCTTCAGAAGATAATACCTTTGTTGCCTTTAATCCTTCTACCGTCATAGGGATCTTAACAACCATATTTGGATGTAATTTTGCGATCTCACGACCCTCTGCGATCATTCCCTCAGCATCTACGGTTGTTGCCTTAACTTCACCACTGATCGGTCCATCTACGATTGATGCGATCTCCTTAAGTACTTCTTCCTGGCTCTTGCCACCTTCTTTCGCAATTAAAGACGGATTTGTTGTAACACCACAAATCACTCCCATATCGTTTGCCTTTTTGATGTCTTCAATCTTTGCTGTGTCAACGAAAAACTTCATAAATAATCTCCTCCTGTAAATATAAAATGGATGCAGCAAACCCCATCTGCTGCAACATAAAACACTGTTTTCAGTATACCGCATTTTGTGTATACGGTCAAATAAAATCGCTATCCTGCATCACGTATTTCGACCAACCAAAAAGGGCAAAACCAGCGTTTTGCCCTTCTTCATTCTTTAATAAAACCAAAAACCTTTCCAGTCATCTTTGTAAACACGGTATAATTTCATCGGCGCCGTATATTTTCGGATCAATTTGGCACCATTGTCTGTCTCATTGATCGACTTAGAATCACTGTCACAGTAGATCACCACTTTCTTATCGACGGTAACATTTCCCTCCGTCTCTGTATGTGGCAATGCCTTTTCTGACTGCAATTGATAGGTGTGCGACGTCTCATCTACCAAATAACGGCAATAATAAGAACTATTCTTGCTGCCCGCGCCTTTTCCCGCATTGTTATTTAATAATTCCAGCCGATAAAAACCCTCTCCGGATCCCTTCGTATATACAATACTGTTTTGTCCATAATGGGAACGGAACAGCTCTGCCGGCTTGGGCGTCTGTAAAATTGATTGAATAACCGGTGTCTGCGTTGGATCCGGATCTTCTCCGTCTGCCAACGTCTTGGTCAAAACCTTCTTCTTCAATCCTTTATAACTTTTCCACTGTGAGGCATCGGCAATAATATAGTCCACCGACGGCAGCAGACTGCCCACGCGGCTTACCTTGAAGACACTGGATAGCTTAGACGAACTAAGTAACAACTGGTTTGTCCCGGTACACTGGATCGAATCCAGCGAGATCCAATTTTTTGCATTGCCTTTCTTTTTGGCATGGGCATACACAGACTTTAACAGTGTATCCATATCCAACACCTGGCTAACCTTTTTGTTCTCCAGATCGATTTTTAACACCTTGCTGCCCACGGTCATATTTTTACGATCAGCTGTTGCCAACAGGTATACTCCGGCACTGCCATCGTATGCATATTCTCCTTGGAAATGGTATCCATATACCGGATACGAATGTGTTACCTGTCCAAGCCTGTTAATGCGCACCAAACAATTTTTACTACTCTGAACAACTAACGAGTCATAAATGATCTGCACATTGCGGCCTACATAGCCATCCGTTGGAATATTAGCACGCAGTATACCGGAATTGTCATACATGGTAATCGCATAATGTTTCTTTCCATCTTTACCTTTCCTGCCATCTGCAAAAACCACATACAACCCATTACTGATCGTCTGTTTGCTATAACCTTCTTCAACTGACAAGCGCCCTGCCAGACCGCTATCATCTGCCGGAAGTGTGATCTGCCATGTTCCCGTCTTCGATAACTCTCCTTTGGGACTATAGAAATTAACAGTTATATAATTTACACGTCCCGGAAGCAGACCGATGATCTGATATTCATGTTCCTTCGTAACATTTTCTGCGCCGCCATTAAATGGTGTACGTGTAAAATCCGCAATATTACGATCATCCACAGATACTGTATAACGACAGTATCCCTTCCCGTCACTCTTAAAATACAAATACATAGACTGCGAATTTGTTCCATATGGATTATATGCCCACAACGGCTTATCAAAAGAAAACTGCTTGTTCTTTTTTACCGTCGTCAACATCTCTTCCGCCTTCGTGCTCTGACTGCCGTCATATACCTGCTGAAGCCCTGTGGACGGTACCGTTACGACATTTTTATTATCGCCGCTTAGATAGAGTTGTTTTATATTTACTTTTTCAACCTTGTCAATTGCTTTTTGCCGGCTGTCAGGCAAAAGATCCCTCTCCTGCGCAAGCAGCTTCTCCTGTTTAGCTGCTTTCTGCTTTGATAAACGGTTCATGTTCCACAGGAACGCACCTAAGATTACGACCATGACCGTACTCGTGATCGCTACCACTCGCAATATTTTCTTCACTTTAATCCTCCATATTCCTGATAAGCCGATCTCTCAAACCATCAGGTATCTCCACACTGACAACGCCAATCCTATTTGTCTGTTGCCGTAATCACAAGTTCTTTCATTCGCTGATAAATCTCCGGGAACTGCCGCTTCATGCGGACCGGCTTCATTTCCTTATCTAGGAAGCAATGTCTGCTTTCCCCTTTGGTTCGAAGCTCTCCCTCACAATATATTTCATAGACAAACTGCATTTTGATCCCATCAAACTTTACCAAACGGGTATGTATCTGCACTTTTTCTCCAAACAAAACCGGTTTAATATATTCACACGCTACCGATAACACCGGAATGATCAAACCATGTTCCTCCATTGCAGCATAGGATAATCCTACCTGTTCCATCATATCCAGTCTCGCCTCTTCAAAATATCGTATGTAATTGGAATGATGAACAATACCCATTTGATCTGTCTCATAATAATTAATACTTCGGTCGTATATTGTATTTCCAATGTTTTTACTCATCGAAATCCTCCATTCCTTTTGACATTATATGAATTTGCCTGTATCATAAGCAGGTACAGCAAATCCTAACATTTCTACATTACCAGGAACAATCCACTGTACCAGTATACCATATTTCATCCAAATATGACAGTACTCAAACTTGACACCTTCCGAAGTGAAGCATTAACCACATAATACTTATTATGTTGTCATGAAACGGATTGAAAAGTGGGCGGTTTGAGTAATAAATAAGCACGGAGGTATTCTGATGAATATTATCAATATTGAACATTTGACACATTCTTTTACAGAGAGACTGCTTTTTGATGATGTCTCTTTTTATTTGAGTGACAAGGATAAGGTTGGTGTGATCGGCATCAATGGAACCGGTAAATCCACCCTCTTAAAGATCATTGCCGGCAAAGAAACAGCTGACCGTGCTGACATCATTATGCAACGTGATCTGCGTATTGCTTATCTACCTCAGATCCCGGAATTTGCAGACACACATACGACTCTTTCCGGTGCGCTTCCGCTCACAGAAGAGATCAGTGATCAGCCGGAAAACTATATTCCACAGGCAAAGTCCATGCTGCATCAGCTCGGCTTTACAAGATATGACCAACCGATCACAGAATTGTCAGGCGGACAGCGCAAACGCATTGCTCTGGTACGAACTTTGCTGACGCCTGCCGATGTCCTGATCTTGGATGAACCGACAAACCATTTAGACAGTGCAATGGCAGAATGGCTCGAAAAGACGTTGCGTGCCGAATCGCGTCCTCTGATCATGATCACGCATGACCGCTATTTTTTAGATAGTGTGACCAATGCCATCGTGGAGATCGATAAAAGCAAACTATACCGCTATGAAGGCAACTATCTGTATTATCTGGAGCATAAAGCCATGCGCGAGGAAATTGCACGGGCAACCGAGCGCAAACGCCAAAGTATCCTGCGAGTAGAGATCGAATGGATGAAACGCGGTGCCAGAGCACGTTCCACCAAACAAAAAGCACATATTGCACGCTATGAGGCCCTGCGCGATATGGATGCACCCGTCACAGATGATACCGTCACGATCAGTTCTGTCTCCTCCAGACTGGGACGCACAACGATCGAACTGGAGCATATAAGCAAGGCATATGAAGATGCTGTGCTAATGCAGAATTTCACCTATACCTTTTTACGTGATGACCGTATTGGGATTATTGGACCTAACGGCTGTGGCAAATCCACACTTCTTAAAATCATTTTAGGACAGATCACGCCCGATAAAGGTACCGTCACCATTGGACAAACTGTAAAAATCGGCTATTTCTCACAAGAAAGTACAGAAATGGATCCCTCTCTGCGCGTGATCGATTATGTAAAAGAAGGTGGCGAGCTTGTACAAACTGCCGATGGAACAATCAGCGCTTCAGCTATGTTGGAACGTTTCCTCTTTCCAAAAGATCAACAATACACCAAGATTGCAAAATTATCCGGTGGAGAACGTCGAAGACTGTATCTGCTCCGCATTTTGATGGAGGCACCTAACATACTGCTGCTCGACGAGCCAACCAACGATCTGGATATTGCAACCCTGACGATTTTGGAAGATTATCTGGATCAATTTGCCGGGATTGTGATCACAATTTCCCATGACCGTTACTTTTTGGATCGTATTGTCCGCCGCATCTTTGCCTTTGAAAAAGGTGGCGTGATCCGTCAGTACGAGGGCGGATATACCGATTATCTCGCTCATACCAATGAAGTCATAACCGTAGCCGATGCCGGAGCACAGGGGCATACTGATACTCAGGCAGTGGTCTCATCCGATGGTCCTTCCAAAAACACACGTGATAACTGGAAGAAAGGACATACCCATACTAAAAAAATGTCCTACCAGGAACAAAAGGACTATGAAACGATCGAACAGGATATTGCCTCTTTAGAAGAACAATTGGAGCAGCTGGAGCAGGATATTGTCGGCGCTGCAACAGATTTTGTCAGACTAAACGAACTAACTGCACAAAAATCTGAAATAGAAGCGGCTTTGGAGCAAAAAATGGATCGCTGGATGTATCTGGAAGAGCTTGCGGAAGAACTGGGTCTGAAATGAATTTTGCGTTAGGAAAGAGAAAAGGAGCAGCCTCTTAAGAGAATCTCTTAAGAGGACTGCTCCTTTGTGGTTACAACCTGTGATAAATTTCTTAACTTTAATAAACAAATAATTATCTATAAAAATCAGAATGATTCATGCATTGATTATAACTCTTGATAAAGAAAGCAATTAGCCAATCTTTACCACATTAGATGCCTGAGGACCTTTTTCACCATTGACAACGTCGAACTCTACCTCTTCGCCTTCGTCAAGAACCTTGAATCCATCCATCTGCAAAGCGGAGAAATGTACGAATACATCATTTCCATTTTCATCTGAGATGAAGCCAAATCCTTTTTTTGCATTAAACCATTTCACTGTACCCTTCATTGTACTGCCTCCTAAAAAACTAAATATAATCTATGTTCCCGAAGTAATCTCCCCGGAAACAAACAACACACTTAAAGTACCACATAATAGTCGGGGTGTCAATGCTGTTTCTCCGTCTTTTTTATCGAATACGAAAATTGTAAAACCCCTTTACTTCAAACGCATTCTGTATACAACAGGTTTATCACTGTCGACAAATGGCGCATGAATGATCATCTTATCTGCTTCGCGTGTATACACAGGTTTCTGATCGTAACCAAGTACACTAAACTCTGTGATAATACCATGAAAATCTTTGCTTTCTTCACCCATACTCTTGACGATCACGTCTTCGCCATGCTGCTGCATTGGAATAATATAAATGCAATCCTCACGACAGGTGAAACGTACATCCGTGGAATCAAAGTCTTTTCTTCCCTCTTCCGAAAACATTCCCTCAACCACTTCCGTATTGCCTTCTGCCTGAACACGCCAAGGATGACTGTCGTAAATGGCCTCTCCGTTGACATCAAGCCATTCTCCGATCTCATTGAGCATCTGCACCTCTTCCTCACAAATGCTGCCATCTGCCTTTGGTCCGACATTTAACAACAGACAGCCGTTTTTGCTGACAATGTCTACCAGATCCTGCAAAATATCTTTGGTCTGCTTAAAACGGTTCTGCTCCGTATAACACCAAGAATTAAACGCCATAGAAGTATCTGCCTGCCAATAAAATGGCTTTGCCTCTGAGAAATGACCGCGTTCCATATCTAAGATCGCTGTGCCAAGCATCATTGCATCATGCTTATAGGAAATAGCCACATCCATTCCCCATTCTACACCACGATTATAATAATAAGCTGCAAACTTTTTCAAATATGGTTTTACCGATTCATGCTGAATCCACCAGTCGAAATAAACCATGGCAGGACGATATTTCTCAACCAACTCCACATTTCGTGCAAGCCAGTCTTCCATGAAGTCTTGTGGTGGCGCCGGACTAAAAAGATCCTGATTGTCCGGTTCCGGCATAGCCGGATAATAAAAATCACCCAATTTCATCGGCTGCTTGATATCGCTGTCAAATTCACAACCATGTCCCATAAAAAATGCGTGTTCTACACGGTGATTAGACTCACAAAAGATCATATCTTCCTCTTGGATCGCCTCTTTCAACTCACCTAAGACGTCACGCTTCATTGCCATTTTCACGCTTGTCCAATCGCTGATCTCGGAATCATACATCTGAAATCCATCATGATGCTCTGCGACCGGCATAACATACTTTGCACCGGCTTTTTTGAATAGTTTTGCCCACTGTTTTGGATCAAACTTTGGCGCCGTAAACATTGGTATAAAGTCCTTATATCCAAATTTCGTATGTTCTCCAAAGTTTTTGCGGTGCCATTCCCATTCTTCCATGTCCTGAATATACATGTTACGGGAATACCATTCATTATTATGAGCGGGTACGCTGAATATACCCCAATGAATAAAAATGCCAAATTTCGCATTTCGAAACCATTTTGGTGCCTCATAGGCAGCCAACGAATGCCAATCCGGTTTGTAAGGACCTGCTGCAATTACATCATCCGCAATTTTTAAATATTTCTCCTGTACTGTCATGTCGTCAAATTCCTTTCTCATAATCATTCTGACCGCACTGCATCACTTTTATTGCTGAAATCGGTATGTCTTATCCTCCGTGCAATACACGATCGGTAGTCCAAATTCCTGCAAAGCATGAATATCCTCATAAACACTCTTACGCTCTCCGGCTATTCCTTTCTCTGTGATCCATTCCAAGATTTCTTTCATGGTCAGTCCATGCTTCTCATCCGTCTGCTCGGTCAAAACCTGCATCACCAGCAACAATCTCATACGTACATTCTTTACCATTTCTTTCCTCCATTACTGCTCTTCGCGGACGCGTATCAAATCCAACTCATCCGGTTTCTGACTAAACAACACGTGTATTTTCTGCTTCGGATGCGGACAATTCTCAATGAATCTGCCATCTTCATCCTTCATCTTTTCAACGGTAACAAGCACATTTTCACCGGAAGGCTTCATAATCTCTACCTGATCACCTACCGCAAATTTGTTACGTTGCTCCATCTTTACAAATCCCTGCTCATCTGAACTGCCTGCCAACCCCAAATACGTATACTTTTTAACATACGTATTGTTGTCATATATCTGTGATTCATGCGTTGTCGGTCCATAGAAAAATCCTGTCGTAAACTGACGATACGTACACTTAGAGATCTCATCCCGATAGTGATCCAGATTAGCCGCATACAGCTCCGGTGAATCAAAATAATCGTCAATTGCCTGTCGATAGGTTCTCGCTACGTCAGCCACATAAAGTGCTGTTTTCATGCGTCCCTCGATTTTAAAACTATCAATGCCTGCCTGCACCAGATCCGGAATATGCTCTATCATACACAAATCTTTGGAATTGAAAATATAAGTTCCTCTCTCATTTTCCTCCACAGGTAGGAATTCTCCCGGTCTGTTTTCTTCCATAATATAATACTTCCAACGGCACGGATGCGTACATGCCCCCAGGTTAGCATCTCTGCCGGTAAAATAATTACTTAAAAGGCAACGACCGGAGTAGGAAATACACATCGCTCCATGTACAAATGTTTCAATCTCCAAGTCATCCGGAATATTAGCCCGAATCTCTGCAATTTCTTTAATGGACAATTCCCGCGCCGAAACCACTCGTTTGGCACCAAGTCTCTGCCAGAAAAGATATGTCTCGTAATTGACATTATTGCTCTGTGTACTAATATGAACTTCTATCTCAGGGCACACCTCTCTTGCAATGGTAAATACACCCGGATCGGAAATGATCAACGCATCCGGTCCGATTTTATGCAGCTCCCTGAAATACTTTCGCACACCCTCCAGATCACGGTTATGCGCAGTAATATTTGCCGTTACAAAAACACGTTTTCCATGTTCATGTGCGAAACGGATTCCCTCTGCCATATCCTCCATCGAGAAATTTTTAGCCTTTGCGCGAAGTCCGTACATTTCTCCACCGATATAAACCGCATCTGCGCCGTACATTACTGCCACTTTCAGCACTTCCAAGCTGCTTGCCGGTACCAATAACTCCGGCTTTCCATTCTCTAACATATAGGTTCCTCCTAAGAACTCGCTAAACTTCATTATATCTAACAATTATGCAGTTTACAAGCATTATCTTACCGTAAGCTTACATCTGCTTTACATTCGTTTTCTTATAAGACAGCAAGGCACCGTCTCCAACAGGCAATATAACACTATCCCACTGTTCCGAATGTGTCATTTCGTACAAAAACCCCCGCATCCTCCCATGAATCGTGCGGTCTCGACGGCGGATCGCATAGCGTGACTCAATAATATCTCCCTCTTGAAGAACATTATCAGTCACAAGCAGTCCTCCCGGTTGCAATAAATCATAAATAGGATTCAAAAAAGCAGCATATTGCCCTTTTGCTGCATCCATAAATATGAAATCATATTGTTTCTGCTCGCGCACCAGTGCCGCAAGTATATCTGCCGCATCTCCCTCTAACAATCTGATCTTGTCTCCCTGTGGATATTTGGCAAAATTTTCTTTGGCATCCCGAATTCTCGCCGGAACTTTTTCTATCGTATCCAACGTTGCATCCGGCAGCAATTCACTACGCATTAAAAGAGCAGAAAACCCCACTGCCGTTCCTATCTCTAAAACATGTTTCGGTTGTCGCAGACGCAGCATAAACAAAAGCAATGACTGCATCGAACGACGTATGATCGGCACTTCTTTTTGCAGTGCCCACTGCTCTAATTCCTGCATCGGCTCCGGTATCTGCCAAGTCAGTGAATCCAAATAAGTCACCAAACGTTCGTTTACAATCATTGCACTCTCCAATCTAAATACTAACTGTTAAAATGTCAATAATCTCCTGATAGTCCATATTCGTACGCAATACATAGGTTCCCGGCCGCAAGATAACAGTATCCTGCTCCAGCAGTTGTGTTCTCGCATAAAAACTGTACTTATCAACGATCAACCCCTGTTTTTGAAGTTTGTCTGCCACTTCATACATAGACCGGTTCGTCTCTACCTGAAAAATTTTTTCCTGTCCTTTGCCCTGGTCAACCGTTACCGTTCCAAAAACCGCATAACAAAAATGATACCCGCAAATACATACACGGCTGACACCATATAAAATGAGAACCAGCACTAATATATTGACACAAATTGCAAGCAGGTACCGTGCAGAATTCAACATCACCTGCAGTTTTCTGGTATAAGGATCGTTCATCTCTATCCCTCCAAAAAGGATGTTTCCACTGCCGAACCTTCTAAGAACTGCTCCTGCAGCTCTTTGACCATTGCGATATACTGATGTTCTGCAGCAAAAAACTCATTAGCAAGGCCATTTTCCTGGAGATCGGCAAAATCTTTCTGCAGTCCATTATTCCCCTGAATAAAAGCCTCTCCCTCCTGCATCTGGATCCATAGACTTCGTCGTCTGTAATCTCCGATTCTCGCATAAAGCTCTGGATCTTGCTTCAAACGGCTAAGAACATTGATATACTGATTGTATTCATTGGTCTTTCTAAGCCTGTCTGTCAGTTCCGTCATTAATTGTTTCATCTCATTCATGTATTTACTCCACTTCCATGATGATCGGCAGGATCATCGGATTACGCTTCATCTTTTTCCATAAATAATCACTCAGACTATCTTTAATCTCTGTCTTGATCTTGGTCCAGTCTGTTACATGATTGTCGAGACATCTTTCTAATGCAGAATATACCACTTCTCTCGCCTCATCCATCAAATACTCCGATTCTCTGACATAAACAAAGCCTCGTGATACAATATCCGGTCCGGCAAGTAATTGATTTGTATATTTTTCCAAAGTAAGAACGATAATGATCAACCCGTTCTCAGATAAATACTGTCTGTCACGCAATACAATATTGCCGACATCTCCAACGCCAAGACCATCTACCATAATGCCCTGTGCCTGCACTTTTCCGATCAAAACTGCATGGTCTTCACAGAGATCTAACACGTCACCGGACGATAAAATGATCGTATTTTCTTTCGGAATACCCATCTGCTGGGCCAGTTCCGCATGAGCTTTCAAATGCTGATATTCACCATGTACCGGGATCGCATACTGTGGTTTCACCAAAGAATAGATCAATTTGATCTCTTCCTGTGAAGCATGTCCGGATACGTGAGTATCCTGCACGATTACTTTCGCACCCTTTTCCGCCAGCTCATTAATAACCTTGGATACAGACTTTTCATTGCCCGGAATCGGTCTGGAACTAAAGATCACTGTATCTCCCGGCATGATCGATACTTTGCGATGGATATTCGCTGCCATACGGGACAATGCAGCCATCGCCTCTCCCTGACTTCCGGTCGTGATCAACACCAATTTCTCCGGCGGATAGTTCTGCATCTGTTCCATTTCGATCATGATATTGTTCGGTACATTTAAGTAGCCAAGCTCTGTCGCCGTTGAGATCACATTAACCATACTGCGTCCTTCCACGACAACCTTTCTTCCATATTTTTCAGCAGAATTTATAATCTGCTGTACACGATCTACATTCGACGCAAAGGTCGCTACAATAATTCGACTCTTTTCATTTTCCGCAAAGATCGTATCAAAAACTTTGCCAACCGTCTGCTCTGACATCGTGTAACCCGGCTTTTGCACATTCGTACTATCTGCCATCAATGCCAGAACTCCTTTTTTACCAAGTTCACCAAAACGCTCAAGGTCTATCGTCTCTCCACTGACCGGCGTAAAATCAACCTTAAAATCTCCTGTGTGCACAACTGTTCCAACCGGAGAAAAGATTGCCAATGCCGCTGCATCTGAAATACTGTGATTAGTTCGGATGAACTCTACACGAAAGCAGCCAAGATTGATGGATTGTCCATACTTAACCACTTTACGTTTTACCGGCTTAGGCATAACATGTTCTTTTAATTTGTTCTCGATCAGTCCCATCGTAAGCTTTGTCGCATAAACCGGAACATTGATCTCTTTTAATACGTAAGGCAGTGCACCAATATGATCCTCGTGTCCATGTGTTATCACAAAACCTTTTACACGATCAATATTCTGTTTTAAGTAAGATACATCCGGAATGACCAGGTCGATTCCTAACATATCATCTCCCGGAAATGACAATCCGCAATCCACAACAATAATGCTGTCTTCGTACTCAAATGCGGTAATATTCATTCCAATCTGCTCCAAGCCGCCCAACGGGATGATTTTCAATCCCATACCGATCTCGATCTTCTCTTTCGGCGCTGCAACACGTCTGGTCGTCGTTCTTCTCTGTGCTGCCGGCGACGCTGTTCTGCGTGTCCTTCTTACCGGCGCCTTACGTGGCACTCCTCCTTCAAAATCCGTATAATCATCTGTTTCTCTTCTCAAAATCTTACCTACCTTTCTCATTTTTTAAGCGCACAAAAAACAAACCCTCGATAATTACTGTACAGCTTATCAATATAGCTTATTATCTCGGGTGAATTATTCTTGCATTTCTATAGAAACGTCCTCTAAAAGTTCCGCAAATACTTTAGAAATCGCGTCCAATTCCTGTTCGTCTTCTACAAATTCACAAACAAGCTCCTCATTGCCGTCCTCTGCAACTTTCTTCATAATATATGCTTCTGAATCTGCATCTTCCTGCTCTGTTACAAGCAAATAATTTACTCCAGCTATTTTCGTTTCTTCTACAACATAAAAACGAATGTCCTCTCCGTCTTCATTCGTAAAGATAACTTGCTCCGTCATCGTTTCGTCTCCTCCGTATCGCTATAACCTTTATAGCTGCTCTCTACCTGCTCTACCGGTGAGACAATGTATCCAAATAATTCTGCAGGATCAAAGATGCCGCCATCTTATCAATATATTGCTTACGCTTGTCCTTACGTATGCCCCCCTGCTCTAATACACCGTCTGCCTGTGCTGTCGTCAGTCTTTCATCCTGATAGATTATTTCAAGCCCGGTTCTATTTTCAAGCATATCGCCAAATTCTTTTGTCTTCTCGCAACGCTCGCCCTCTTCATTGTCCAGCTTCTTCGGCCAGCCGACCACAATACGATCCACATCGTATTGTTCTATGATCTGTTCAATCTGAGCTAATGTCTGACGCAATTTCGTCGGTCTGTCACGGTGAATCGTAGTAAGAGGCTGAGCTGTCAGCATCAATTCATCACTCAATGCCACTCCAACCGTCTTTGATCCATAGTCAAGTCCTATCACTCTCACGGCTATGCTACTCCTTCTATCTGCTTATGCACTCTTAATCCCCGGCTATTACGTTCTATGAAAAATTATTGCGGATATAATCTTCTAACAATAATTCTATCATCTCATCACGCTCCACACGGCGGATCAAACTTCTTGCGCCCTTGTGGCTGGTAATATACGTTGGGTCACCAGACATAATATACCCGACAATCTGGTTTACTGGGTTATATCCTTTCTCTATCAAGGCACGGTATACCTGTTCTACAACATCCTTAACCTCAATATCCTGGTCCTTCTGTACTTTGAAATATTGTGTATTATTTACTTCCTGCATAAAGGCTCTAACCTCCATTCTCTTTTCACGTACTCTTACCTATCGTCTATAGTAATATAATCAAACGAAAAATACAAGTTTTTTTTGTGGGCTCATTCGGCAAAATGCCCTAACAAAACATCATGCGGTCCCTGTTTTTCCAGCTTTACAAAGACTACTGCACCCTTTTCAAACATCCCATCTGCACCGATCGGCACAGCAACGCGAACGTATCTGGATGTGTAGCCGACAACATAATTTTCGCCATCTATTTCCGTCATTTCCTCTAACAGCACCTGCGTTACCTGTCCGATAAATTGTCTGCGGTACGTTTCCGAAAGCTGCTCTGTCACCGCTAACAGCCGGTCACTGCGACCTGCTTTTTCCTGCTCCGAAAGCTGTTCCGGCATCTTGTCTGCCACTGTTCCCTTGCGTCTGGAATACTTAAACACATGGATCTGCGCAAACGCTGCCGTCTCTGCAAACGCCAATGTCTCTGCAAACTCTTCCTCTGTCTCTCCCGGAAATCCTACTATAATATCTGTCGTGATCGCCGGATTCTCATAATAACGCCGCAATATATGCACGCCTTCCAAATACTGCTCACTCGTATAATGTCTATTCATACGGCGCAGTGTTTCATCGCAGCCGCTTTGCAGGGACAAATGAAAATGCGGACATACCTTCGGCAGTGCAGCCAAATGTGCCACAAACTCTTCCGTAATAATACGCGGTTCTAACGACCCTAAGCGGATCCGCTCAATGCCATCCACCGCATTGGCAGCTGTAAGTAGCTCTAACAGCGGACGCCCTTTCAATTCTAAAAAGGAACTTGCTTTGCGGTCATCTACCCCATAAGAAGACAAATGTATTCCGGTAAGTACAACTTCCCGAATACCTTTCGCAGCCATCTGTTTCAACTCTTGTACGACCTGCGGGATCGGCTTGCTCGTCAGCGGTCCTCGAACATACGGAATGATGCAATAGGAGCAATACAGATTACAGCCATTTTGCACGGTAAGATATGCTCTGGTATGCTCTTCTTCCTGTGCCATCAAAGATTCACCACCGCCAACTCTTCCGGTCTCTTCCCCGGATATCTGCCACACTTTCTCCTCTATGGAAACTCCATTTTCGCTTTGTACCGCATCCGCCACATTTTGCTGCCACGCCTGCTTGACTAAAGTTACAATGGCGTTCTTTTGGTCATTCGGTACAAACAGATCCACGCTTTCATCCTGCTCATCTTTTGCCAGTGCAGAGTCTACATAACATCCCGTAGCAACGATCAATGCCTGTGGATTTTTTTTCTTAGCGCGATGAAGCATCTGTCTGGATTTACGGTCAGCAATATTTGTTACGGTACATGTATTCACCAAATAAATATCCGCCTCTTCCTCGAAAGAAACGATATAATCTCCCGCCTCGATAAATTTATTTTTCATCTTGTCTGTCTCATAAGAATTCACTTTACAGCCAAGCGTCAAAAAGGCAATCCGCATAATTCTTTCTTCCTTTCTCATCCATTTTATGTAAAAATGCTGTTCTCAAAAAATAATCCTGTTCATTTTTGGCTATGTTTTTTCGTTTTCAAATTATTTTTTTAGCAACATTGTATATTGACTTTTTCTTCCATAGTGACTAGTATAAAACTGTAAGAAAGAAAAGGAGGTAAAAAAATATGAAAACAGTAAAAATTTCATTAAACTCAATTGACAAGGTAAAAGCATTTGTAAACGACGTAACTAAGTTTAACACTGACTTTGATTTAGTATCCGGAAGATATGTGATCGACGCTAAGTCTATCATGGGAATCTTCAGTTTGGATCTGTCTAAAGCCATTGATCTGAACATCCATGACGATGACACCGATGAGATCCTTAAGGTTTTAGCACCTTACATTGTAGAGTAATACTCTATATACCATATTGTGTGAGCAGTATCACCTCTTTCCAGCCGGAAAGAGGTTTTTTACATTATAGGAAACTTCACGTTTCCTATAATGTAAAAAACGCTCCACGAGGATGCGATCACTTATGTTTACTCATCAATCTCAATAATCTGAATCGTATCTAATGCAGTCTGTACCATTTCATCAATCTTTTCGGTCAGATTTTCCTCGGATCTGCGAATTACCTTGCAATCCGGTTTTGTAACCGGATGCTTCGCAACAAAGATCGTACAGCAATCTTCAAACGGCTGGATCGATGTCTCATACGTTCCAATCTTTTCCGAAATATCTACGATCTCCTGCTTATCAAATCCGATCAACGGACGATATACCGGAAGTGTGCACACCTCATTCGTTGCTGCCAAACTATGCATCGTCTGGCTTGCCACCTGACCGATACTCTCTCCGGTAATAAGGCCTAAACAATCATTGTCATAGGCTAATTTTTCTGCAATGCGCATCATATAACGGCGCATAATGATCGTCAATTCCTCATGTGGACATTTTTCATAAATATAGAGCTGAATGTCCGTAAAGTTGACCACATGCAAACGGATCGGACCAACATATTTAGAAATGATCTTTGCCAGATCAACTACCTTCTGCAAAGCACGTTCGCTCGTATAAGGCGGTGCATGAAAATATACTGCATCTACATACACACCGCGTTTGGCGATCATATATCCAGCTACCGGACTGTCAATTCCGCCGGAAAGCAATAACATTGCGCGGCCATTTGTGCCAAGCGGCATACCGCACGCTCCTGTGTATACTTTCGAATATACATAAGCTTTATCACGGATCTCTACCCAAATATATACATCCGGATCATGTACATCAACTTTGACATTCTCAAAGCGATCCAGCAAATAACTTCCCATCTCTACACAAACCTCTGGTGAAGTCAGCGGATAATGCTTATCACTGCGGCGGCATTTCACCTTAAACGTAAACGGTTTGCTGCCATATTGATGCTCCACAAAATCTCCCACGCAGACCGTCAGTTTATCCCAATCTTTCTCTTCGATGACATCGACCGGACTGATGCCGGATACACCAAACACATGACTCATGGCATCGATCGCATCATCGAAATCATAATCTCCATCTGCTTCCACAAAAATACGTCCCTGCTCTCTGACAACGGTAAATTCGCCATCAATCTTTGCCAATCGTCTGCGGATCTGTTCGCATAATGCATTCTCAAATTTATAACGATTCTTTCCCTTAATTCCAATCTCTGCGTACTTACATAAAAAAGCCTGTTTTGCCATTGATAACCTCCTACTTTCTAATAAATCTTCGAAGCATCGGAAGTAAATTACATAATTGCTCCAATGCATAGTCAATCTGCTCTATCGTTGTATCTGTCGAGAAACTAAACCGCAGCGTAGAATCTAGTAATTCATCTGCCACACCGATAGCCTTCAACGTACCACTAAGTTCCGGATGATTTGACGAACAAGCCGAACCCGAGGATACAAAGACACCTTTTTCTGCCAGTGCATGCAATAACACTTCACTGCGCACTCCTGCAAAACTTGCGCTGACAATATGTGGTGCTGTCTCTTCCAATGGAAGCCCTGACACGCCATTGACCGTCACATCTTCTAGTACTTCCAGTCCCTCGATCAAATGTTTCTTGCAGGCATACATCTGTTCCACATAGGTTGATCTGTTTTTGCAAAACAGCTCTGCTGCCACACCCAAGCCGGCAATCCCCGGAACATTTTCCGTACCGGAACGAAATCCCTTTTGCTGACCACCGCCGTAAATGAGCGGACGAACTTTCGCTTTGTCACGCATATAAAGGAATCCGACTCCCTTAGGTCCATGCAGCTTGTGACCGCTGACAGACATCAGATCGATCCCCAAACGTTTCGGCACAATATGATATTTGCCATATGCCTGGATAGCATCAACATGAAATAAAATCTTAGGATTGTAAGAATGCACGATCTCCGACAGAGTTTTTACATCCTCCACTGCACCTATTTCATTATTCACTAACATGATCGACACAAGAATCGTTTCTTCCGTCAACGCTTTCTCTAACTCGCTCGGTGAAACCTGTCCGTTTTTATCCACCGGCAGATACGTAACCTGATAGCCCAACTCCTCCAGAAAGGCAAGCGGTTCATGTACAGAAGCGTGCTCTATCCTCGTCGTGATAATATGTTTGCCTGCGCGTCGATTTGCATATGCGCCACCGATCAATGCCATATTATTAGACTCTGTTCCACCTGATGTAAAAATAATTTCTCCGGGAGTGCATTTTAAGTCTTTTGCTAAAATCTCCTTGGTTTCACGAATATACTTTTCCGCATCCATTCCTTTGGTATGTTTACTGGAAGGATTTCCAAAATCTTCCTCCATCACACGAACCATTTTTTCTCTGACTTCCGGAAAAACTCTCGTCGTTGCCGCATTATCTAAATATGCTTCCATTGCTGCCTCCATGTTATCCTAACACTAATCTTCAAGTCCCCCGCCCCTGCATACGACTTTAGGTCAAATGCTGCACCCTGACGGTCATTCACCCTGCATCTGAAACATTAGAATGGATAATAACGCCATTCCTGCTGTTTCGGTACGTAAAATACGTTTTCCAAGCGTCATCGGATGTATGTTTCTCGTCATGGCACGTTCCACTTCCTCCGGTTCAAATCCACCTTCCGGCCCGATGAAAATGCCAAGAGACCGCTGCTTACACGCCTGATCCACAATCTTTCTTGCCTCTTCCATCCCTGTCTGAAGCTCATATGGTATTACATTATAATCAAGTTGGTCTGCCATAGCAAGTGCTTCCTCATAACTTACCGGTTTGTGTACCGTAGGAATGATCCCTCGGTCGCACTGCTTTGCTGCCGCATACGCAATAGACTGCCAACGCTCTAACCGCTTGTTGATCTTTTTTTCCTCAGACAGCTTAACAACTGTCCGTTTTGTCATGACCGGCACAATTTCACAGGCACCCAGTTCCACCGCCTTTTGAATGATCAGTTCCAGTTTGTCTTTCTTCGGCATTCCCTGAAATAAAGTGATCCTCACCGGCAGTTCTGTTCCCGTGGGCTGAACCTTCTCGATCGACGCAACAACCTCATCACTGCAAATAGATTGAATCCGCGATACATAATCCGTTCCGTTCCCATCACAAGCTACGATCCAGTCTCCCACCTCAAGGCGTAATACATTTTTGATGTGGTTGACATCTCCCCCGGAAATGAATACTTCTTTTTCTGCAAGCTGGTCTGCAGATACATAAAATCGATACATAATTCACCTCTACCATTATTTTGGCTATACAGAAAAACTGTCCAACCGCACCAAACAGTTGGACAATCTATTTCTTCACATAAATACGCATTATTTATAGCAGTTGATCCAGTAAATTACTGGTGTTGCCAAGAGTAGAATACGTTCCCTGGCTGCTATATCTGGTTCCTCCGGAAGTCTTATAACTTGCACTATTGGCAAGCCGATATGTTGCTGTTGCCTTATCACCGATCGTATCTCCATAAGAACCACCACCCTGAAACAGTGATTTGATCGTTGACAGGGAAGCTTTCTGTGCCTTTGTCTCATCCAATGTCAAGTTGCCTTTTTTGTCATAACTAATACCAACCTCTGCCAACAATTTGGAATTAGCAGCTGTTGCTTTCAACGCTGACAGATTCTGCTTCTGCACCGTTGACTTCGAGGATTTACCGGTCTGCTCAATGTAAGTATTATACGCACCTACAAAACTCTCCAGTGCTGATGTGATCTTTCTGCGATCCACCGCACTCGTACCATCCTCTGCCGTCTCAACCTTATACAAAGAGTCCTTTTGCAAGGCAGATGCCGCATCCGACAAACTTTTTGCACCGGTCTTGAGCTCCTGCATCTGCTGAAGCTGCTCCTTTTCCTGTGTGCTCATCTGTGCTGTCTTATCGTTTTTATTAGTTTTGTCTGTTTTGTCTGTCTTCTGCGTTGTACCAGCCTCTTTTGCATAATATGCTTTCATCAGCTTGCCATACGCACCACTACGGATCATCGAATAATCGCTCAGAGAGCTGCTCAAACCTCCAAACAATGAGTTCTTGTATGATCCAAATAACGAACTCATCAATCCACTATTATTACCTGTATATAATGACATCGTCATCCCTCCCTTATCAAAAGTAACACAAACTTATTGTGCTACCCTACCAACACCTCTAGTTAATATTATTTTACCCCTTATCACCTCTGTTTGTCAAGTTTTTCTCCCATGAAGGATATTCTCCTGCACTGGAATTTACTTTTTCAAGTTAGCGACAGATTTTCTCCAAGGACGATTTTCTCTCATGGAGGATTTTCTCCAATGGAGATATTATATTTTTTATAACGACTGGTTTCATCCTATATTTTAGGAAATAACCGGATAAACCATGATCCATTTTGCTATTATATTCCAAGTGTCGTACTGCATAAACGCCGCTGCCAATACCGGTCCAAATATGAGCACTGCCAAAATCAGGGCTCCGACCTTTTTGTTTTGTATAAAATATAGAATACTATAGGTCACGACTGCAAAGATCATTGTATTTACTACTCGAAGTAACAGCGTCAACAAATACCAATGAGCAATACTGATCGTGATATGCTTTCCTGCCAAACAGGAAATGCTTTGAATGGGTGCGTCCAAATAAGAAAGTGGCGAAAACTGTCGTATCACCATAAGTTCCTCCACGGCAAACAGAATGACAAATATCAATGTCGCCATAAGGATTGTTCTAAGCTTAGCACCCCATAATCCTCTTCTGCCTTCTCTGGTTACACTTATCGTTGCCAATAACTCTTTTGGCTCACAGCATACTAACAACACGATCAGCAAAAAAACAGACAACATCAAGCCCCACTGCGTTCGATCCATGCGAAATAATTGATCGTAATAACCATCAAAGATCATCCAAGAGCCATTTTTTCGTGCTGTCTCGTATTTTTCATAGATCATATCAATTGCTTCATTCTTATCATTCATCATATGATATTCGTCACGATATTTCATATACTCATCGACGCTGATCTTCCCCTGCGCATATTCATCTTCTTTCTGCGCCTCCTCCTCTAACACGGCATCCTTTCTCTGTTTCAGCTCTTCAATCTCTTTTGCGGTAGATGCCGTCAATCTGCCACCGATCTTTTGATATATTTCCTGCTGCTTTACAGTATTTCTTCCCTTTTGTACACTAGAATTCTGTGTCCAAAAGAGCATCAGGAAAGCCAGGTGGATAACGACAAAGCATAGCAGCACTCTACCGTTTAAGATCTTTTTCCATTCAAACCATATCATTTTTTACCACCTCTTTTGGTCCACAACAATAGCATAATACATATCCCAATAAGAATAACGGCGATAAGCAGCGGGAAGATCACCATAGAATATTGATACTGTCCTAATTGAATATACCTCGGCTGCTGCGCAAAATATTTTATCTGAAATAATGAAATCGGATTACCAAGTTTTTCGATTTTTAATAATCGATAAAATTCCGGTCTCGGCAGGAAATACCGTTCTCCCGAATCCACCAAAAAAATGCTGTTATAAAGTACCACTTCCATAACATCCGGAATGATCCCCAGTATAAAAATGACCAATGCCGCTAACAGTGCAAAGATCCCTTTGCGCGTTAATTTGGATAACAACATGGTGATCACTGCGATGACAATCGTGGCAAGTGCAGATGCTGCGATCTGTCGCAAAATATAACCAAAGATCGTTAGTCCTGAAGCGCACATTTGATACCCCTCCACCAAAAAGAGCGGACTGCTCCAGTCCTCACTACGCATACCAACAGCAAACCATTGATATGCCAAATAAATACCCCAAAAATAAAAATTGGAAATCACAGACCAAAAAACTCCATGCAATAACTTCGTGAGTATAATTCTCTCTCTTCCTTTGCGGGTGACATGGACAACATCTGCCAAATGACTCTCCCACTCTATGGAAAAAGAATTGCTAAGGACAAAGATGACAAACAAACAAGGCAGTACGCCATATAGTTCACAACAAACGGCAGCCGTAAGCTTTTTTTGATCAACAATTGTTGTATTTTTTTCTTTATGGTAACCCACCAATTCTCCCTGATAATCAGAAACCATCAGCTCCATATTACTGTTTCTCTTTTGGATACAGTCAATGCAATCGATCGCTTCTCCTAAAAATCCATATTCGTCAAGCTTCGTACCGGCATATTTCCCCGGCTTCTTAATTTCTGTTTTAATCGGTGTCCCATCCTCACGATAAAGCTCTGTCTGAAGCTGATCGACTTCCTCCTGCAGCTTTTGCTTGTCAGCTAAGGAAATCTGTTGGTCTTTCATCTTTGTAAAGAAAATTTCCCTTGTATTTTTTTCAAAAACATATCCGTACTCATTAAAATGCATTAAGCCAATTGCCGCAAACGTCAGCAATAGCAGCATAAGTAACGTTCCCCAAGTAAGCACATACTTTTTGCTTTCAAATTTCATTCCCTGTATCATGTAATTTTCTCCCCGTCAAATGCAAATAATACTGTTCTAAGCCGGTCAGTTCCTTATCTTCTATCTGCTTCATATAATAAGACATTGCATGATTCTCCAGAACCTTTCCTTCATTCATAACTAATATATAATCTGCCGTCTCTTCAACATCAGAAACAATGTGCGTGGATAAGATCACTGTCATCTTCTTGCCGGCTTCCTGTATCATCCTCTTAAACTCCGCGCGCTCCTCCAGATCCAGGCCAACTGTCGGTTCATCTAACAGCAGTATTCTTGGACTTTCTAAAAAAGCCTGTGCAATGCCAAGACGCTGCTTCATTCCACCGGAATAAGTGGCGATCTTATTATCTTTTACATCATATAGATTTACTCTTTGCAGCAATTCATCAATCTGACGAGTGTTCTTACGATCTCCCCCCTTTAGATAATGCATGTATTTCATCATGTCATATCCGGTAAAATGAGTATAGAATCCGATCTTTTGTGGCAGATAACCTACCATAGAATGATACCCTGCCAGATCATCAAACACATTTTTCTGCTCGTAACAGATTGTTCCTGCCGATGCCTTTAAAACAGTGGCGATAATATTTAACAATGTCGTTTTTCCTGCACCGTTCGGGCCCAACAAGCCGTATACTCCTCCTGAAAACTCTTGTGACACCCCCTGCAACACCGTTTTTTTACCGTATTGCTTACTAATGTTTTTAATCTCTAACTTCATGGTTTTAGTCCTCCACCTTTACGGTTGAATTTTATACTTGTCTGTAACATACGAACTATCAACATCGCCCCCTTGTTCATACATGTAAGCAAACACTACATTACTCTTAGCTGAATTCACAGATATTTTTTTACTTATTATTTCATTTGGTTTTTGTCTCCAAAAGAAAGAATAATTGCCATCCACCTTAATTGGAGAGCCATCTACAAATATCATCCCAACATATACCTTCGACTTTCCTAATGCCCCTAAATAAATATGATCTGAATTTCCCATATCTAATATATAATCAAATTTCGGCATACTTTTTTCTTCTTTCTCGGAAAGCCATACAGCTTCTGAATCATTTTCTTTATCGATCTTGCGTGATTTCATATGTATGAACTTTTTGCGAGGATTCGCTATATTAGGTAATGTTCCCTTTATCTTATATACACCGGCGGACTCTCCAACCAACACTTGATCCAGCGAATCATTCGGAATATTATCCGGATAATAAATCATAACCATTCTAAGCTGATTATTTTTTCTGTTAAAACTTTTTGCCGAAAATTTAATGTTCAACTTTTCAGAAGAATTTGGGTTCAATAAAAAAGCACCTGCCTTTTCTTCCCCTCCTTCGATATGTTCTATTTCTTGATAACAATCGTTCACAAAAACCGCTATAATATAGTTCAACGTTGTGTTACAGTTATTGATACATTCAAGATTAAATTCATATTTCCCATCTCTACTAACTTCAATTATTTGATCATTCATAATTGGCTGTTCAGCCTTATCGTATAAATAAAACCCCGCTGAAGTTTGCTTTATCGGACCATCACTTACAGGTGTATTCTCTGCATCTACTCTTTTATGTACTTTGTTCAAATGCTTCTCATTTTTGTGATTCCTGTTCACGAAAAATATTATACTGCCAAACAGCAAAACACCTATTCCAAATACAATTGCAAACTTAACAAAAATCTTATCTCTAATCATCGTTAGCCCTCCACCTTTTTCGGATAATCGAGACGTTTTTCGCCACTTCCATCCTTCTTAACGCAGTACAAATGTGTAGGACGCGCGCCCACTTGCCCCTCTTTTAACTGTCCTTCATATTGTTGAATTACCAGCCAATCACTCTCCGGACACACGTACATTGCTCCCATCGCGCACTTTGTAACTTCGTTGCTTTTGTTTGACGCAATATCTAACACTCTCAAAGAAACATCCTCATCATTTAAGATCACCTGATAATAAATCTTGTTGTTTTTTTCATCAATGTTAAATAAATATACCTCATCCAACACCTTTTCTACGTGATGGTCTGTTAAAGAAATCCGCTTTAAGGCATTTTCCACCTCAAAACGACCCTTTTTATCATATTCCATGCACCGATAATATAAATAATCCCCACATATCTGTGGCGACGCTGCCTTTTCATCGCAAAAACGCTTTTTATCGCTGCCATCCAAATTTGCTTGATAAAGTAACAGATCCTCTAAGCAAAAATATATTTTATCTTTATAAAATGTTACATATTCATATGATACCGGTTTATCAAGCACCTGCTCCTCCTTAGACGGATCATCGATAGAAATTCTATAAATGCCAAAATCATTCATAAAATATAAATATTTCCGGTAGCCCCATAGACCTCCAATATGATTTTTACTTCTGTAAATGCAGGTGATCTCATTATTTTGTATTTTCCAAATTTCACTATTATCTGTTCCACTGACTGCAAAAACAACATCGCCATAGCTAACCATATAACTTAATTGCTGATTTGTAATGCAATCTGTCCCATTATGTAAGCAGGAGCGTTTATTACAATAAAATTGTAGTTTTTGTGTGGAATCATCAAAACATAACATCTGCGAACCGCTATCATCTCTGTTATCTATTACCACCCCACGTCCTTGTACATATGCCTGATCTCCACCATTTTGAAGATTGCCTGAAGTATTTCCAATTCCGCTGTAATCAACTGCTATGGAAGTTTTTGTTTTCGTTGAATGATCAGCCTGCCGGACATTTTTTTCCACCGGCTTTCTCGTCGCTATTAGCGCCAAAAATATTCCTATTATGATAACTACGCCACAACACAATCCAATAATTATCTTTTTGTTTTTCATAAAGACACCCCTATTTTCCATTAATATGTAGAGATTACAATTATTGCTCTATCCTGTCCACTCAAGAGAAAACACGGTTGGTTTTGTTGTTAAATCAACCGCTTTTCTCCAACAACCTCTCTGCAATTATTCTGAAAGATTAACACTAAAATTTCCAAAATTTGAACTTGTAACATAAAATTTAGCAGAAATTCTCTTTATTGAGCCTGGCTTATAGTGTTCACCAGCATAAGATACGGTATACGCATTGCTCGCCGACTTGCTTACCCCCATCTCTCCACCACCGTCTTTTTTGACAATGTTAATATTTTTAATTCCTAATTTCTCAACCTTATTTCTGGCTGATATTTTTAAATAAGCTTGGGAATATGTAGTCGAACCTCCTTGTCGGGAAATAGAACATGTCACTGATGTCTTACCTAACTTTCCACCTTTCGTTTCATATGCGCCTGCTAAACTTACATTAGCAATCATGCATGTAATAGCCACAACAGATACCATTTTTTTGATGTTTTTTTTCATACGATTTCCTCCTCATATTGATTTGTAATGAAAATAAATATAACAGAATTAATAGAAACTATTTTTAATAGAAACTATTTTTAATAGAAACTATTTTTAATAGAAACTATTTTAATTTGTATTATACAATACATATCATTGTATGTCAAATATTTTTTTAATAAAGTATACAATTTTATATATGAACTGAATTGAAAAGCTTAAATGCAATTTACAGCGAATCACTCATACAGCTTTCGACCTCTCTTTTTTTCTTCTTCCTCCGTTGTCTTTAGGATGTCCTCTTCTAATCTACCATTTTCCCAAAATTCCCACTTTTTAATAATTTTCCGAAACCATTTACTTTCCTGACAAGCCATAATAGCTGCCCCAAATCTTGCCAATTCAGTTGAACAAGTCGTTCCCACATAATGTCCCTCTGCTTTTTTACGAATTTCCTTCACATCATGTAATTCATCCAAATATGCATTAATCTTATCAATGTCATAGTTATTAGCTTCAATCTTTTCCTGATCGAATTCTATTATTTCCTCAAACATTTTTCTTCCTTTCTGTTGTTCAGGATCATGTGTCATCCCTATGAGTTCTGTGTTCCGTGTATACTTTTTGTTGTTGGTCAAAATAGGCTATTTTCTTCTGCTATTGCGCCCGGAACGCTTCTGCCCACCGCTTCGATTACGATCCACGTTCGATTTCCTTTGACCGTTTCTCTCTGACTGCTTTCCGGACTTAGTCTCATTATTCGAGCGTTTTCCTGTTTTTCCCTTGTGGGATACCTTCTTCCCGCTATGCTCCATCCACTTTTCTTTGCGCGGATGGATCAGACATTTCGCATCATATCCGATCAGATCGCGACGGTCTGCTTTGATCAGGGCTTCCTTGACCAGATCATAGTTGTCCGGATTGCGATACTGTATCAACGCACGCTGCATTGCCTTTTCATGCGGATTTTTAGGCACATATACCGGTTCCATTGTGCGTGGATCATATCCGGTATAATACATACACGTCGAGATTGTGGATGGCGTCGGATAAAAATCCTGCACCTGCTCCGGCATATAACCAAGATCTCGTAAATATTCCGCTAATTCCACTGCTTCCTTTAGTGTCGAACCCGGATGGGAAGACATCAGGTAAGGCACCACAAATTGTTCTTTACCAACTTTGCTGTTGATTCTCTGATAGCGTTTCAGAAAACGTTCATACACTGCATTTTCCGGTTTACCCATCCGCGTAAGGACTGCATCAGAAACATGTTCCGGTGCGACTCTAAGCTGTCCGCTAATATGATATTCGCATAGCTCCTTCAAAAAGGTATCATCTTTATCTGCCATCACGTAATCAAAACGAATTCCTGAGCGAATAAATACTTTTTTCACACCGGGAAGTTTTCTCAACTTTCGAAGGAGTATCAGATAATCATCATGTGTTGCAACAAGGTTATTGCAAGGTTTTGGGAACAAACACTGCTTACCGGTACAGACACCATATTTTTTCTGTTTATCACAGGCTGTACGCCGAAAATTAGCTGTCGGACCACCTACATCATGAATATATCCTTTGAATTGCGGATCTTCTATCATCTGCTTTGCTTCTTCAATGATCGACTCATGACTGCGCACCTGAACCACTCGTCCCTGATGAAAGGTCAGCGCACAAAAGCTGCAACCGCCAAAGCATCCGCGATTGCTTGTCAAGCTAAATTTAATTTCATTAAGTGCCGGAATACCACCATCTTTTTCATAGATAGGATGGTATCCCCTCATATATGGCAGTGCATACACATCATCCATCTCTAATTCCGTAAGTGGAGCAGCCGGTGGATTTTGCACAATATATAAATGGTCGCTGTACGGTTCTACCAATCTTTTTGCCGTGACAGAATCGGTATTTTGATATTGTATATAAAAACTTTTTGCATATTGTTTCTTGTCGCTGCAAATGTCATCATACGATGGCAGCATCTGTGCATCGTACACTGCATCTAAATTTTTAGCACGATAAACACATCCATCAATAAATGTAATATCTTCTACTGCAATCCCACTGTCCAGTGCTTCTGCCACTGCAACTATCGCGCGTTCTCCCATGCCATATATTGCAATATCTGCCTGCGAATCCACCAAGATCGAATGTTTCACGCTGTCTGACCAATAATCATAATGTGCCAATCGGCGAAGACTAGCCTCGATTCCTCCGATAATGATCGGAACCTGTTTATACACTTTACGGATCAAATTGCAATAAACTACGGTTGCATGATCCGGACGTTTTCCAATAACGCCTCCCGGAGTATAGGCGTCTTGATGGCGTCTTTTCTTGGAAACAGTATAGTGATTGACCATAGAATCCATATTGCCGGCAGACACCAAAAATCCTAAACGTGGTCTGCCAAACACCTGCACACTCTGCTCGTCTTTCCAGTCCGGCTGGCAGATAACACCAATCCGAAAACCATGTGCCTCTAACACACGTGTAATGATTGCCATTCCAAAAGACGGATGATCTACATAAGCATCTCCACACACATAGACAAAATCAACCTCATCCCAGCCTCTTTTTCGCATATCCTTTTTGGAAATTGGTAAATAATCGTTCATTCTTATCCTCCGTTTGATCGTCTGTTAAAACTACACAAGCTGCAAATATCGAAAAGCATTATAAAGACCATCTTGCAAGATCGTATCTGTTTCAAAGTCTGCGGCATCTAAAACCGAAGCTGCACTGCCACCCATGGCAATTCCAGTGCCGGCATAGGACAGCATCGGCAGATCGTTTGTACTGTCACCAATGGCAATCGTATCCACTTTTGCAATTGCAAAATGATCCATCAAAAACTGCATACCACTGGCTTTGGAATATCCCATTGGAACAACTTCATAAAACCCATTACCACGGTCAATAAAGGTGAGGTCATGTTCAAACATTTTTAGAAAACGTTCCGTATCACTTCCCGGTGTATCACAAATACAAAATTTATCAAACGTCAGATCATGTGCATCCTGTGGTGTCACAAGAAAAAGATTGGGAATGACACCCATTTGTTCTTCTTTGAAATCGCCTATGTGGCTATGATATGTTTGTGAACTATAGTATACAGCCCCCGTGCTTTCAAGGATCCATTCCAGATTACAGTCATGTAACGCTGCTAATATGCGATTACCAAGATCAAACGGTATCGTATGTTCAGCAAGTACATTATCGTGATACGTAATATATGTACCACAGCCACAGACAAGACCATCCATTTGCAACTGTAAAATAGGTTCGTCAATCTCAGCAAGCGCTCGTCCGGTATTAATAAAACATAAGTGACCGTTTTGTTGTAATTTTCGAAGGGCGGTACGTGTACTATCCGGAATAATACGACCATCACGAGCCTCCGTCACAATCGTGCCATCTATATCAAAAAAAATCAGTTTGCGTTCTGTATGCATATGCAGCCTCCTGTGCAACATTAATGTCCAATTTAAGTTCTTAACCATAATAGCGAAAATACAGATGATGTGCAAGTAGACCTAGAAGATGACTGATTTTTCTTGGTTTGGTTGGCTGTTTTTTTGATTTCGGTTATTTCAGCTTGCCTTTTCGAGTGGTTTGGGTGACTTAATTCTCATTTTTCGGCATTTCAGCTTGCCTTTGCACTGCTTCGGTTGACTGATTTTGTGATTTTGGTTATTTCAGCTTGCCTTTTCGGGTGGTTTGGGTGACTTAATTTTCATTTTTCAGCATTTTAGCTTGCCTTTGCGCTGCTTTGGTTGACTGTTTTTGCAATTTTGGTTGTTTCAGCTTGCCTCTTCGGGTGGTTGGGGTGACTTAATTCTCATTTTTCGGCATTTCAGCTTGCCTTTGCACTGCTTCGGTTGACTGATTTTGTGATTTTGGTTATTTCAGCTTGCCGCTCCGGGCTGTTTCAGCTATTTAGCTTTTCAAGAACGGCACGGTATACCATTACCAAGTAAGCATCGATAAAACAATAGCGATTGGTTAAATATTCGGTTAATTTGTACAAAAAGCTGATGCCTAATACAGCAAGACTAATGCATGTAACAACATAATCTAATTTCAATCCGATCAGCAAAAAATTAGCGATCACATATACGATTGTCACCGGCACAAAACTTTGACCTATCCGCAGTGCTTTATATAACGCCTTTAGAAGCCCCTCTGCCCTTTGTGCACGTCTATCCGGGGACTCGGCCATCAGATGACGGTACATTCTTTGGTACACCGGTTTATTGACAAAAGAAAGTTCATTTGGCTTTTGTCCTTTCAACTCTCTGCGACTTAGCGCAACATATCTCTTATACTCATGCTTTCCAAAATCTTTTCGCAAACACTTCTGAAATACACTTTTCATTACTTTCCACCATTTTGTATAATATTTATTCAAACTTTCCATACCGCAAATCTCCCACAACCACATATTACTTATTATGTCGGAAAATAATAGCTATTTTGCAGCCGACAAAGTGAATTGTCCTACCATCAAGAAAACTAAGACAATTGCCGCAGAATGCAGAGTTTTTACGTGATTTCTTATTTTGTTAAGTCTCTGATGAATACATGCCTGAAGGAGTGTCTGAGATGTCCCGGTTTAGTAAGGTATCATCAATTTTTGGACGGGACGCTTTCGCTACGATGCGCTACGTCACGTTACTTAATGTCTCTGAAATACGAGACATAAGTAACGACGAGCGCAAAGTCCCTTTCAAAAATGATGAATACCTTGCTTCCGGGACATCGAGTTCTCCGCAAGGCATGTAAATCAACCATCAGAGACAACAAAATTTAGAAATCACTGTAAAAACTAATTGCGGCAAGGCAATTGCTATAGTTTCCTGATGGCAGGACCCATAATATAGTGGCTGCAAAATATGTCAATACTACCGACATAATAAGCAATATGTGGTTTTGACAGTGATTTCCGGTATGGAAAGTTTTAATTATTTATATGAACGTTTTCACAAAATGTTCATACTTTTACCACAAACCGCACACAGTTTTTCGGTAACTTATTACTTGTAAGTTGATTACATTACTTACTTTTTTCATAATCATTTTCATTAACGGGACTTGGCAGATCTCCCTCCGCCAAGTCCCCCTCCCATTTTAAACACATATTTAATGCACACCCAACAAACAGACTTCTAAAAATACGCATTTCATCTGATAAATGCTAAAAATGTACACTTCAACCGGTAGCTTCCAAAAAGCACAAATCAATGAATAAATTCCAAAAATACGTGCTTCAACTAATAAATTCCAAATCGGAACACTGTCGTTGATTCAAAGGTTTCCCCTGCTTTAAGGATCGGTGATGGGAATTTTGGCTCATTAATTCCATTTGGGTACTGCTGTGTTTCAAAGCATAAACCACCGAAATTTCCATAGGTAATGCCACCTTTTCCACCTTGTTCTACAAGCTCTTTCGCCGTATACAACTGTACACCCGGCATATCTGTAAACACTTCCACAATACGTCTACTTTCCGGATCTCTCACAGCAGCTGCATAGCAGATCTCGCCCGGATTGCCCGGTAAAATATAATTGTGATCATATCCGGATACTGTCTGAGCATTTGCATCATCTTCACCGATTCTGGAACCAATGTCATGAAACTCTCTAAAATCCATTGCTGTTCCTGCAACATCACAAATTTCTCCCGTTGGCAGTCGTTTTTCATTGATCGGTGTATATTTTGCTGAAGCAATCTGCACCTGTGCACCCAACACATCTCCGGCAGCCTGTCCACCACAACCAATATTAAAATAACTGTGATTGGTGATATTTAATATTGTATCGGCATCACTCACCGCATTATATTCAATCATTAACTCGTTGGCATCATTCCAAGTATATGTGATCGTAAGTGTCAGATTTCCCGGAAATCCCTGCTCGCCATCCGGACTAACTCTTGAAAATGATACACTTGCATCATCCTGACTTATCGCACATTCTGCATCATACATCAAATAGTTGTAACGTAAGAAACCGCCATGCAAACAGTTTGTAGCATCATTATTATCCAATGGATACTCTTTACCGTTTAATACAAAGCAAGCGTTTGAAATACGGTTTGCACAACGTCCTACCGGCGATCCAAAACTCGGCACATTGCTCTCATAGCCACTTAATGTATCATAGCCCAGTACTACATCCTCTAATTTTCCATCCTTATCCGGTACAATAATGCTTTGGATCACTGCACCATAATCCAAAAACGAAACACTGGCTCCCTGTCCATTGGTCAATGTATATTTTGTGACCTGTTTCCCCTCTTTTGTTACACCATAATTTTCTTTTTCGATTCCCATAATTTCCTCCAATCCATCCCATTATCAGCAGTTCATCTCTAAGCACGGTTTACCATGCCATTTCGAGTATAGCAAATGCATTATTCTTTGACAAGCACTGACACTTTTGTAATGTTGTATTCCTCAAACTGCTGAATCATGTTCTGCGTAATGATTTCTCCACACACGGCAATCGGTACTGCCGGCGGACACGACACCGTCTCAGCTCCGCAAATACGTCCTTCTGCCTGCGATACTGCGATTTCTTCACATTCTGCCATTACCGCCTCTCGTATTGTACAGGCTCGTAATGCAGGAGTGCTGATCCTTGTCGCTGCCTCAGGCACTGTCTCCTTAGCGTTTTCTTCACATGGCGGATGCAAATACCGTCCCAAATGTTCTGGCATCTGCTGCCTCAACTCGACTTTCTGCATTCTATCAAACGTCCGTGCAAAGTGTTCGATACGCGCCAGATCTTGTTCTGTATTTTCCGGTGTCCCCATCAATACCACATACTGATGATCTGCATATTCACACTCTATCTGCGCTTTTCTCATCTGCTCAGCAAGCCTTTCTCCATCCAAACACATAGCTGCTGCACAAATGGTCAGCTTAAGCGGCTCCTGCCCGGTTAACGCAAATCCACACTGTCTCAGCGTTTCTCTACATTGCTGAAAACGTTTAACAAACGACTGTAGCCGCTCCGGATAATCGTCTGCCAAGTAATGATTACAATAATCCAAAGACTGTAATATCAGATACGATGGGCTGGTCGAGCCAAACAGTGCCATCGCCCGCGGTATCCGTTCAATTGAAAAATCGGACGCCTGTTTCGCAATGTGTAAATATGCTCCCCCGGTCAACACCGGAAGCGTTTTATGTGCTGAATCACAGCATATATCAGCTCCAAGCTGCATAGGATGCAATGGTTCCTGCAAAAAATTCAAATATGCACCATGCGCATTATCGACTGCCAAAGGCAGATCATATTCCCTGCACACTCCGGACAGACCGCTAATATCCTGAATATTTCCCAAATAATCCGGCGAGGTTATATACACACCTATCACATTACCACATAGCTCCTGTAATGTCTGCCGCAGTCTTTGAGGTGATACGACAGCCGTACATAGATGGGAGTCTTCTCCCTGCAAAAATATAATATCCACATCCAGCAATGCACACGCATCGATCATTGCCCGGTGAACATTACGAGCCGCCAATATTGTCGGCCGCATTGTCCGCTGCCAGCGCCCGGTGCGTTTTGCCCTCTGCAGCAACGCATCGATCATAACCTTAATGCACAGTGAAGATCCCTCCGTCGAATAAAAAGTGTGTCCTGTGTTAAACAACATTGCGGCATTCTGCTGACTTTCTCGAATGATTCCTTCTGCTGCATGTAACACATCTGCTCCCTGTACCTCTGTAATATCTTTCGGTTCGCAACCCAAAAACACATGCCCTTTATGACCGGGCATGTGTAATCTGCTGCACTTCCTATTTTGATAATCTTCTACAAAATCACAAATCGGTGTTCTCAACAATATTCTCCTCTTAATCCTATTGCCATCCTTCGCATCCGTTAAACTGCACAACCCCTGTTGCAATTCTACGTATCCGGTAAACTACACAACCCCTGCCAATTCAGGCTTTTAGACCGGTTCCAATCTTTTCTCCCTGTTTAACAACCGTCTCAATACCTTCTGCACTATTTTGCCAAATATCCTCATCTATGCGTACCTGACCTGCTTGTACCGCTACAATGACCGTGGAGCCGCCAAATTCAAAATATCCTTTTTCTTCCCCGCGAGATACCGTTTGCTCGACGTCATGATTCACAATTCTGCCAACAAGCAATGCCCCCACTTCCATCAACAATAAACGGCCAAAATGTCTGCTCTTTTGAATACAAAACTCTCTGGTATTTTCTTTATAGATCGGATAATGTTCTCCTGCCACAGGATTCACGGTATGATATACTCCCGGAATATGAAACTCTCTGGAAACTTCTCCATCATCCACAAAGGCATATCGATGATAATCATCCACCGTCAAACGAAATACGCACAGTATGCCCCCTTCATATTCTTTGGCAACTCTCTTACTTCTTGTCAGAGTTTCCATCGTATACTGTGTATCTTTGATGCAAAACCGCGCTTCTGCTGTAATCGGATACACCGAAAGTTTACTGTCACACGGTGCTGTAAACGCCTCTGCCGCCTCTGCAAACGGTCTGCTGCCCGGACAAATCTTCCGTGTAAAGAAATCATTATAACTGGTAAATTCCTGTTTTTCATATTGTGACAGATCGATATGATTTTTTTGAACAAATGGAGGAATCAACACAGTAGACAATCTTGAGTCCATAAAGTATCCTACAATCTTAGAAACAGCAGGCTGAACTAACACTGACAGCAGCTTGCGCCCCAGTGCTGTTCCATACAATTTTTGCAATAAAGCATCCTGCTGCCCGTTCGCACAGACTTCCTTGCCTGTCCGGTCTTTATAACGCATCACACGAATCCTCCCTTACAATAAGTCTATACTCTAATCAATCCATACTATGATCAGCCCATAATAAAATATTCTGTTATCCATTTCCAAAAAGAAGTACGTGGAAAATGCATTTTCGGTACCATCATCTTGGAATTAAAGATCACCAACAACACTGCAATTGCAACGACAACAACAATTCCTGTCAAGACCAGATTGCCCGGCTTGCGCAGCTTAAAATCTACGACAAACAACGTACCTACTGTCAACAGCATTACATGTAACAGTACTAAAAATGTCGTATTGTTTAACACCATCTGTACAACAAAGATCAATGGAAGTACAATGGCAACCGTTGTGATCGGCAGCCCGTGATAATAATGGTTGGCACCGTCCTCGTTTTGCTGGCGTTCAATTTCCAATACATTAAAAAATGCCAGTCGGATCACTCCACAAATTGTATAATATCCGATACAAAACCAACCAAGTGCTCCACGCACTCCCATCAGATAACAGATCATTGCCGGAAAAACACCAAAACAGACGCAGTCGCACAGAGAATCGATCTGCACACCAAACATCTTTTCCCGGTCTGTACGATTCTTTTTGCTTTGCGCAATCTTGCCATCGAACATATCACATAAGCCGGACAACGCCAGGCAAAAAACAGCGGAGCGAAAACTGCCTTCTATCGCAAGTGAAATACCAACCAATGTAATGACCAAACTAATATAGGTCAAAACAACCGTATAATCATATACTCCTATCAAACGTATCTTTTTCATAACACTCTAATCCTCCAAGTTATCGACAGCCCACATGGTTTGAGCCGCCATTGCCGTCTTCTCTCTAAAGAGCTATCGGCCAATTTTAATGTAAGCGAATATTGACATTATACCACAAATTGCAAGCTGCGTATAATAACTTATTCCTCGACTAACGATCAATACCGGAAGTGCCAAAGTTCCTCCACATAATGGTGTAAATATTCTTAAGAACAATGCCTCTGATATTCCTACTCCTCCAGGAAACGGAAGCATATCTACCGCAACCGATATCATTCCCTGTAATAATACGATGAGTCCTATACTTCCCGCCGTTACCCCTAAGCTTCGACACGCTGCTACAGTCACCAAAAACAAACATCCACGTTGAAAGAATGTGATAACAAGTACCTGTAGCACAATAATCTTATGAGACTTAAAAAATGCTGCTGCCTGGCTGTATTTTTCCATCGCACCATCCAGTCTTTCTCGTAGTTTAATCCCCCGTTTCCAATGAAAAATCCGGGTAACAAGGTCGATCATCGCTGCCACCATTCGATGCATCCAGTCAGGATGAAAAACTAACGCTAACATTACCCAGACACAGATCACATTTAAGATGATCCCTAAATAACACCAAAACAAAATGGGATTCAGATAGTGCATCACTACCGGTGGTCGGATCACCAGCACCGCCAATCCTAAAACTACCAACACCATCTTGTAGGTGATCGTTACGATCAACAGGATAAGCGTAGAAACAGATAATGGCAGCTTATCTTTTTTCATAAAATATAACTGCATCGGCTGCCCACCGGAAGCCGACGGTGTGATCGCACTGAAGAAAAATCCGACAAAAGAATACAGACAACAATGTGATGCCTTCGCCTTTTGTCCGGACGTTCGAAACAGCCACCATAAAATAACGGATTCTCCTAATACAAACGCCAGCACTAAAAAGATACTGCCGATCAGGTAACGTATGTCTGCCCCTCTAAGGCAAGCCCATATCGCAGCCGGGTCTTGCTCATGAAAGATAGAATATAACGTAAGTGCAATGATCCCGATCAGAAACACAGCTTCTAAGACCACCTTTTTATTAATTTTTAGAGCTGTCATCTTCGGTGATCACCTCGCTTTCTCCAAATATTTTATGATCCAGGCGTTCAAAAATATGCTGAACCAATTGATAACATTCCGTGTGTCTTCCAAAATACAAACAACCTTCACTGATCACCACTGCCCCCAACACATCGATCAGATAATGTTGTTTGGTAAACTGTGTGGATGCACAGACAAGCACTGCAAATACCCCGGAAAGCATGCGATACCATTTTGGAATCTTATCATTACCGCGAATTGCCGCAAAGCAAAACCAACTTACAAGACAATGAATTGATGGAAAAAGGTTCGTCGGCGCATCAATTCCCTGCATAAACGACATAAGGACACCGCTTAGTCCGGTTCCAACCTCAGAAGGCCTGATATTCGTTGTCGGTAAAATAACGAAAAAAACACCGCAAATAATACGCGACAGATAATCTCCCACTGCAAAGCGATACCACTCCTCTTTGCCAAGACCGGTGATCAATACGTAATTGATCGCCCAAAATGCAAAGCACCCCAAATAGATCCAGATCCAGTCCGGTTCATATGGAATCTGCCTATCAATCCATAATGTCAGATCATAATGTTTTGCATTGCGCATCAAAAACTGCGTTCCGGAATAGATCAGTGAATTAAACACAAAACAAAAAATAACGCTAAATATCGCATATCGCGGAATCCATTTCCCGATACTTTTGTCATAACGTTCTCTTCTAATCTTTTTACGGTCGGAAGCAGTCCTTACAGGTCGATTGCTCATTGTCTTATTCCTTCCTCTATCAGCTTCGGTGATTCTTCGAAACTTCATTGTGCGCTAAAATTATGCGCAGCTATTATAATAACACAATTTGCCGCCAAAAAGAACGCATTCAGGACCATTGTCATAATATCGTCAGAAATCGTTATTATTTTGACTGTGAAGAATGAGAATGATTTATATCTGCTGCCTCTGCAAATCCCTTTTGATTGTCCGCCGGCAGTTCCGGATCCGGATCGTTCAAATGCAGAAAAATTTTCATTGTCATCTGATATGCATACAGAAGCAGCGGCACGACCATCGTCATGATCATGCTTGCCAAAAACAAACGAACTGTATATTTTTTCACAAAGACAGCCGCAATAAATGTCGCCGCATACATAAGCACGATCAATATAATTCCAAGGATCGCCATTACTCTTTTTATTGTTCGAAATACCTTTTCACGTTTCATTCTTTGGTCTCCTCTCCATGAATCCATGCAAAATACTGCCGAATCTTGAGCTCATACCCGTGATCGACCGGATGGTAAAAGGTTCGATCCGCTATCTCATCCGGCAAATACTGCTGTTTTGCATAATGTTTTGGATAATCATGTGCATACTGATATCCGATTCCGTGTCCTAATTTACCGGCACCGCCATAATGTGCATCCTGCAAATAGGGTGGGATTCCGGAAACTTTCGTATGCTGAACACAATCCATTGCCTCACTGATCGCCGTTACTGCAGAATTGCTCTTTGGCGCACTTGCTACATATGTCGCTGCCTGCGCTAAAATGATCTGTGCCTCCGGCATTCCGATCCGTTCTACCGCCTGCGAAGCACTTACAGCAACTACCAAAGCCATGGGATCGGCATTAGAAACATCTTCTGCTGCACAGATCATAATGCGTCGGGCAATAAATTTGATATCTTCCCCTGCATTTAACATTCTTGCGAGATAATAAACCGCCGCATCCGGATCAGAACCACGCATACTTTTAATAAACGCTGAGATCGTATCATAATGGTTATCACCGGATTTATCATATCGCACCGCACGCTTCTGAATACATTCCTGCGCCACGTCAAGTGTGATCGTAATAAGGCCGTCTTCTCCACGCTCTGTTGTCAACACAGCCAGCTCTATCGCATTCAGTGCAGCTCTGGCATCTCCATCTGCCATATCTGCCAAAAAGTCCAGTGCATCTTCTGTCAATCGCACCTTATAACTGCCCATACCACGCTCTGTATCCTCTACCGCACGCCGTAAAAGCCGCTTTATGTCATCCGTCTGCAGCGAATGCAGCTCAAAAATGATCGACCGCGACAGCAAAGCGCCGTTTACTTCGAAATATGGATTTTCTGTCGTAGCTCCGATCAAGATGATCGTTCCATCCTCCACAAAAGGGAGCAGATAGTCCTGCTGACTCTTATTAAAACGATGAATCTCGTCTACAAACAAAATCGTGCGCTTTTGATACATTCCTGCATTATCCTGTGCCTGTTTTACAACTTGTTCCATATCTTTTTTGCCTGCGGATGTTGCATTGATCTGCAAAAATTCTGCACTCGTCGTATTGGCGATCACCTTGGCAAGTGTTGTCTTCCCGGTACCCGGCGGTCCATAAAATATAATAGAACTCAGTTTGTCTGCCTTGATCGCACGATATAACAGCTTTCCCTTACCGATAATATGCTCCTGTCCGACAACTTCCTCCAAAGTCGTTGGACGAAGACGAGAGGCAAGTGGGGATTCCTGTTCCTTTGTCTGTTCTCTCATATATTCAAATAAATCCATGTTCTTCCTCCAAGCGCCTACATAACGATATTGCTATCCCGAAACCATTCCTGCCCTGATCGGACAGAAATATAATTCCTATCAAAGGCTATCTATCACATTCTAATCAAATAGCAGCACCTCGCCGTCACGCACGCCAAAATAAATATGTTCTTCTTGTCCGCTGATCTGTGCCTGCCCGGCAGTCGCTTCTGTCACTTTATTGATCAAACTGTCTTTGTCACTATCCGGCACAGCAACTGTTACAACTACATCTTCCGCATAAACCGTATCCATCAGCGGTAATCCCATCTGCCCAAAAATATACTGTAATTTCCCAATCCCATTATAATCTGTGCGGATCTCCAACCGATATCCCATCAGTTTATCTATGATCGTACTCGCCGCAAGCCCCGCCTGCGCCGCCTGTGAATAGGCACGCACCAGTCCACCGGTACCGAGCAGCGTACCGCCAAAATAGCGTGTCACGATCACTAAAATATCATGCACGCCCGCTCCATGTAACACTTCCAAAATAGGTCTGCCCGCAGTTCCTGACGGTTCGCCATCATCTGTACAACGGCTGACTTCCCCATGTTCGCCAAGTATGAAAGCATAGCAATTATGTCTGGCATCCCAATATTTCTTTTTGGTCTGCTCAATGATCTGCATCGCCTCCTGTTCTGTCTGAACGGGAAATACCTGTGCAATAAATCTCGATTTTTTTTCAATGATCTCATCCGTGCCACCTTCGAGCACAACACATCCAATCCGATTTGCTGAAATGTCCATTCGTTCCTCCATCGTAACAACAATGATCCCACGTGCCTACTTTTGCTTGTGACTCCGGTATACCAAGGAAATCTGCGTACCGATCGTGATCAGGGCACTAATGATCACCAATGCATAAAAACTGACGCCACGGCTTAATAGCATTGCCGGATAAACGTATTGATTCTGCATGATCGTTCGAAACATCACCACGCTAAATCCCTCATTCGCTCCAACGCCACCCGGAACCGGCAGAATATCAATACACACAGAGATAAAACTCTGCAGAATGATCACTTCGATCACCGTGCTTCCGGATAGTCCAAGTGCCAGATAAATAAACCATGTGACCAAAAAGTAGACCAGACGCTGTGCTAATGTGATCACTAACACGATCCCGGCAGTTCCCCAATGAGTACGCATATATAGGGCGCCCTCTTCATAGGCTTCCAGCATATGATCCAATTTCTTTTCCAAGCGTTCTCTGCGTTTTACCAAACGCACTTTATGAAGCAGCCACGTTGCAAACCGAACAATATAGCGTGCCCCATTTTTGGAAAATACAATAATTCCATACAATACGATCGAAACAACATTGACTGCCATCCCAACCCAGAACAACCATTGATAATGTCCCAGTGTCTTTACCATAAACGGATGGTAAAACAGCACCACGATCGCTTCCACGATCACCAATGCGATCTTATAAATAATCGTCCAAAATAACATTGCCACCGAAGATGCACCCATATTGATGCCGTCAGCTTTCATATACAATACCATCATGGGCTGCCCACCGCTGGCTGACGGTGTCAATGCATTAAACAAAAAGCCGATAAAAGAATACCGCAGCGACGGAAAAAAATGCATACGCTCTCCAAGCGAGCGCAATATAACGATCAAGGACGTGGATTCCAAGATCAAATACATGACCGCACACAACACAGCAAATAATATCATGCTTCCCGATGCCCCCTGCAGCAGTCGTCGGATCTCCGGAAGATCCTGATCTTTTAACAGCAAATACATGGTTGCTCCCAGCAACAACAGCATAAATATAATGTTTCCGATTAATTTTGTCTTTTTTTGCATATATCCCTCACTTTATCATTGATAACCTTATAACCCACTTTTTAGGAAGGATCCTCACCTTACTTATCACGAAAAAGCTCTGTGGAACGCTGCACAATGCCGTTAATATAAGCAATAAATATTCCATAGTTTACAATCGGCACCTTTTGTTCCTTTGCCATAAAAATACGATGTTTCATCTCTTTTTCATGAAGCGTACAGCCTCCGCAATGGATCACCATGGCATATGAAGATAAGTCCGCCGGAAAGCTGCTGCCACTGCAAGTCTCAATATCAAGCTTACACCCTGTATGTGTTCTCAACCAATTCGGTATTTTGACCGTACCAATATCATCGCACTGACGTCTATGCGTGCACCCTTCCGCAATTAACACTTTATCGCCATCCCGTAACTGTTCTACCATCCGGACGCCCTCCATCAGCTGCTGCAGATTCCCCTTGTGTCTGGCAAACAAAATTGAGAAAGATGTCAACGGTATATCAGCCGGTACGATCTGATTCACTTCCTTAAAAGCCTGTGAATCTGTGATCACCAGCTTTACTTTATCTGCTAACGCAGACAACACACCGGCAAGTTCTTCCACCTGCGTAACGATCGGAATGGCATGGTGATCCAAAAGATCACGTATTGTCTGCTGCTGCGGCATGATCAGACGTCCCTTCGGTGCCGCAGAATCAATCGGCACGACTAATACCACCATATCACCGGTCTGTACCAAGTCGCTGACGATATGCAGTTCATCGTCTTTCTGTGGAGCTGCAGCGACCAATTGATCTTTCAACTCTTCGATTCCCTGCTTCTTTACCACACTTGTCAATACAACAGCATGACCGGGATATTTTCCCTGTGTCTGATGTCTGATCTGCTCTGCTTCCTGTACAGGTAATTGATCTGCCTGATGCAGCACAATAATTGCCGGCACCTTACGTTCTTCCAACCAAGTGAGCATATCCTGCTCTAACCGTGGCAGCTGCCCGGAAAATTCTTTCTCCTCTGCCAGTTGTGCAATATTTACTACAAGCACTGCAACGTCTGCACGCCGCAACACTTCCTTGGTCTTCTCCACACGTTTTCTTCCGAGCTCACCTTCATCATCAAGTCCCGGTGTGTCGGTCAGAAGACACGGCCCCACCGGCAAAATTTCCATCGCCTTCGACACCGGATCCGTTGTCGTTCCCTTCGTATCAGAAACGATAGCAAGCGGCTGTCCTGTAATTTCATTGATCAAACTTGATTTTCCTGCATTCGTCTTGCCAAGCAGTACGATCTGCAGACGATCACCATACATTGTTGTCTGTAATCCCATCGCTGTCTCTCCTTTTTGTATGACGTCTCCATTATCGAATCTGTCCATCTCCACAGATCAGATACTTCATTGTTGTCATTTCCCGCAGTCCCATTGGTCCTCTCGCATGCAGTTTCTGCGTCGAGATTCCAATTTCTGCACCCAAACCAAATTCTCCACCATCGGTAAATCTTGTCGAGCAATTGACATATACACATGCAGAATCCACTTCCTTTTGGAATTTTTCCGCATTACGATAGCTTTCCGTGATAATACACTCCGAATGACCTGTAGAATATTTGGAAATATGTTGTATTGCCTCATCCACAGAACTTACAACGCGGATGGAAATAATATAATCCAAAAATTCCGTTGCATAATCCTCTTCGGTTGCCGGGATAACACTGTCTCCCAAAATCTGTCTTGTTCTCTCACAGCCGCGGATCTCCACCTGATGCTCTTCCAGCTTTTGCTGCAGCATCGGCAAAAACTGCTCTGCTACTGCCTCATGCACCAAACAGGTTTCTAATGCGTTACATACGCTTGGGCGCTGTGTCTTGCCATTGTCAGTGATCTGCACTGCCATTGCAAGATCTGCCGTCTCGTCAACATATATATGACAGTTGCCTGTTCCCGTCTCGATCACGGGAACCGTTGCGTTCTGTACAACTGCCTGGATCAGCCCGGCACCTCCACGTGGAATCAGCACATCAATGCTGTCATTAGCACGCATCATTTGCGTAGATACTTCTCTAGATGTATCTTCCACTAATTGGATCATGTCTTTGTCGTAGCCGCATTTAGCTACAGCCTCGCGCATCAGTTCCATTAACTTGCAATTGGAATGAAATGCTTCCTTGCCTCCTCGCAGAATAGCTGCATTACCACTTTTAATACATAAGGCAGCAGCATCTACCGTAACATCTGGTCTGGACTCAAATATAATACCAATAACACCCATCGGTACTCTGATTTTAGTGATCTTCATGCCGTTTGGTCTGGTTGATCCTTCGATAACCTCACCTACCGGATCTTCTAAATCAGTCAATTTAAGGCATGCATCGGCAATACCATCGATACGCTCCATCGTCAAACGCAATCTGTCAATCATCGTATCCGATATTCCATTGCTCTTTGCCTGTGCAATGTCCTGTTCATTTGCCTTCAGAATTTCTGATGCATTGGCACGTAAAATTGCTGCAATCTCTGTTAAAATACGATTCTTTTCCCCTGTCGGGCAGCCGGCAATCTGCTTTTTGGCTCTCGCTGCATTTTGTCCTAATTGCTGTATGTAGTTCATTCCTGTCCTCCTATTCCAATGTAAAAGTGCAAAAGCTGTCACACGTGTAACGCATAACAGCCCTTATATGTTTGTTTATACTGATAACTTTTTCGTGCAGGCGATCGCTAATGCCTTTGGACCAATGTGACACGATACACTAAGTGACAATGGATCTGTCATGATCTCGCCTACGTCACCAAAACGTTCCATGATCAGATCACAAAACTGTGCCGCTGCCTCTTCATTGCATGTATGTGCAACCTCCATATGGACATTTTCGATACCACCAAAACGTTTCTCGATATCATCCTGCATTGCATCTAACATTTTGGAAATGCCGCGCTTACTGGTCTTTGCGACCGTAAAGGCATCTAACCTCTCTCCCTGTATCTGAAGAACCGGCTTTAAGCGCAGTGCTGTTCCTAATGCTGCCACTGCCGGGGTGATACGTCCACCTTTTTTTAGATATTTTAAGGTATCTAACATAATATAAATGCTGGATTCTAACTTTTCTTCTTCTAACTTTTCTTTGATCTGCTTTGCACTCCACCCCTGGCCCACCAAAGCGAGTGCATCTAATACAGACTGCTTCTGCGTTACCGAAATGCGCTGATTATTAACAACCTGTACCTTTCCATCATAATCATCTGCAAGCATGATCGCTGTCTGACAGGAGCCGGACAATCCACTGGACATCGGAATATATACTACCTCCTCTGATGTTTCAAGTGCTTTATCCCAAATTTCCATCACGGTTTCGGGAGAGGGCTGCGATGTTGAAATTTCAACATCTTCCTGCAATCTTGCAAAAAATGCATCATGTGTCAACGTAACATCTTCAAAATACGTTTCTCCGGCTATCAAAAACGGCATTGGCACAACAACAACCCCATACTGTTCTGCCTGCTTTTGCGTGATTCCGCTATTGCTATCCGTTATTACTGCAATCTTTCCCATGTTATTTCCATGCCTTTCTCATTTACTTGTTTCACAATCCTATTTGTCCATTATAGCATATCGAATTTCCGTTGGAAATACAATATTTCCTTTACAATTGTCTATAACTCATCCAGACTGTCATAATCTGCATTTCCCTGCATCCAGACAATCCCTTTGAATCTGGCACCAAGAATCGGTTCTCCCAATAGATCGTCCCTGTGAATACTGATCGTGATCAGCAGATCATTACAATTGATCTGTAAAAGCACAATTTGCTCCCCGGTGTATTGATTGGATACGCTGGTCCAATTGATGATCGTACCGATCACCATATAATTGTCCGATTCTGAGCCGTAAGGCACAAATGTTGTCTCTACAATGCTGTACAAATCTTCAGTTTTTATGCGTCGACGTATCTGCGAACTCAGATCCATCTCATCTAAGGTTAAACTGTCAATGGCATCTTGATCTCCTTCTTTTGCCTGCTTGATCAGTTCCTGTTTCTCATGTCCTTCACACATTTTCTGTATTTGAGAAGTATTCGATCGATACACACCTAATATAATCTTGCCGCCTAATGACAAACCCGAAAAGGAAATCTTAGCTCGGTGCGGAGTGTTGTCTTCACAACCTAATCGCAGATAATCTGCAGCATTTTGCAAGTAAAAGATCAATGATATACCAATACGAACATCATCACACATGCCGGTATATGCATCCGTATCTACACGTTTGTTTACGACAACATCCTCCAAGGCTGTAAAAACATCACTAAAAACGTATGGAAAATAGTGCTTTACATGAAAAAAACCTACCTGATCATATTCGCCACAGATTACGATGCCTGTCTTTTTACCCGTTTGTCTTCTAATTTCCACATATTTAGCTTTTCCACTCTTTATTATTGTACGATAATCCGGCTCATTCATCACATACCCAAGCAACTGATCGATCTCTTGTTTGCTATATTGTTTGCTAAAACCGATTGCTCTTAAAAAACGATGCATTCCATTCCTCCATGCTACTATCATTGCTTTTCTTTCTCTGCATGCAGCTTACAAGTATCCCCTATCGTCTTTGGAACAAGATACGGCGCATCTTTCGTTCCCAGATCATCTTCTTTCTTGAGGTATACCTTATATTCGCAATCTTTATCCGGGCAGCCGGCTGCAGCTGCCTTTCCAGACTTCTTACATATCTTGTACTTCACATGACAAGAACAATTCTGTAAAGGCTGTGTTCCCTTGGCAAAATACTCTTTGCGTACGGTCGAACCGCCTAGAGCATTCTCACATAATCCGGGAACTGCCAGATTGCCACATTTTGTACATATCTTTACGGAAATAATATCATCCGGTTTAGCAAACTTCTTTGCCTCACACACTTTAGCTTTGTGTACCCGGGTCATGATCTTTTTCCATATCTTCTGGTAATAGTACGTATTATCCTGTTTGGCAGTTCCATCATAACCGGTCCAGATTCCAGCTGTATAATATGGCGTAAATCCCTCGAACCAAAAATCATAATTTCCTTTCGAAGCACCATTCTTGCCTGCCACCGCCATCTTTTGATCATCTAAAGCCGCCTGTTTGCCATCCCCACTCTCTAGGGTTTCCTGCAGCACATCCGTTAACAACCACGAAGTCGAAGCCTTCATCACTCTTGTCTGTGAAGAATCATTGCTCAATAATACATTACCATCCTCATCCACCACTTTGGTATAAAAGATCGGTTCATGATACACTCCGCCGTCTGCAATGCTTGCATACGCTGCTGTCAATTCCAGATTGGTAACTCCATCCGTCAGTTCTCCCAATCCGGCAGACAACTTAATATCTGTGCTTGTTACTCCGCTATCATCTTTGCGGGCATCAACTAACGTAGAAAAGTGCATTTGCTTCAGATAATCAAATCCCGTTTCAGCCGTGACTTTCTCAAAAATACGCGCTGTCACAGTGTTCACAGAATTTGCCAGTCCATCCCGTATCGTCGTCAATCCCCCATATTCCTTTGCCGTATTTTGCACCATATGATCTGTATCCGTATAACGATACGGTGCATCCTCCACCACAGTACCAAGTGTCATTCCACACGTGTCAAGTGCCGGAAGATAGGATGCCAAAGTACTAAGTACGGTTCCCGGCTGGCGCACGGAAGAAGTAGCTCTATTCAACGTGCGTGAGGAAGTCTTTCCTCCACGCCCACCCACAATAGCACGAACTTTGCCGGTTCCCTGTTCCATAAGCACAAAGGATGCTTGCGGCTGTTTTACCAGACGGATTGTCTCTTCTTTTGTTTTGGCCCCGCCAAGCGTCATTGCCTTACGGAATTTTGCAATCATATGCTTTGCTTTTTGTTCATTATCAAAATATAATGTAATTTCTTTACCGGACTGTTCATAAAACTGTTGCAGATCCAGCTCGGTATACTCTGTCACGGTTCCGTCCGGTCCCTCGACCGCCAAATGATATGTCAGATATGACGGCGTTCCGGTTGGGTAATTAGCATCATTGCCAATCACTTTATCACAGATTGACTGCAACTCTTCTTCCTGGCAAGAATATATACGCAAACCATCGCGATATAACGCATTGTATGCCTGCGTTTCCGTATATCCTAATTTTTCTTTCAGATCCTCAAAAACATTGTCAATGACCGCATCTACATAATAGGAATTACCACTCTCGCTGTCATTGCTTTTCTTTTGGTTTGTTGTCTGCACACGGGTATATACATCATCTCCTAATGCATCTTCATAATCCTCTTCTGAAATATAATTTTGATCCAACATCGCCTTTAACACTTTTTTGCGCTGTTCGCTATTATTTTCCGGATTGGTGATCGGATTATCATCTGTTGGATTCTGCTGTGTTCCTGCCAAAACTGCCGCCTCCGATATTGAAAGCTGCGAAATATCTTTATTAAAATATCGCATGGAAGCATTTTGCACTCCAATTGCGTTTTGTCCCAAATTAATTGTATTTAAATAGTATTCTAATATCTGTTCTTTATCCAGCTTTTGCTCAAGCTGCACTGCCAAATACTGCTCCTGAATTTTTCTCGTAAACTTTTCGTATACAGAGCTGCCATTTCCTTTCCAGATCACTTGATTTCGAAGAAGCTGCTGCGTGATCGTACTTGTGCTTTTTACCTGATCTTTTTCAGAAAGATCATCGACAAATTCCTGAAAGATTGCTGACAGATCCACACCCTTATGCTCATAAAAACGGCTGTCTACCGCTGCAACAAATGCATATTGCACGCAAGCCGGTATTTTATCAAGTTTTACATACTCTTTCCGCTCACTAGACGTGCTTAACGTCTGCAGCTCATTGCCACTCTCATCATAGATCACCGCTCCCGTTCCTTTTGCCAACAGATCGAGTTTACTCAGACTCGGTGCACTGTCCGATACGCCCTTAATCACACCCGCCACACAAAAAAACTGTAGTAAAAGAAATGCGATCAACAATACAATTACCGCTATACGTGAACTAACCCGGAGCCGATTTTTCCATTTGATCCGGGTATCTAACAGCATATTCTGTTTTTTTGTCAACTCCTGCTCACTATAATTCATGAATCCTGTTTCCTCTTCACCTGCTTATAGTCGGAAGGGCAAAACATTCGTTTTGCCCCTCCCTATGCCCTTTACGGTAAATATTTTACTTGTTGCGGTAAATAATATCGGTACGCTTTGGTCCGTTAGATACCATTGTGATCGGTACACCAAGTTCTTTTTCAATAAACTCAATATATTTTCTGCAATTTTCCGGAAGCTTATCATACTCTTTGATGCCGGAGATATCACATGCCCATCCCGGAAGCACTTCATACACTGGTTTTGCTTTCGCAAGCTTAGTCGTAACAGGGAACTCTTTGACTACTTCCCCATCGATCTCATAGCCAACACATACCGGAATCTCTTTAAGGTATCCTAAGCAGTCTAACACCGTTAATACCACATCGGTAGCACCCTGAATCTGGCAGCCATAACGGCTTGCTACTGCATCAAACCAGCCCATACGGCGTGGTCTTCCTGTCGTAGCACCATATTCTCCGCCATCACCACCGTGATTACGAAGCTTGGAAGCTTCCTCTTCGTCTAAAATCTCGCTGACAAACTCGCCGGCGCCAACTGCGCTGGAGTATGCTTTTACAACCGTGACAATACGCTTGATCTCATATGGCGGAATACCTGCGCCGATCGCACCATAAGCTGCCAATGTAGAAGAAGAAGTAACCATTGGATAAATACCGTGATCCGGATCTTTCAAAGAACCAAGCTGCCCCTCTAACAGGATATTCTTGCCCTCTTTGATCGCTTCCCTTAAATATGCTGATACATTGCATACATACGGAGCTATCATATCACGATACTCATGCAGTGTAGCTATAAGCTCGTCCGGCTTGAGTTCCGGCTTATTATACAAATACTTCAAAATGACGTTCTTCTGCTCGCAGATTCGATTTACTTTATCTCTCAAAACCTCATCATCGGCAAACAGCTCAGATACCTGAATGCCGATCTTTGCATATTTATCAGAATAGAACGGAGCAATACCTGATTTGGTAGAGCCAAAGGAAGCCTTTCCAAGACGTTCCTCTTCATACTGATCAAAGGCAATGTGATATGGCATTAAGATCTGTGCACGATCTGATACTAAAATCTTTGGCTTTGGTACACCACGCTTCACAATCTCATTGATCTCATTGAAAAGATAGGGAATATTAAGTGCAACACCATTACCAATAATACTTGTCGTGTGATCATAAAAAACACCCGATGGTAATAAGTGCAATGCAAATTTACCATAATCATTGATAATCGTATGGCCTGCATTACTACCGCCTTGGAAGCGCACGATAATATCGGACTCCTCTCCCAACATATCGGTAATCTTTCCTTTTCCTTCGTCACCCCAGTTTGCACCTACAATCGCTGTTACCATTTGTTTTCCTCCTTGCCTTTGCTGCTTTATACATTAATTTCTGCCTTCATGCCAAGAATGTCCTTATTGGCATCAAGAACAGGCTGTACAACCTCTTCGATAAACTCCTTCACCTGGGAAACCGAACGACCTACATATTTCTCCGGTTTCATAGCCTCTTTGAGCTCATCGATACCCATTGGGAACTCTTCATCTGCTGCGATCAGCTCTAACAGATTATTCTCCTTACCAAGTTCCTTCACATTACGCCCTGCTTCCATGGAAAGCGTACGGATCTTCTCATGAAGCTCCTGGCGATTGCCACCCGCCTTCACTGCATCCATCATAATATTCTCAGTAGCCATAAATGGAAGTTCTGACATCAGTCTTCTCTCAATAACCTTATCGTATACGACCAATCCATCTACGACATTCAAAAGCAGATCCAAAATACCATCTGTTGCCAAAAATCCCTCCGGAATACTAATTCTCTTATTTGCAGAATCATCCAAAGTACGCTCAAACCACTGGCAGGCTGATGTAAACATGGTATTCGTAACATCTGCCATCACATAACGTGACAAAGAAGCAATGCGCTCACTTCTCATTGGATTTCTCTTGTAGGCCATAGCAGAAGATCCGATCTGATTCTTCTCAAACGGCTCCTCAATCTCCTTTAAATGCTGTAACAAACGAATGTCATTGGAGAACTTGTGTGCACTTGCAGCGATTCCTGCCAAAACATTTGCCACACGTGTATCTAACTTACGGGAATATGTTTGGCCGGATACCGGGAAGCAGGACTTAAATCCCATCTTCTCTGCGATCAAATGATCCAATTTCTTTACTTTCTCCTCATCGCCGTCAAACAACTCCATAAAACTTGCCTGTGTACCTGTCGTTCCCTTGGAACCAAGCAATTTCATCGTAGACAGTACATAATCCACATCTTCCAGATCCATCATAAATTCCTGAAGCCACAAGGTTGCACGTTTACCAACTGTTGTCGGCTGTGCCGGCTGAAAATGGGTAAAAGCAAGCGTCGGAAGATCTTTATACTTCATAGCGAACTTTGCCAGCTCATCAATAACATTGACTAATTTATTTTTCACAAGCTGTAACGCCTCTGTCATAATAATAACGTCCGTATTGTCTCCTACATAGCAGGAAGTTGCTCCCAAATGAATAATTCCTGCTGCTTTCGGACACTGCTGTCCATAGGCATAGACATGACTCATAACATCATGACGAACCAGCTTTTCTCTTTCTTTGGCAACATCATAGTTAATATCCTCTGCATGTGCCTTTAATTCCTCGATCTGTTCCGTCGTCACCGCCGGACCGCCCTGCTCGTTTTTGAGTCCAAGCTCGTTTTCTGCTTCTGCTAATGCAATCCATAATTTTCTCCAAGTTTTAAACTTTTTGTCCGGAGAAAAGATATACTGCATCTCCTTACTTGCATAACGCTCTGACAATGGGCTTGTGTACTTATCTGTGCTCATAATTCTCCTCTTTTCGTTGATAATTTATTTTAGTGGTCATATTCACCACGAATATCCTCTTTTGGTGGTTCCATTGGATACTGACCGGTAAAACATGCATGGCAGTATCCCTCATCGCCGTCGATCAATTCTGCCAAACGTTCTTTATCCAAATACCCCAAAGAATCTGCACCGATCATCTCGCAGATTTCCTCTACAGAATGATTATATGCGATCAGCTGGTCACTGGATGGAACATCCGTGCCAAAATAGCATGGATACATAAATGGCGGTGAACTGATGCGGACATGCACTTCTTTCGCACCTGCATCGCGGATCATCTTTACAATACGTGCACTCGTTGTACCTCGCACGATCGAATCATCGATCATAATTACGCGTTTGCCATTTACTACCTCGCGCAGTGCATTTAGCTTCACCATAACACTGCTCTCTCTGGCTGACTGTTTCGGCTTAATAAAGGTTCGTCCCACATAACTGTTCTTAACAAATGCGGTTCCATATGGGATCCCCGACTCCATGGAATATCCCATCGCTGCTGCATTACCGGACTCCGGAACGCCTACGACAATATCCGCATCCACCGGATGCTCCTGCGCCAGGATCTTTCCTGCTGTCAATCGAGAGGAATGCACACATATCCCATCGATATAACTATCCGGTCTGGCAAAGTAAATATATTCAAAAATACATCTTGCGCATTTGTCAGAAGCCATACTGCGATCTGACTGTATTCCCTGCGGCGTGATCGTAACGATCTCTCCCGGTGCAACATCTCGTACAAATTCTGCACCAACTGTGTCCAAAGCACAGCTTTCAGATGAGAAAAAGTATGCATTATCCCGCTTACCAATGCAAAGTGGGTGGAATCCAAACGGATCTCTCGCACCGATCATTTTGCGCGGACTGGCAACCACCAGCGAGTACGCACCCCGGATCTTCTGCATCGCTAACTTCACCGCATCTTCCACAGTTCCAACATGTAATCTCTCACGGGCGATCAAATAGGCGATCACCTCAGAATCAATGCTGGTATGAAAAATCGCTCCCATCAATTCCAACTCTCTGCGCAGATCAACTGCATTAACGAGATTACCATTGTGTGCAACCATCAGAGTGCCTTTGATATAATTCAATACCAACGGCTGCGTATTCTCCGGGATACTGGCTCCAGCCGTTGAATAACGCACATGCCCTACGCCAATATCACCATGAAGCTGTTCTAACTTCTCTGCATCAAATACTTCGTTGACAAGTCCCATTCCCTTGATCATCTGGGAATTTCGTTTCTCACCGTCTGTACGGCTCACTGCGATACCACAGCTTTCCTGTCCTCGGTGCTGCAGCGAAAACAGACCATAATAAATGGACGAAGCAACATCGCCGCCATCCATGTCATACATTCCAAATACGCCACATTCTTCTCCTAATTTCGGATCTTCAATGCCAGCCATCATACACGATCTGTTGGTGCATGCGAGGCATTCTTTCTGTCTGTCACACATCATTTTGTTCTCCTTCATGCTGTCTATCCTCTTTTGGATGGAATACTTTCACCAATAACATTATAACTGTTTCTGAAAATCTAGCAAGGGGACAACTACTTTTTCGACTTATTTTTTGTCGATTTTTTTATTGTTTTTGCGGATTCCCTATTCTTTTTTCCTTTTTTTGCCTTTGGCGATACAGTAACTGCCGGTGTAACACTCGGTGTTGCGGTCGGCTGTTCCCAGACCGTCAGATCCTCTTGCGTCAAAATACCGTGCTTAAATTTTGTTGTCAAAATACGGATCACCGACTCATCTAAGCGGCTCTGCGTAATTTTTTTGCTGTTTACCGCATTCAATATTGCCTGATAGGCCTGTGTCAGATCGCTCGGCATCAAAATAATATCTGCTCCAGCCATAAAAGATTGGAGTGCAGCTTCACCCGGTGTATAATTATCCGTGATCGAAGCCATATCAAAAGCATCTGTGATCACGATCCCCGAAAAGCCAAGCTCTTCACGTAAGATCGTCTTCATGATCAATTCCGACATACTAGCCGGCTCTTTCGTCTCCGTAACACGACTGACCGATATATGGGACACCATAACAAACTCTGCCCCCGCATCAATTCCTGCCTTAAACGGCACGAAGTCCAGATCACGCAGTTTGGAAATGCTGCTGTCTATGTCAACACTTCCCTGATGCGTATCTCCATCGGAAGATCCCTGTCCCGGAAAATGTTTTAACGTTGCACATACCCCGCGCTCCTGACTGCCTTGTACGAAAGCGGCTACCATATCAGATACTTTACCGGGATCAGATCCGAAGGAACGTTCTCCGATTTCCGTATTCAGATCACTCGTTTTAACATCTGCAACCGGCGCAAAATTCACATTGAATCCAAGTGCCCGTATCTCTCTGGCAATCGTCCTTCCCATATTATAAACGTATTCCCCGTCTTTCGTCTTGCCAATGCTTTCTGCCGTCGGGAATTTTGTCGTTTTCATTTTCTTGTTAGAAGCAATACGCGCAACACTGCCTCCTTCCTCATCTACAGTGACAAACAACGGTGTCTGGCTGTTGACTTGTAATCTCTGGATGAGTTTTGATGTCTTCTTCCGAGTAGAAATATTTCTCGAAAATAACACAACACCACCTACCGGGATCTGACTTAAAGTTGTCTTCATCCCTTTTGTGCATTTACGAAATTCATAGTATCCTCCCTGTGAGCCATCCAGTTCCTCTAACTTAACTACGAAAAGCTGTGCCACCTTTTGTTCGGTCGTCATCTTCGCAAGATAACGTCTGGCAAACTCTCCTGCTTGTTCTTCCGATAAATTAACAACGGGCTGTTCGGATGCCACCGGCGTTTCTGACACCGACGGCTTATAGGTTTTGTACGGCTTTTGCTTTGGTCCAAACACACTACATCCTGTCGTTGTGAACAATAATCCTGTCACAATACACAGTGCAAGAAACCGCTTGCAATATTTTGTTACGTTTCGATCTGACATCATAAACACCCATGCCTTTCTATGTATCTGCACGTCTCACGCACAGCTACAAAATCTTTTTTATATTTTTGGAAACTGTCCAAGCACCTCCGCATAGGATAACACTGTAAATATATTTTACTGTCGGAACACTTCCGACAGATTGGAGGACTTATGAGTGATTTAGCAGCTACAAACTGTGGATGCGCTTCAAATGACAACGGATGCAGTTGGATCATTATCCTTTTGCTCCTGTGCTGCTGCTGTGGTAACGGCAACGGATTTGGTGGTTTCGGCGGCGGTTGTGGAGACAGCGGCTGCAGCTCCATCATCTGGATCATACTTATTCTTTGCTGCTGCGGATGCGGTTTCTAAAGCACTGCATCACAAAACCCTTCCACTCTCCGATAACCATTACAAAGTCTATGCTTTGTAATGCAGGTGAGGGCTGAACATTTAAGTCTGACAATTGCAGCTTAGGGCTGTCTCTCAGACTTTACCAACCAGCTTGAAAGAAGGCTGACATTCATCCAATGTCAGCCTTTTTTGCGGTGACGTACAAAGTGCGCAAAGCACACTCTGTTCCCATTATAGAAAACTGTCCTGTTTCATTATATAACTCAGACCCGTTTACCTGCTCTGACCCTTTCCTGACGACAACCAAGACATTCTCTGTCAATCTCATAAATTGTATCGTCTTCAATGATCAGATCCCGGTCGCCTCTGCAAAAAGCATCTGCCTGTTCCGACAGCGGCATTCCGCTTCCTTTCAGTAGGTTCTCATGCCGCTTAGTTCCGTAATGATAGTATCGCATAAATATCCTCCAAAGTACGTCTGCAGCTTCATCGCACATACAAACATACAAAATATCGTATTTTTAGGATTGTTAAGGTATCCCTAACATATTCTATGCAAATTACGGAACAAAGACACAATCTGCCACGATCTTGTCGTATCCTATTCCGGGTCAATCCCAAAATAATGCTGCATCCGGTCAAGACGAGAAGTCAGCGACATCATCAGCAAGTCTAACAAGGTGATCGCCGTCATAGATTCTACCACTACTACGGCACGAGGTACAATGATCGGATCATGCCGGCCTTTGATATGAATCTCCCTCTCTGCGCCGTCACGACCGATCGTCTCCTGCGCAGACGCAATGGATGGTGTCGGCTTTACTGCCGCACGGAGAATAATGTCACAGCCATCACTAATACCACCTAAAATTCCGCCGGCATGATTTGTCTTAGTACAAACAGCGCCGTTGTGCACAACAAAACTGTCGTTAAACTGTGAGCCGCGGCTTTGTGCTGCCAAAAATCCATCACCGATCTCTACTCCTTTGACAGCCCCGATCGACATAACTGCCTGCGCAAGTTTTGCATCCAGCTTGTCAAATACCGGTTCACCAACGCCAACCGGCATTCCATGAACCACACACTCGATCACACCGCCTGCAGAATCCTGCTCATGCATACATGCCATAAGAGCATCTTCTGCCTGTGCAGACGCTTCCAGATCCGGCATATACAATGGACTCTTGCTGATATTGCTGCGGTCTGCACGCTTTGGATCGATCACAATACCGGCAATCTCCTTACTGTACGCATAAACCTCAACTCCCAGTGCCCGAAGCACTTCCAATGCCACAGCACCTCCGGCAACACGTCCGATCGTCTCCCGACCGGAGGAACGGCCACCACCGCGATAATCTCGAAATCCATATTTTTGATCAAACGTATAGTCTGCGTGCCCAGGGCGATAGTAGGATGCAATCTCCGAATAATCAGAAGACCGCTGTGTTTTATTGTATACCACCATGGATATCGGCGTTCCCGTTGTTTTCCCCTCAAAGACACCTGACTGAATCTCTACCAGATCATCTTCTTTACGAGGTGTAGAATACTTTGTCTGTCCCGGCTTGCGTCGGTTCAGGTACTGCTGCACTGTCTGCTCATCCAATGGAAGCCCTGCAGGGCAGCCATCTACAACCACACCAATACCGCGTCCATGTGATTCTCCCCAAGTCGTCACGCGAAATAAATTTCCAAATGTTGATCCTGCCATATTTCTTTCCATTTCGATGCGTACAACCGCATTCGACCTTTCTTACGAACTCGCATTAATGATGGAACAGACGGATACCTGTAAAGCTCATTGCGATGCCATGCTTATTACATGCTTCGATCACATCATTGTCACGAATGGATCCACCCGGCTGTGCAATATATTTTACACCACTGCGGAATGCTCTCTCTACATTGTCACTAAATGGGAAAAACGCATCTGAACCACAAACAACATCTGTTGCCTGAGAGATCCATGCCTGTTTTTCCTCTTTGGTAAATACCGGCGGTTTCTCCGTAAATACACGTTCCCACTCGCCATCTGACAATACATCCATATAATCCTCACCGATGTAAAGATCGATCGCATTGTCGCGGTCCGCACGTTTCATTCCCTCTTTGAACGGAAGCGAAAGCACCTGTGGAGACTGACGCAAAAGCCAGTTATCTGCCTTGTTGCCTGCCAAACGGGTACAATGAATACGTGACTGCTGTCCGGCACCAATACCGATCGCCTGTCCATTCTTCACAAAACATACGGAGTTAGACTGTGTGTATTTCAACGTGATCATTGCGATCGCCATATCGATCTTGGCCTGCTGTGGAATGTCTTTATTCTCTGTTACAACATCATCAAAGAAATGCTCATCAATATTCAACTCATTTCTTCCCTGCTCGAAAGTCACACCAAACACTTCTTTATGCTCGATCGGTGCCGGCTCATATTCCGGATCGATCTGAATGATCGCATAATTTCCTTTTTTCTTCCCCTTAAGATATTCCAATGCTTCCGGCTCGTAACCCGGTGCAATAATACCATCTGAGAACTCTCTCTTTATCATTTTAGCGGTACACACATCACACACATCAGATAACGCAATAAAATCGCCGTAAGAAGACATTCTGTCTGCGCCACGCGCTCTTGCATAAGCTGCCGCTAATGGTGTCAATTCGCCAAGATCGTCCACCCAGTAAATCTTTGCTTCCACTTCACTAAGCGGAAGACCAACAGCCGCACCTGCAGGTGAAACATGCTTAAACGAGGTGGCTGCCGGAAGTCCCGTGGCTTTCTTTAATTCGCGCACAAGCTGCCAGCCGTTGAACGCATCCAAAAAATTAATATACCCCGGCTTACCGTTTAATACCGTGATCGGCAACTCGCCTTCCTGCATATAAATCTTAGATGGTTTCTGATTTGGATTACATCCATATTTTAATTCTAATTCTTTCATGAACTAATTCCTCCATTTTCAATATAAGATTATAGTTTTATTTATTTTTATTAACGATCACAGACTCTGCCTCGCCTGTAGCAATGTCGATATAACGAACAAACAACGATACTTTGTTATCCTCATTTAAGCTGTTCCAAAGCATATCCGTAAATGCTTTCATATCGTCCAGAATCGCTACTAACTTTGGCTCTCCCTCAAAGCTTGGAAGCGGATCGCCATCGCACTGATACGTATGTATAAAATGGCCTTCCCCTGCTACCGGCTGCTGATAAGCAAACGTATAACGATTGCAGGAAGCACCATTGCCATTGTTGCTTTTCAAGATAGACATAGCGTAACTGTAATTTCCCTGATCCACATGCATAATGCCGGAAATACGCGGCGTATAATTTGGTGCATCCGGCTCAAATTCTCTTGTGCGCAATGCCTGTTCGAATGTCATCTGTTTATCCATCAACTCATAAATGGTATCTGTCTGATCACCATTTGTTACAATAGTTTTATTACCGAGTACACGTACCGGTGCATATATGATCAGGCTCGGATCGCTTAATTTCGATGGATCAAATGCCTGAGTACGGATCCCATCACCATCTTCAACAAAAACGCGATTACGGCTGTTTTCGCTTCTTCCCATAATAAAATAAGCGGTCACCGCATACTTTCCATTTGCAGACTGCCCAATGACGATGCCTCGTCCCGGATACGCATTCTGCTTTAACTCCTGCTCCAATGATATCATTTGCATTGCTTCTCCTCTTTTCTGCATACACCAGCCTCTGCGTCTCCTGCGGGTATGCCTGCATCAGGAGACGGTATTAGAATACACGATATTCTCAAAAATCTCAACTATAATTTGTTCTGACTTGTCACCCGGATGCATATCGTATATAGAACACTGCACCGGATTTCTATGCAAAATACACAAAACATCCATACTGCAGTTATCGCCTAAAAAAGGAGGAAATACTATGCAAGTACCACCCGATCACAACCGACACATGGCAATGCTTAAAGCAGCACTTCCTTATGCAATGCCGGAAAGCAGGCGTGCTATTGAGATCATGCTGCAGGCAGATGCACTGATCCATACCGCCAGAGGGCAAAGCGATGAACGGTATAGTCTGGAGGCTGCCGGACTCTCATTAGAGGACCAGCCGTCTGCACCGGATTTCACACCAAATCCTGAGACAATGCTGCAATGTATTCGTGAGTACTGTACTCCAAAAGAAGCTGATTTTGTCCAGACTGTCTTAAATGTTTTACAAGCTAACCGCCTGTTTCGAAGCTATCGGGAATTTCAAAAATCACATCCCGCAGCTGATCTTACAGCCACCGGCAGCAATTCACCCAACAGTCAATTGATGGAATTTTTGTTATCTCAGCTTGCGCCGGAGCAAAAATCCACCTTTGAACAATTTCAACAAATCATGTATAATGGACGGTGCCAGTCACCAGAAAGGAACGCCTATGACACAACAACTTCACCCATGGCAGAACAATGAAAAATTCCGTTCTCTGGATCCTAAAAAGCAGGAAATGATCTTACAGTTGACTGGTCATCTGCAGGGACACACGATCACAGAAGCACTTCCGGCACTGATGGAATGGAAAACGCAGATAGATCGTGAAAACATCCGTTTCACCGCAGAGGAGAATGAGTTACTTACGGAGCTGTTCACAGAGAATTTATCTGCTTCCGGTCAAAAGCAATATGAATTTATCAAACCCTTTCTCCAATCCGGTCTGAGCCGTTAATGTCCCCGTTTACGAATCACAAATATAGTACAATGCAAACGCATTCCTACTGGAAATGAGGATAATCTATGGTACAAGATACACCCGTCACAGATCGTGATTTTGCTGCGCTGTTTCGCGAAGAAGCAGATTCTATTTTGACGGAGCAGCAAATAAACGACGAAATAGAACGCGAACAAACGCGCAGTGCACAGGCAGCAAGAGCAGGGATTGCGCCAAACCGATTCCGAGGGTTCAATCTGCAGCGTTACTGCAAAGACATCGTACGCAGTCACCAGCCGCTCTCCTGTCTGTATCTCCTTTTAAGCGATCTGACAGGAGCTGTCAGTGTACTGCTTCCTATCTGTTGTCTTTTGTGGGTGGTACGCAGACTGATCGCCTTTCCTCTGGCAGTGGCTTACTGTGTCTGCGCTATTGTCTGTGTCTGCTTTTACGGCATTCCGTCTATTTGCCGCCGCAGACTTCGCACATTGCTTAGCGGTTCCGTTTCAGATACGACCACACTGCGTCAAAAAGCAGGACGTCTGCAGCTCATCTCCACCGTAACCGCTGCAATACTCTCCTTCCTCCTGTTCTTTGTATATCAATCGTATTTCCAACAGATCACAAAATTTGCATCATTACAAAATATCTTTCTGTGGTTTGTAAGTATGATGTTTTTATCCGGTGTACACAATGTATTGTACGAAAGCCACTGCATCTCATTTTTTGCGGTCGGCTGGTATACCGTTGCCCATCAAAAAAGCCGAACTGCATCTGCAATTCGACATTATACGGAAAGCAGGGGCAATACACCGCTTCGCCCCCATTTAGTAACGATCCGCATTTATCTGCTGATCGCACTGTTTATTATATGTATTTTGGATTTTCTGTGCATCCGACAATGTCTGATGCATTTTGACTATGCAGTTCTCACGCTCGGCACGGTTTCGACATTGTGCACTTTGATCGGTGTGATCTCTCTGATAAGCTGCATAGTATTATTTCGACACTGTTCCAAAAAATGATCCGGTCATTCCGTTATTTCTCCGGCTGTGACAATAACATCGATCAGCGGCAGCACCTGTTCTCCCGGATATTTTAGATCCGGCACACAGATCGTCGCGATCCCGGCTCTTGACGCACTGCGAATACCATTTTCAGAATCTTCCAGAACCACCGCCTCCTCTGGCGTTACCCCGGTCTTTTCACAGCCCAAAAGAAAAATATCCGGCTCCGGCTTGGATCTTTCCACCATATCTCCACCGATCACTTCCTTAAAATAAGAATCTATCCCCGCATATTCTAAGTATTTTCGTACATATTTTGCGTGCGTGGAAGAAACGACCGCACAGTTCTTATGATGCTCACACAGCCACCCGAGCAATTGCCGGATTCCAGGCTTTACCCTCAGTCCCACTGTCTCAGCAACGATACTGACCCTTCTGCGGCTCTCTGTGCTAAGTTCTGCAAAAGGATACTCTTCCCCATACGCACCACACATCAGGCTTTTCAGGGTTTCTCCCGTCAACCCAAGACTTTGTATATAAAACTCTTTTGTCAAAGTATATCCATGTTCTTTCATGACGATTGCAAGCTGCTCCATGAATAATTGTTCTGTGTCAAATATCAGTCCATCCATGTCGAACAAGAACGCTTTCTTCTCTTCAAAATGCTTTGCTGCCTCTAAAATCGTTTTATAATAAACCATCCTCATTCCTCCATCAATACATACTATTCGCACGATACTCTTTTGGAGTACACCCGATCGTATTCAAAAATACTTTGTTAAAATAACTGATATTATTAAAACCTGACAAATTGGCAATCTCCCCAACTTTTTTATCCGTGTCTTGCAGCATCCTGCAGCTTTGTAAAATACGATATCGCATTAAATACTGCATTGGCGAAAGCTTCATCACCTGCTTAAAAACACGACAGAATTGACCTTCGCTCATAGGCAAAAGTGCCGCCAGCTCTGCTAACGTGATCTCATAAGCGTAATTCTGATGCATATACTCTACGACCGGTGCAAGACGCTCCGAAGAGTGTTTCCCGGATTTTTCCCGCATTGTATATGCTGCATGATGTGTCATCTGATCCCATACTGCATAGATCCGACTGCGAACCAAGAGTTCATAATCGGTTAGATCATGCTCCGGACACACTCCGATATCCTGCAGCAAGCTGATCACTTCCTGCTGCCAATGTTCTCCATCTCCTGCCAGATAAACTGCAAACTCCGTCTCACCATTCAGTACCGGTCGGATATATTTTTGAGCAAAACGACTATGAATATCCTCTGCTAATATCTGATAGGAAAAATCCACCGCAAAAAAAGCACATGCATGACCATCTATTGTTTTGGCAGAATGCAGTTGATTCGAATTGATAAAGATACCATCTCCCTTGCGGAGCATATATTCTCTCTCATCGACCCTAAACAGCATACTGCCCTTTGTCACGACAAAAAACTCAAACTCCTGATGCCAATGTAAATAAAAAATAGCGTCTGTTCCCTCCGGATATTCCATCTTGTGTAATCCCAGCGGCAGTTCTACCGTACCATGACGCTGCTTCTCTTCATATTCTTTTTTATGTCCCATTATCTGTCACCTCAAAAATAATTGTGTCCATGTAGAAAATAGTATACTCCTGTCGGAATGTCAACTACTTTTTCTTTCTCTGAGCTGCAGCCAACATTCCTCCGATCCTGCCACTCTCCCGTGCCGTCAAAGCCTCCCAGCCCTGTTCTATGATTTTATCAAACAATCCAAGTTCTGCAGCGATCTCCCACTTATGCTGTTCCTGCTGCGGCAGCTTAGCAATGTCCTCCGGCGTTAAAATTTCCACCGGATTCTTTTTGGGTCCTACTAACATCCCAGACCACGCTCCTTTCTCTGTGCAAACTCTTCTTTTCACTTTATAGAAAACTGCTCACAATGTGGTGTTATGCAAAGCACTGGCTTTGCTTTTTATTCAGAATCCCCACTTTTATTTTTTTTAATCCGTAGTTGAAACAAACGCTCAGACCATGTATAATGAGCATATAATTATGATTATGCAAAATGTGTGATAGATTTAACGGGAGGTACTGATTATGAATACCATACAAAGCCAAAGTTATTCCTTACTCAGTCAAGAGGAAATTGATGTATTGGTTGATTTTTTGAATGCTAAGAAAGGCTCTGTTAACAGTGATGTCATGAGCCAGAAGAGCATCGACAAATTAATATATCTTATTACAAGCGATAAGCAACAGATCATTAAGGATTTATGCAATCCACTAAATGATGTGAATTCTTCTTTATTGGAGACAGTGCATTTCCGAGAGAATATCGAAGAAATCTGTACTTTAAGCTGCACGACGGATCCTCAGACCGGATTTTTGAAATTGACAGCCACAAATACTAAAAATGGCAAGACATTAGCCATCACACCAAAGCTATTTGACGAAAATGATTCGGAAGAATGGGGCGTATGCATCTCTCCATTGATGTTTAATCATTTAGCAAGAGTACTGTCTCTGGTTTATACTACAGAGACACACGAGCAGATCTGTTCTATTTTTGCCAAAGGAAATTACAATGATGAGAATTATCCGATTCCTGCATTTTATATGCCAACGAATGTAAATTTATTAGAAATGCTGATAGATTAGGTATTATTACCTAACTATTTACAAAGAAAGAAATCCCGGTAAACTTCAATTCAGTTACCGGGATTTTTTCCACATAATGATAACTTTCCATATCAAAAGTTATTGTTCAGACCACATTCTGCGCTCTCACCTATTTCAGCATATCGCGAACCTGACTTAGGATCGCACACTCTAAACGCTTGCGCATGATCTTACAGGATAATTCATAAGCATCATGAATATCCCCATTATAAATATAATTGTTCGCATTGCATCCACCGCTGCAATAGAATTTTGCCCAGCAGTCTCGGCAAGTCGGTTTGGAATATACATGTGCACCGGCAAATTCTTTTTTAATGCCGGTGTTAAACGTTCCCTGCTCCAAATTACCCATACAATACTCTTCATGACCTACAAACTGATGACATGGATAAATATCGCCATCCGGCGTGATCGCAACATACTCGTTGCCACTACCACAGCCACGCAGTCTCTTGATCACACATGGTCCCTGATCCAGATCGATCATGAAATGAAAGAAATTGATACTTCCGCCGTTATCCTTGATCTCCGCAATCTGATCCACCAATTTGTCATACTCCGCATAGATCTGATCTAAATCTTTCTCTGTGATTGCGTATTCTACACTTTCATCTTCCATAACCGGTTCCACAGAAACCTGATCAAATCCTGCATTGTACAAATGCATTACGTCTTCTGAAAAGTCCAAATTGTATTTCGTATACGTTCCACGCACATAATATTCCTTATCACCGCGCTTCTCAACTAACTTCTTATAGTTATCTACAATGCGGTCATAACACCCGCTGCCATCCACTTTTACACGCATACGGTCATTGACTTCTTTACGGCCGTCGATAGACAATACGACATTAGACATTTCTTCATTGATATAATCAATCTTGTCATCGGTCAACAACATGCCATTCGTTGTGATCGTAAAACGGAAATTTTTATGATATTCTTCTTCTTTGCTGCGAGCATACTTCACGATCTCTTTGACTACCTCAAAATTCATCAAAGGCTCTCCACCAAAGAAATCAACCTCCAAATTCTCACGTCCGATCGAGTGCTCTAACAAAAAGTCAATTGCCGCAATGCCTACTTCTAACGGCATCAACTTACGTCCTGTACCGAAATCTCCCGTAGAAGCAAAGCAATACTTACAGCGCAGATTACAGTCGTGTGCAATATGCAGGCACATTGCCTTGATCGGAGACTCTACTGCTGTATTTGCAAAATCTCCGTAAATATCCTCACTAAACAACAGCTTGTCGTGATACAGAGCAACAATATCTGCATAAGACTCTTTAATCTCTTCCTCGGAATAATCTGTCTTCAACGCATCAATATATTTTGTCGGACATTCTTCCTCAAAAGGCGGCTGTGCATGGTCTAACAGATCATATGTCACATCATCGATCAAATGTACTCCACCACTGTTGACATCGAGCAAAATATTCAAGCCTTTCGCTTTAAATTTGTGTATCATATATTTATCCTCATTTCTATACTTCTTTTCGTTTGTGTCAACAAAATGGCTGTTACAGTATTTGTAACAGCCATTTATCATTCTTGATCTGAAGAAAATTATTTATTTTCCTCATTTGCACACTTCTGATTTCCTACTGTACAAGAAGTCTTGCATGCAGACTGGCAAGATGCCTGACATTTGCCGCATCCACCCTTTTTCGCAGTAGCACTCAGATTTGCACGATTCAATGTCTTGATATGCTTCATAATAAGTATCCTCCATTAACATATTCTAAAGTCCATCTCTCAAAATGAACCCATATAAGTTTATTGTACCATAATTCTCAAAAAAAACAATCTTTTTCCTATATCTGCCAACATATTTTTTTTGCATTATCGCATACTAGTACCATGATAAGCGTGAAAAAACACTTATCAAATCCCGGCAGCTATCAATTTGGGCAGGATTTATCTGTTCGAAATCAAAGATGTCGGACAAATATAAAGGAGGGTAAAAACCATGACAAACAATAACAGTTCCAGAATGGAAGTGCCACAGGCTAAGGAAGCAATGGACAAATTCAAAATGGAGGTAGCTAACGAATTAGGCGTACCTTTGAAGAACGGTTACAACGGTGACCTTACTTCTAAGCAGAACGGTTCCGTTGGTGGCGAGATGGTTCGCCAGATGATCAAGCGCCAGGAGCAGGAAATGGCAGGCAAATAATGCCGGCAGTTTCCGGAGATAGACTGCATTAGCAGTGATCTGTCTCCTACAAAGCAAAGAGTGATATCTGTCATCTGTAAAGATAACAAATATCACTCTCTTTTGCTGTTTCCGCTTATCAATACAAAAAGAACCGGCAGGCTGCTCCCAAAATTATGCCGATACACATTCCGGCGATCACATCTTTTGGAAAATGTACGCCACCGGCCACACGAGTCACCGCAAGGACGATACCCAAAGCCCAGACGATCACTGCTGCCCACATACACTGCCAAGCAATTGTCGTACCGATCACAAAAATAGAAAATACATGTCTGCTCGGAAAGGAATTTCCGCACTTATCCTTCGAGATCAATGGTTGAAACTGATATACCTCATAAGGTCTGCGTGCATTTAATTTGGCACGAAAAACGCTTACAAGTATAAAAGATACTGCCGGCACTGCTATCGTAACACAAGCGTCACGATAGCTTTCCTGCCACACCAGCCAAAATAAAACGCTAAAATACAGCACGGCTGTCACATATGTGATAGCCGTACTTATTCCATTTATGATTTTCACTCCATAACGTGTTTTTTGAATACACGCAAAGATTCGTTCATAAGCTTCTTTTCTCACTCTTCTTCCTCATTTTTCACAACGTCTAAGCATAACTCCTGCAACTGTTTATCATCTACAGCATTTGGCGCATCGGTCATAAGACAAGAAGCATCTTTTACCTTTGGAAAGGCGATGACATCACGGATGCTGTCCTGCTTCGCCATAAGCATGATCAAACGATCCAGACCATATGCAAGACCTGCATGTGGCGGAACACCATACTTGAATGCATTGATGAGGAAGCCAAACTGTTCGTTCGCTTTTTCTTTGGTAAAGCCTAGTGCCTCAAACATCGTTTCCTGTACATCGTCCTGATGAATACGGATGGAACCACCACCAAGCTCGGTACCGTTCAGCACGATATCGTATGCTCTGGCGCGTACTTTCTCCGGATTTGTCTTTAACAATGGAATATCTTCTTCCATTGGCATCGTGAACGGATGATGCATTGCTACATAACGACCCTGCTCTTCCGAATATTCAAACTCTGGGAACTCAGTAACCCAAAGGAATTTATATACATTTTTATCCAACAGATCAAGATTGCGTGCGATCTCTAAACGCAGATTACCAAGAACATCCCAAACGATCTTGTTCTTGTCTGCTGCAAATAACAACAGATCACCGGCTTCTCCATCCATTGCCTTAACCAGTGCATCTAACTCTTCCTCTGTCATAAACTTTGCAAACGAAGATTTATATGTGCCATCTTCATTAATGCACAGATACGCCAGTCCCTTTGCGCCAAAATCTTTGGCAAACTTCACTAATGCATCGATCTTCTTACGAGGCATTGCCCCCTGACCTTTTGCATTGATACCGCGAACGGAACCGCCATTTTCCAATGCGCCGGTAAATACGCCGAAACCGCATCCCTTCACGACATCAGAAACATCATGTAACTCCATGCCAAAACGAAGATCCGGCTTGTCTGAACCAAAACGATCCATCGCTTCCTGCCAAGTCATTCTCTGAATTGGGAGTTCTACATCAACATCCAGCACTTCTTTGAAAATCTTCTGAAGAAGTCTCTCATTGACGTCCATCACATCGTCCTCATCCACAAAAGATAACTCCATATCGACCTGTGTAAATTCCGGCTGACGGTCTGCACGCAGATCCTCATCTCGGAAACAGCGGGCGATCTGGAAATAACGATCATAACCGGAGCACATCAAAAGCTGCTTAAACAACTGTGGAGACTGTGGCAGTGCATAGAAATTACCCGGATGCACACGACTTGGCACAAGATAATCTCTGGCACCCTCCGGTGTACTCTTGGTAAGCATCGGTGTCTCGATCTCTAAAAATCCTTCGTCTGCCAAAAATTGACGGATCAATGTTGCCACACGACTGCGCATGATCAAATTGCGCTGCAGATCCGGTCTGCGCAGATCCAAATAACGATATTTTAATCGAATGTCTTCTTTGGTCTTGCTGTCTGCCTCAATCGGGAATGGCGGTGTCTCAGACTCTGATAACACACGAATTGCTTTAGCACGAACCTCGATCTTACCGGTTGCCAATTTATCATTCACGGCACCGGAACGTGCTGTCACTTCACCGGTCACAGCCACAACAAACTCGCTGCGCAGCTTCTCTGCTTTTGCAAATCCCTCACTGCCGATCTCGCTCTCCTCGAAGATCAACTGCAAAATACCGGAACGATCTCTCAGATCGACAAATATAATGCCACCTTTATTTCTCTGTTTTTGTACCCATCCCATCACGGTAACGGTATCTCCAATATTCTGTTCACTCAGCTCTGCACAACGGCATGTGCGTTTTAAGCCCTTCATCGACTCAGCCATAGTTCCTCCAATCTCTGCTGCAGGAATCCCTTTCCTGCACGGTAATTCTAATTTTCGTTTCCTATCTTACAACAAATCCCTCTATCTTTCAAGCGCATGCCTTTTGCGCTCGATCATTTCATCCACACGGAAAATATAATCCGTAACACTCTTCACATTTTCAATCCGGCTTACCTGTCCCCGGTCACTATGATATTTCTTCGTTGATGCACCTGCTCCTAACGCAACGATCGACTGCATCTCCTCCATGATCAAAATGTTATACAAACATTCGCTCCCTGGTTTTGCATATCCAATATTTTCCTGGCCACCACTTCCGGCATGACCGGCAGAATTCTTTTGGCGGTACATATAATACGGCAGATATCCCTGTTCTCCGGCAAACTGCTCCCCGCGAGCCAACATCTGCTCCATCCGTCTGCCGCGTATCTGCTCCGTCTCCCCCAATGCGCCCTGTTCTTCCAAGACACTCCGCAGTCTCGAAGCTCGCTTGATCACTAAGGAATGGATCGTCAAACTATCCGGTGCCAACTGCTTCACCTGACGCAATGTATCCTCAAAATCGGACAGCTCTTCTCCCGGCAGACCAATGATCAGGTCCATATTAATATTGGTAAATCCAAGCTTTCTTGCCAGCTCAAATGCCTGTATCGTCTGATCGACCGTATGCCTTCTTCCGATCAGATCCAACGTCTTTTGCTGCATTGTCTGCGGATTGACCGAGATCCGGTCTACACCACACTCACGCAGAGCCAACAATTTGTCCTCTGTAATGCTATCCGGTCTTCCCGCTTCCACTGTAAACTCTACAGACGTGTCCATCGGAAAATACTCCTGCATCGTCTTTATCACAGTACGAAGCTGCTCCGGTGATAATGTTGTGGGCGTCCCACCACCCATATATACACTTGTCAGCCGCTTTCCCTGCATCAACTTTGCCGTTCCCTTGATCTCCCGCTGCAGTGCTGCCACATAATCGTCCCGCAAATGACCAAAACGATCGCACGGATACGACGGAAAGGAACAATACAAACAGGTGGTCGGGCAAAACGGAATACCAACATACAAACTATATCCGTCCTGATATTCATTTTGCTGCAGCAGAGCTGCCTCTCTTGCAGCAATCTCAGTTCCAAGCGCAGCCTTTTGCTCACTGCAACAATAAACGTTCTGCAATATTTCCATGACTTCCGTTCGCTCACGTCCCTCTAGCAACATATTCATCGGAATCTTTGTCGGACGTACCCCTGTCATCGTGCCCCAAACCGGAAGTCGTCGTTCAAAGCCCTCCGGCAGCCATTCTTCCGGGAAATCACGGAGCACTGTAAATACTAATTTTTTAACGATATTTTTGTAATACGTCCGATATGGGTGCGCAAGTTTCCCCTCTTTCTTGTGCCAGTCGTCATCTCCGGTTACTGCTGCACTTGACGATTTACGTCCGGCTTTTGTCTCCACACAAACAGAAATCTCCGTATCACCATAATCAATGGCAATATGGAGGTCTCCTGATTCCCCATTTATTTGTGTGCGTTTTCCCGGGAAAAATCCGGTTGCCAACGCCTGTAGTTCATAGTCAAACTCTTTTTCAGACAATGTAAATCCTATCATCTCAATCCTCCATGTCCGAAAATCATTCTACTGCAAATGGATTAAACATCTTTTCATTTTTGATCGATGTCATAAGTCCATGCCCCGGATACACCTGCACGGCATCCGGAAGAACAAATAATTTTTCACGGATCGACCGCACGATCTCTGACATACTTCCTCCCGGAAAATCAGTCCTGCCGACCGATTCCTGGAAAAGTGTATCTCCGGAAAAAAGCATTCCCGCCTTCGGAAAATAAAAACACATACCGCCCACCGTATGTCCCGGAGTCAAAATACAGCGTACTTCCTGATCTAATAAAGTGATCGTCTCCCCATCTTTCAACCAGTGATCTGCTTCTATGGACAACATGGCACCGCCCATATTGATGGAAAGATTGATGGACGCATCATGCATTGTCTCCTTTTCTGCTTCTGCCGCATACACCGGAATATGATATGCCGCACGCACGCTATCCACTGCCATAACATGGTCAAAATGTCCGTGTGTCAGCAAGATGGCAACCGGATGTAATTCCTGATCTTCTATAAACTTTTTAATACGTTTTGCTTCATCTCCCGGATCCACGATCACACAGTCTTTTGTATCCTCACGATACAAAAAATAACAGTTTGTCTGTACCGGTCCCACCACTTGAAATTTACAAATCAATCGACTCATAATTACTCCTTTTTATGAATGTGTTCTTTGTATATCCTTAACACTCTCTACCTGACGCAGTTTTGCGGTTAGCACATGCAGCGCTTCTACACTACGGATCGCAAATCCGATCGTGATCGTTGCAATGCCCTGTTTACTCGTACGGGAATTGACATTATTGATCGTAATACCGCTTTCCGTAAATACTTTGGTCAGGTCTAACAATACACCAATTCGGTCATATGCATAAATAACCAGTTCGGTATCATACAGCTCATTTTCCTCTTTATCCGGAGTCACCTGCCATTCTGCCTCGATAATTCGCTGACGATCCGCCTCATTCATGTTCATTACATTCACACAATCTGTACGATGAATGGATACGCCACGACCTCTTGTGACAAAACCAATGATCTCGTCTCCCGGCACCGGACTGCAGCAACGTGAAAAACGTACAGAAACATCATCCAGCCCTGCAACTACAATACCACTCTTGGACTTGATCGCTGCCATTGCTCCCGTCTGACCATTAGATGATGCATTATTTTTTCCTACTGCTTCTAATATATCTTTATCCGTTGCAAACTGCGGATTTTTCTTACGATAAGCGTCCTGCAGCTTATTGATCACCTGTCCCTCTTTCAGACCACCATGACCAAGTGCAGCCAAGACAGAATCCCAATCACGGAAACCATACTTTTTCATACAAGCCTGCGTATATTCCGGTTTGACCAGATCCGTAAGTACAATTCCTTGCGCTTTACAATAATTCGTTAACAATTCCTTGCCACGCAGTATATTTTCTTCCTTAAACTGCGTTCGAAACCACTGATTGATCTTATTTTTGGCCTGTGTGCTTTTGACAATAGACAGCCAGTCGCGGCTTGGACCTCTGGAATTTTGTGACGTGATGATCTCCACACGGTCACCATTTTGAATATGATAATCAATTGTCACCAGATTGCCATTCACTCTGGCACCTACCATGCGGTTACCAACCGCACTGTGTACTGCGTACGCAAAATCGATCGGTGTCGAACCTGCAGGCAGATTCTTGACATCACCATCTTTCGTAAAGCAATATACATAGTCAGAGAACAGATCCAGATCGCTTTTAAGCAGACTTAAAAACTCCTTATTATCCGACATATCACGCTGCCATTCCAAAATACGGCGCAGCCAGGAAAGCTTTTCTTCCTCACTCTTGGAAGTATCCTGTCCATATTGATTTTCTTTGTATTTCCAATGTGCTGCGATACCATATTCTGCGGTACGATGCATCTCGTACGTACGGATCTGTATCTCAAACGGTTGTCCTTCCGAACCGATCAATGTCGTATGAAGCGACTGATAATTGTTCGGCTTTGGCATTGCGATATAATCTTTGAATCGACCAGGTATCGGTTTATAAATCTCATGAATAACACCTAACGCCGTATAACAATCTCTCTCTGTGTCTACAATGATACGCACAGCGAACAGATCATAGATCTGATCCAATTTTTTATTCTGGGTAACCATTTTCTTATAAATACTAAAATAATGCTTTGCGCGTCCATCGATCGTCGCTTTGATCCCGGCCGCTGCAATGTGACTGCGCACCTCTGCCACGATCTTGGCGATAAACTCGTGCCGCTTCACTTTGCCCTGCTCCAGGCTTGCTTCGAGCTGTTTGTACATTTCAGGCTCTAAATATTTAAACGACAGATCATCCAACTCGACCTTAACTTTGGAAATACCGAGTCTATCCGCAATCGGTGCGTAAATATCTAATGTCTCTGTTGATTTCTCTTTTTGCTTGATCGGCGTCTGGTACTGCATTGTGCGCATATTGTGCAGGCGATCGGCTAACTTGATCAAGATCACACGAATATCTTTTGCCATCGCAAGAAACATCTTACGCAGATTCTCTGCCTGCATTTCAACTTTATCGGCCACATAGTCAATCTGTGTCAATTTCGTCACACCATCGACCAACAGAGCAACCTCATCTCCAAACTCTGCTGCGATCTCCGGTCCGGTCATAACGGTATCCTCAACAACATCATGAAGCATCCCGGCAACGATCGTCTCCTTATCAAGTTCCAATTCCGCAAGTATCAAACAGACACAGATCGGATGGATGATATATGGTTCCCCCGATTTACGAAGCTGCCCCTCATGCGCCTTTGATGCGATCTGATACGCTTTCTCGATCATCGAAATATCATCTGACGGATGATATTTACGGATCATTGTAATTAACTTTTTATATAACTCCTCCGGTGCTGTAAAATCCTCCGGAATCGTACTTGTTGCCAACTCCCCCGTATCAATCTTAAACCCCAATTGTCCCATTTTGTTGTCTTCCATATGCAGCCTCCTAACCACTCATGTGTCCAACAACCCGTATATATGGGCCGCCAGCCGTGGGAGTATGTAACTTTTGTATTGTCATCATCGAAACACTTTGTATTGTAGTATACGATTTTTTTCATTCAAAATCAAGTAACGAAAAGCCCATCTTTACTCGCATTCAATACCCATTAGCTTTTGCATCAGCATATCAAACTGTTCATCTGTCAGCTCTTCCTCTTCGTAAGCATCTGTAATCAGTTCTTCCAGCTCATCCCATTCGTATTTACCGGTTCCCTCCTGCAGTTTATTCAATTCTTTGTCCCATTTTTTATAGGTCATATTCTGATCCTCCATGATGTTATTTGTATATAGCAGACACTGTACTTCTTGTATCCCATTGTACGGCTCATACTAATTCCGGAGTATATATCATCACTCCCTGTAACCATAATTTTACCAAAATTTGTATATTCATACAATCACCATCCGCAGGAGAAATTCTCTTTGCAAACCATTCCTCTTGCAGCGGTCGTATCATTGTCGTGCAATACATTCTTTCTGCATCAAAAGAGTACGCCGGCAGATTACAAACAAGACGTATATCCTGCTTGTTCAAACGTTTCCGTACATATTCTGCCAACTGCCTGCACACCAACTTCTGATACTGCTTTGCTGCCAATACATGAGTGATCTCTGCCTCACTTTGATCTTCCTCACACAGATAGGCGGCAATTGCGATCGGTTTTTCCTGATCACACACTGCAACCAGCTCTCCGTCGTAGCATTTCATCTGCTGATCTGTTTCTGCAAAATATGCCGCCGTCCATGCTGCGTGCATATCCATCGGCAGCTCTGCCGCAAAACTCTCCAGTTGCTTCGTCTGTCCCGCCGTCCAACGATCAAACGGGCATATCTGTAATGTATGATTTCCGACATTTTGTATTGATCCCGCCTGTCCAAGTTCCGGCACAATAACATCCCATCGTGCCTGTGACAGGGATGGGTCTGCTTCTTCTACTTCTTCTGCTTCTATCACGAACTTATCACACCATCCCGCTGACACAAAGTCATACGGACGGTAGATCGCCTCTGCCGCCGGCATCAGATACGTAAACGGCTCCCCGTCCTCTTTGCAGATACGAAGTGCCTCCGTAACCAACTGCCCCATATATCCTTTTCCCTGTTCTGCTTTCTTCGTGCAAACACCCACAATGTAATGCAGATCGAGCCGCTCGCCCTGCACAATGCAAGTGTACGGATTAAGATGCAACATCGATACAATTTCTTCTCCACGCAGCAAAAGCAGCACCCGGTTGTGTTTCCAGGTGCTGCTCATGTAATGATCTACATAACTTTCTTTATCTTCAAACATCTCGATCCACAGTGCCTTAACCGCTGCTGCAAATGGTTTCTTTTCTGCCTCTGTCTGAAGATCTTTCATCTTGATCTGATCCACGGATCCCACATTCCTTTCCGTTCCCGCAGACTGATAACAATTTCATCCTGCCGCAGGCACATCATTGCTTCGCTAGTTAATATATGTCGGATGATCCGTACCATCTAACATGTCATAGATCAGATCTGTCGTCCGGCGTGTGGAACTGCCATCCAACAGACCTAAGAAAAATTGACGAAAAGAATCATCCAAAGAAGTTTTCGCCGGACTGATAAGTACTTCCTTCATCCTGCTTATCAGCGTCTGCAGATCTTCTACAATCTCACCCGGTACAAACTCTGCAAAATCAAAATAAAGATCTCTCTCTCTCAAATACTCCTCAAGATCAAACGCATAAAAGATCATTGGAATATCTATCAATGCTGCCTCAAAAATAGACGAGCTATAGTCTGTCACCAACAGATCGGTGATAAATAACAGATCATTAATATTTTCTTTGCCGGTCAGATCAAAGAGACGATCGGCAAAATCGCATTCCCGGTACATCGAAAGATCGGAATGTACGAAAGGATGCTGCTTTACAAGCAACACGGTATCCGGCGGTAATGCATTCATCACAAGATCGATTGGAAATCGTTCCATCGGATAAAACGCCGTTTTATTACCACTTCCACGAAAAGTCGGTGCAAAGAGCACGATTTTTTTGTCTTTCCACTGCGGATAACGCTCATAAAGAGCCGCAACCGTTTCTTTGCGATACTCCTCATCAAAAAATACATCGGTACGTGGTATGCCTGTCTGACGAATATTATTAATGTTCATACCAAAGGCTTCACTGTAAAACGGTGCCATTGCAGATCCACTGACGATCGCCCGTGTATATGTTCTATGATTTCTCGTATTCTGCGCCAGATCCGTAAGCCCAAGCTCTGACAACCCAAATAGCTTAAATGCGCCACAGGCATGCCACAATTGCAGCACCTCAGTCTCCTGTCTGACGTTGAGTGCCCCCAGCTGCGGCACAAAATCTTCTAAAACGATCACCTTTGCCCCCGCTGCGAGATATGCACTTTTTTTCAGTTCCCCCAAAGTCAGTTTATCTACTGTCTTCGTTGTCAAAAACTCTTTTAACTCTGTCTTTCCCTCTTCTTGCAAAAGACTCCGAACCCGGTCCAGATTACCGCCTGCATCCACCTGTCTTTCCGACAGAAATAACACCCCCTCCGGCGTGGTGATCTGTTTTACGGCACGAGCATACTGTCTGGCAAAATATCTGGTTTTGTGATCGCGAACACTATAATCATATCCCGTCCACGCCTTTACCATATCATTTGCATGATAAAAAATTGCTTTTTTACCGGATGCTTTCTGTGCTCTCGGGCTAAGCTTACCAATTCCTTTCGAGGCAAGCCAACCGGAACACAACCATACCGGCAGCAGCACTGTGCACAGACCAAACAACGCGCGCTTAACTATTCTGATCAAAACACGTGGTTGCTGATATAGGTCAAAAAACTGCTCTCCCCGAAGATTCCTTGAAACTTCTATTTCCTGCCACTGCATATTCTGATCCACATAACAAAGTGAAACCGACACATTCCGGTCAGACTGCAATCCTTTTTTATCCGCAAACACGTACGCCAACTCCACTTTGGAGGTGCCTATAAACTTGCAATCTCCCTCCTTAGTCATTGTGCATTCTACAAACATTGGATAATACCGTTGCTTTTTCTTTTGTCCGTCGATGTCCTGTACAAAACTAAGCAGCATATGCATCCTCGCCGCAGTCGTTTTGTATCCTTTTAACTTTCCGGATACCGTCAGTTCATAGACAACCGATCGGTCTGTTTTGGTCACATCAGCAACAGCCTGCAGATTTTTTATCACGCTATCTCTCCATTCCTTTCTCAGCCTGTCAGCCCATCAATATTTTTTCACGCGCTGTTACAGGTGTCCTCCATATTACTTCTTCGTTCTTTTCTTCGTACTTTTCTTTGCCTTTTCCTTTTTTGTCACAGCAGCCACCTTAAAAGCACAGATCCGGTCAACCCGCTTCGTAGCTGAAGTAAACTGTACCGATTCAAAATTTACATATAAATACTTACCACTTACCGCAATCTCCTCATTCATCGACGGCATATTGATCACTTTATTGCGTTTGCCAAGTGTGATCTTGCCGGCTCTGGCTTTTTTCAGATTCGGTTTGTACACATCCAGCTGATGCAGATATCCTCGTTTTGTCGAATTGGTCTGACAAGATCTCGACAGGATCAATCGCCCATTCGAAGTAAACGTTAATCCCTGTACACGATTTGGAAGCTTAATACGCCCACAAACGGTAAGCACCGGCTTGCCGTTTTTGTCTGCGATTCGATAGGAGCCCAAATAGCCTGAATTAATTTCGCTATACGAAGCCACCCACAAAAATCCCTTATAATACGTTACAGCAGCCGCCTGCTGCCCTAACGAATTCTTGGTCCCGTACGCCTTGATCTCCAAATATTTCTTTTTGGCGATAGCCGCTTTTTTGATCTGAGCAAACGGTATGCTGCGCAGATATGTCGACTGGCATATCCAAAGATTACGCCCGTCATAAGCAAGTCCACCCGCATGTGTCTTATTTGGCAATACAACGGTCGTCAACAGTTTTTTACTGGATCTGCTCATAACATATACCACGGAATTATCGATTCTCTTGCTGTCATAAGCACTGACGAGTAAATACGAGCCGGCAAACGTCATCCCCTGTGGAACCATTGTTTTACTTCCAAATTCCAAAACATTAGTATTGGTCATTCCCGGCAAAACGATGCTCTTTGCATAGTTTAACTGTTTCTTTACAAAACTGCACGCCTTAACTGCTGCCGATCTCAAAAAAGCCTTTTTCGATTTATACAGCTTGGCACTGGTACTCGTCTTTGCCACTGTAAGCGGTTTCGCACTTGTCTTTGTCGCCTTGCTGCTCTCATAATCTTTCTCCTTATAGGTGCGGTACGCTATCATCGTATAATAATATTTCGTGCCATTTTTGAGCCCGGTGCGAATATAGCTAACCGTAGACTGGCCTTTCAAATCAGCTATAAGAACCACCTGCGAACCCTTAAACTGATAAATGCGGTATCCTGTTGCACCATTTACCGCTGTCCACGTGAGCTTTACCCGGCCATTTCCGGCACGAAGTTTCATGGACGGCTTGCCAGGATTCGTTGTGGTCGAAATCTGCTCCGAATATTCTCCTGTGTTTTCCTCATCAGCAAAATACGTTCGAATGCGGTAACGGTATGTGACACCCGATTTCAAACCGGCATCTTTATATTCTAATGTCGTTGTGCTTCCAACTTTTTTTTCTACGCCATTTGCTTCTGTGCGATAGATCAAATATCCGGTCGCACTTTCCACCTTCTTCCAGCCAAGCGTGATTGATGTGGAAGCATTGCTTTTGATTGAAAATGTCGTAAGTGCTTCCGGTCTGGTAAACGTGTGAACCGGTTCTGCAAAGTGACTCTGTTCACCGCTTGACTGACGATAGGCACACACTGTGATATAAAATTCATCACCGGCTTTTCGGTCTTTCCATGTATATTTCTGCTCTTTCGTCTCATCTAAAAAAACATAAGCAGACTTCTCAAAATCATAATAATACACAAGATACGATGTCATTCCAGGCATTTCATCCCACGCTACCGTAATCGAGTCCGTGGTCGTTTCTGTTACTTCCAACCCGGTCAGCACATCTTTCTCTTCCAAAAATACAGCACCCTCCACCGGTGCGATCAAATCTACTCTATCCGGTGTATAGATTTCCTCGCCGGTCTCCTCTGCCTTTGCCATTGGGGCAGCCGTAAACCCTCCCAAAAGACTGCAGACAAGTGCAGCAACGATCATAACCGCTATTCTGGCTTTCCATTTTCTGATGCTGTCAAACAACTGTAACATAATGCTTCATCCTCCATGCTCTACTCTTTCTGTAATATTGCAAATACTCTCTCAAGAGATCCGCCTTCTATATAATCATACTGTAATTTGGCAAAATCTTGGCGTTTTTGAGCATTATCCACATTTTTTTGCAAAAGCTGCAAAAGTTCTTCTGTCGAATATGCAATATCACCCGGAACCGTCGAACGATAGTCACGATAAAAACCGCGGTCATATTTGTCAAGGTCATAGGCAAATAATATAATCGGCTTATCTAAAAGCACATATTCCACAACGGTTGAAGAATAATCTGTGACCAAACAATCTGCGACCATATAAAGATCTGTTATATCACTATAGTCTGTCATATTCAGGCAATGTTCATGCAAGGTAATATTTTCTGACGGAAATTTCGGATGAAGTTTAACAAGAACATACCAATCATCTCCAAGTGTCTGACAGATTTTTGCAATGTCAAATTTTTCCAATAATTGTGCATTTTCCTCTGCCGTTGCCCGAAACGTCGGCGCATACAATAATACCTTTTTATCACGAAGGACCGGATACTGACGATATACATTCTCTGCTCGTCTTTTCTTGTCCTCTTCATCAAAATACGCATCCAAAACCGGAATGCCCGTTGCATAAATGCGATCTGTCGGAATGGCAAAAGCCTCACTATAATACGGTATGATCTGCGTCGAAGTGACAAACAGATGTGTCACATGCTTATTAGCCTCAGCAACCTGTTTACGAACATTCGGATCTTCTTCTGTAGAAAGACCAAATCGCTTAAACGCACCGGCACCATGCCACAACTGAATAATCTGCTGCCCCTCCGTATGCATATAGGCAAGCGGAAGCAGATTGTCATTGAGAAAGATCTGCCCGGCATCTGCCATATTCCACGGTACTTTTACAAAAAAGCACAGTATCCCCTTAATCCTAGAACATATCCCTCCGTTCGGATGAAAGAGATCCTGCTTGCTAAATGCCACAATCTGACAATCCCGATCACGTTTTGTAATCTCCTCGGACACCAACTCCAAATTACCATTCAGCCCATGGTTATGTCCATTAAAAAGCACAACTTTATTATGCACCTTCGCAAATTTTCGATGCAAATTATATATTCCCGCAAATACATAGTAACCTAACTGTTTCATACGATTTTTTTATTCCTTTCCAAACTCGCCAACTTTCATTGCCGGCAACTAACTTTATATTTTAACAGAATATCACTTTACTTGTAAATCCCCACTTCCGTACCACCTTCCGTATGCATACAATAATAGAAAACAAATTACCACCCGAAAGGAGGGCTCTATGAACCGAGTCTCTTCTATCATTCATTTAGATTATGCCAGACAACATGGTCTGACCGGGCAGGGGATCGGTGTTGCTATATTGGATACAGGCATTGATTTTCATCCGGATTTTTATTCTAAAGCAGGCGGATATCGTCTTGCCGGTTTTCTGGATCTGGTCAATCATAAAACACACTATTACGATGACAATGGGCATGGAACACACACTACCGGCATTTTGACCGGTAACGGCTCCGTCTCAAACGGACTCTACTGTGGTGTTGCACCGGAATGTCATTTTTATTCCATCAAGGTGCTTGGCAAAAACGGCGAAGGGCATATTGAACACGTCTTAGAAGCCATTCACTGGCTGTTGCAGCACTATAAAGAATATAATATCCGCATCGTTAATATTTCCATCGGCAGTACCCGTGGCCGACAGTTTGACGAAAACTCTCCCCTCGTAAAAAGTGTCAACTCTCTATGGGAACACGGTCTTGTTGTCCTCACAGCTGCCGGAAATCATGGCCCGGCTCCCGGAAGTATTGGTGCACCGGGCAACAGCCGTAAGATCATTACCGTTGGCTCTTCCGACCCGTTACAGTATCGTTTTGACTCCGACTATTCCAGCCGCGGTCCAACCAATAGCTGTATAAAAAAACCGGATATTGTAGCCCCGGGATCGCGCATTGTCAGTCTCGCTGCAGGCTCCTCCTATCAGGCCAAAAGCGGCACATCTATGTCAACACCGATCGTAGCCGGATGCATCGCTCTCCTGTTAGAAAAATATCCGGATCTGACAAATCGCGAAATAAAACTGCACCTTCGCAACACCGCACTTGATCTTGGATACAGCCATACGAGACAAGGCTGGGGACTGATTCAATGCGACCGCATGCTTTCCACTCCGCCAACAAGACTATAAAAAAGCAAAGCCAGCGCTTTGCATAACACCACATTGTGAGCGGTTTCCTATAAAGATTAATGTAAAAAGAGCCTTCGTGCATCGGAAACGTCATCATGCTCGAATGACATTCCCGATACACGGAAGGCTCTTATCTGATATCTTTTATGCCAAAACACGATCCAGCGCTTTGACAAAATCACCCATTTCATGCTTGGAAAGCTGTGCATCCGCACCCAGCTGCTCTCCTTTGCGGCGCATCTCTTCATTGATCAAGGAAGAGAAGATAATGACCGGAATATCTTTGTACGCCGGCGTCTCTTTGATCAGCTTGAGCAGACGGTGTCCATCCATCTGCGGCATCTCAATATCCGTCACGACACACGCAACCTTCTCTTTTAAGGTTCCCTCTTGACGGTACTGCTCCAGCAGCTCCCACAACTCCAATCCATTATTTAACGGCATCAGATTCGTAAATCCCGCTGCCGTAAGTCCATCATAGATCATTAAACTCAAAAACTGAGAATCCTCTGCATACAAAATCGGTTTGTTATTCTTTGGACGCGACCCTAACCGTTCAATATCCGACAACTGAATGCCTGCCTCCGGTGAGATCTGTGCCACAATATTTTCAAAATCCAACAGTATCACAAGCTGCTTATCAATGTTAATAATACCTGTGATCATGCTTGTTCGCGAATTACTGATCAAACGATCCGGCTTCACGATCTGTGACCAATTCACACGATGGATCCCCACTACGCTATGTACATGAAAAGCAGCATTCGTTCCATTAAAGGATGTCACCAAAAACATATCTGTCTTCTTCTCTTCGTGCTCATTCATTCCCAGACACTTCGCCAGATTGACAACAGTAATTGTCTCTCCGCGCGTACTAAATGCTCCCTCCACAAAAGGATGTGCATTCGGGATTGGCGTTAATTCTGTATAACTGATGATCTCGCGGATCTTTGCCACATTGATCCCATAGTTATGTCCGTCCACGACAAACTCCAAAATCTCCAATTCATTTGTTCCACTCTCTAATAAAATATTTGTATCCATAGTAATGTAAACCTCCGATCTGACTCCACCATTCCCCATTCACATATTTCATAACGAGCAAAATATGATTCTATGTATACGTATATTTTACATGACTACACACTGTTTTGCAAGCGGGCACTCAAATATCCCACAATTTTCTCACCGGCAGCCCTGTCATCTTCTCCAATCTTTCTACACTTGGCTTATAGAAAGCATCCATCTTACGTTTCTGTTCATCTGTCATCTTGTCGTGATTTTCGATCGTTGTATAACGCTGTACCCATCTCGCAAATCGAAAAAATAATTTTTGCTTTTTAGTGCGTGTCGTATTTTCCTTTCGCCCACGGATCGACGCATAATACCGATAATTGATATATGCCCCCAGCCAGTTAGCAGAAACAGCACTGCCCTCATTGCTGTTTGGCATTTGTTCCACACAGATCGGATGTTTCACACCGATAAACTCTTGAATCTCCTTCATCTGCTCTTCGGGGTTCCGCATCAGTTCTTCCATCACAACAACCTTGATCTGTTCCGGTCGAAAGTATTGCAAATACTCATTGATCCATTTGTCATACTGAAAACGATCTTTCCGCTCCGTATAAATCTCCTCATTTGCAAACTTGGTAAATAATTTGACCGAATAACGGTGAAATCCCTGATAATAGCGAACATATCGATAATGTCTCGGTCTGCGCATTAACATTTTATAATAAGAAAACGTCGCAAGCGACGGCTGTCGTACCAAAAAAAGCAGCTTGACCTCCGGTCCAAAGCACTCATACACATTGCGTGCCGATCCATGATAGGACGGCTCGATATCCCCATATAATTTATCTGGATCCTGCTCTGGAAAATATTTGTGGCGGAACCGTTCCGGCGCATCATCATATTTGTTACGCCAATGCATATAGAACGTCTCCTTACCCTTTGGAAGTACGATCTCCGGACATTCACGTAATGCATTGCTAAGCGATGTCGTGCCGCACTTCGTGAAGCCCACACATAAGAAATCCATATGCGGATTTTCCTGCCGAGAAATCTCTGCAAACACTTCATAATCCACCAGCAAAATACGTACTGCACCAAACTGCTTAGCTGCTTCCACAGCCTCTTCATGCGCCTCTTCATGTAAACGGACAATCACATACAATGCCTTTTCCCGTGCCGTGGTCATTGTCGTGTCCACACAAGGTGTTCCAAGAATTTTTTTCGGTGCCGTCAGCGGAATAAACGTAAGCACTTCCTTGATCTGTGGTTGAAACGGCAGATGTCCGGCAAACCTTAGCAATACACGTGCTACCCTTTTGTGCTGCACGATCACAAGGTCTTCTTCCTCTTCAAATACTTTTGTCAACTCCTCTTTTGTATGGATTTCTTTCATTTCGTATTTTTCCATCACAATTGTTTCCTTTCTTCCTTGTTCCCCATATATTTCTTCTCCAGCCTTTTCCCTCACTCTTGTTCCCCATACTTTTTTCTATCCTTTACCCTCTTCCCTCACATATTCCTTCTTCACTATGTCATACTTCCGTCATATTTGTAATATTTTTTTGACATTTTAGCCGAAATCTACTACAATACATACTGCATATTACGAACAGGTACATAACAAACAAATTCGTATTGTACCAAATCACCCTGACCGGGTGGTCGTGGGAGCATGGAGGATGATTATGAATAACATTATTTTAATTGGTATGCCGGGCGTCGGCAAAAGCACTGTCGGCGTTGTATTGGCAAAAACACTCGGATACGCATTTCTTGATTCTGATCTGTTGATCCAGGAACGGGAGGGACTCCTGCTTCATGAAATCATTGAAAAGTACGGATTGGAGCGTTTTAATCAGATCGAGTCTGAGGTAAATGCATCTATCGAAGCAGAAGACACTGTCATTGCCACCGGCGGCAGCGTTGTATATGGCACCGAAGCGATGATGCACCTAAAAGCCCTCGGAACGGTCGTCTATCTTAAACTATCCTATGAAGAATTGACCGAACGTCTTGGTGATCTCAATAAACGTGGCGTTTCCATCCGTCCCGGAGAGACTTTGGAAACCCTGTACGAAGAACGTATTCCTATTTATGAGCGCTATGCAGATGTGACTGTAGACTGCGAAGATCTGTCGATCCGCGATATCGTCAAAAAGATCACTTATCTTTTCTAAACCATCGGCAGCCATATCTGGTTCAAAAGCGCAACTATAACATTGAGCAGCAAGCCGCCAATGATCGGATGAAGCCATCGCTTGATCAGTTCAAACAACGGCAACTGCTCAAAATTTTTGCAAAGGTAATCTCCTATCGAATATACGATCCCCGACGCACAAATACTGCATACAAATCCTGAGAAAGCAATCAAAATCCCATCTATGATATTCTGATGAATCCCATAGCCGATCAAATAGCCAACACCGGTAAGTATCTTACACAGGATCGACCCCGGCAATACATTCGCAATGGCAACCAATTGTTGATAAAATACCCCTTCCTTTACCATCCCGGTGTCTACAAATACACCATCTGCAACAGTCAGATAAGCATCGCCTCCTCCGTAAGACAAAAAAGACGAATACATTCCCCTAAGCAGATAATCCGCAGCAGGTGAAAATAAAATGATCATCGGCAGCGTACATGCAGCAAGAAAACACAGCCATACAACAATGTCTCCGATAGTCTCCTTACCAATTCCAAACAAAGTCGTTCCAATCGATCCTACCGCATGCATTCCTTTCATTCGCTGAATATACGTAACATATAGTTTTCCTATGGTAACCATGATCATGAGTATCACTAAAATGCCCTTTACCGGTGCCACCTCATAATGCCGTTCTAAGCAAACACAGGCGAGATACGCACCGATCAATATTCCCGGCACCAAAACACGCTTCACCGAATACCGCCCCTGTGTCCACAAAATAAAAAACAGTGCCAGACCCAGAATACTAACTGTAGAAAGTACAAATAACGGCCTGGCGTGAATTCCCATCAGACGGTACAGATTTTTGCCACCACAGAGCAAAAATACTGATACAAATATCAGAAGCACCTTTCCAAATCGTTTTCGGCTCTCCTGTATCGCCTCGTTGGCAATACCGCAAATGTAGCGAAACAACAGATAGATCAAAAATAAACTAACCGCTTTGGTAAACACAGATAACCAACGCATTGTCTGCTCATCAATATGTTCCATCATCGCTAACAGTGCAACGGTAGCCACAGCTCCCGGAAGTGCGACCAGACTGGCAGCAAGCAGCATACAAGCTCTTCCATACTTGCGGCCAATACCGCAGGCAATCTCCACAGGAAGTGCCCCAGGCGTAATACTTGCTGCCAAAACCGCCTCGTCATATTCTTCTTTCGTGACGTACGATTTTTTCGTCACAAACTCCTTTTCCATAACCGGGATCAACGCATTGCCACCTCCAAAGCCGATCACACCGACTCGCAGCATAGCCTGCATCAATCCCCTAATCCTTGTACCTCTCATTACTGACAAAACTCCCAAAGTTCATCTACCACTTCTTCTACACTTCGATTGGTTGTATCCACGATAATTTCCGGATGCTCCGGCGGCTCATACGGACTGGAAATGCCCGAAAATTCAGCAATTTCTCCACTTCTCGCCTTTTTGTACAGCCCCTTCACATCTCGGCGCTCACATTCTTCTAAGGATGTGCTCACATACACCTCAACAAACGGCTCTCCAATAATTTCCCGCGCCTTTCGCCGTTCTTCCCGGAACGGAGAAATAAATGACACTAATACGATCAGTCCGGCATCATTCATCAGTTTTGCCACTTCACTGACCCGACGGATATTTTCAATACGGTCCTTCTCCTCAAAACCAAGATCTTGATTCAGTCCCATCCTCACATTGTCTCCATCCAACGTCATTGTGAATCTTCCCTCTGCAGCAAGACGTTTTTCCAAAGCATTTGCAATCGTTGACTTACCGGCACCGGATAATCCGGTCAACCATATTGTCTTTGGCTTTTGATTCATATGTTCTGCACGATACTGTGGTGTGATGTCCATCTTCTGCCAAACGACATGATCCTCCCGCTGCAAACGCTGCTCGATCGTTCCACAAGCCGAAGTCATATGACTAACACGATCAATTAAAATGAAACCGCCCAGTTCCTTATGATGTGCAAAAAGATCATAAACGATCTTTTCCTGACAATTGATCTCACACACTGCCATTTCATTTTTGAAAATTTTATCTGCCGGAACCTCATTTCCCTCATTGACTTCTATTTTGGCACGGATCTTCATAACCACTGCGGGCACTGATTTCGTCCCTACTTTTAAGAGATAATTACGCCCTGCGATCAATGGTTTATCATCCATCCACAAAAGCTTACCGATAAACATATGCCCTACTTGCAGCGATGCATTGCGATATAACATGCATCCCCTGGATACATCCACCTCTCGGTCTAAACATATTGTTACCGCCTGCCCTTTTACCGCATGTTCCACGGATCTGTCCGTGTTAAAAATCTGCGTCACTTTCGCTGTTTCGCCACTCGGCAGCGTTCTTATTTCGTCTCCTACAGATAACTCTCCAACCTCGATCTGCCCTGCGAACCCACGAAAATCCTTGTTGGGACGACACACCCTCTGCACCGGCATTACAAAGCCATTTTGCGCTTCCTCCATTTGCACATCAACTGTTTCCAAATAATGCAACAGCGTATCTCCCTTATACCACGGCATATGCTTGGACGGGCTGGTAATATTATCTCCTGCTGTCGCAGATACCGGAATGATATAACTTTGGAACGCATACTCTGCTGTCAGTTTCTTGATCTGTTTACAAACCTTATCATATCTGTCCTGTTTATAGGACACTAAGTCCATTTTATTGATCGCATACACAACGGATCGTATTCCCATCATTGCACAGATACGTGTATGCCGTTTCGTCTGAGATAACACACCTTTTGTTGCGTCGATCAAGATGACTGCCAGATCTGCAAAAGATGCCCCAACCGCCATATTTCTAGTATATTCCTCATGTCCCGGTGTATCCGCCACGATAAAAGCTCGTTCCTTTGTCGTAAAATAGCGATACGCCACATCTATCGTAATTCCCTGCTCCCGCTCCGCCATTAGTCCGTCTAATAACAACGAATAATCAATCTGTCCTTCGGTACTGCCTACTCGGCTGTCTAATTCCAGTGCCCTCTTTTGATCGGCAAAAAGCAGTTTGGCATCATATAACATATGTCCGATCAATGTAGATTTTCCGTCATCTACGCTGCCACATGTAATAAATTTCAATAAGCTTTGCATCGTTATCCTCTCACTTCCATATTTCGTAATTTATGTATTATACTAAAAATAGCCCTCTCGTTTTCTGCGTTCCATACTTCCTGCCGCCTCATTGTCGATCACACGGCTCGTCCGCTCTGAGGATACGGCGCCAAGCGTCTCTTCAATAATCTCATCTAACGTATCCGCATCCGATTCCACACCTCCGGTGAGCGGATAACATCCCAACGTTCGAAATCGTATTTTACGCATTTGCGGTTTCTCTCCCGGCAGCAAACGCATACGGTCATCATCAACCATAATTAAATTGCCATCGCGTTCCACCACAGGTCTTTCTTTTGCAAAATACAAGGAAGGGATTTCAATATTTTCCTTACGAATATATTGCCAGATATCTTTCTCTGTCCAATTGGACAACGGGAAAACACGAACTTCTTCCCCCTGAAACAATTGCGTATTAAATAACTTCCACATCTCCGGCCGCTGGTTCTTTGGATCCCAGCCATGTTCACTATTTCTAAATGAAAAAATACGTTCTTTCGCTCTAGATTTTTCTTCGTCGCGACGACCGCCTCCAAATGCTGCATCAAAATGATATTTGTCCAACGCCTGCTTAAGTGCCTGCGTTTTCATGATATCTGTATATGCAGATCCATGATCAAATGGGTTGATCCCCTGCTTTACCCCCTCTTCATTCGTATAAACTAACATACGGAGTCCATATTTTTGTGCCATCTTATCTCGAAACGTAATCATCTCGTGAAATTTCCACGTAGTATCTATATGTAAAAAAGGAAACGGAGGCTGCTCCGGGTAAAACGCTTTCAACGCCAAATGCAACATCACCGAACTGTCCTTTCCGATCGAATACAACATCACCGGATTCTCACATTCCGCTGCTACTTCCCGAATAATATAAATCGCTTCCGCTTCCAAATTATCCAAATGAGACAATCTGTCTTTCATTTTTATCCTTCTTTCCTGACATTATTATCAGACAATACCTTTCATATTAAGAACAAACTCTTACAACATCTCCCTAATACTTCATCAGTCCGATTTCGTCAAAAAAAATAATATCGACCAAATTTGACAGTAATTGGAATAAAATGTGTCAAATTTAGTTCAAATTTATGTCATTTTTTTGTCAGAGATTTTTTTGCGCTCTATTGTCAGTTCTATATGTATCTCTCTATTATTCTCCCTTTGCGCCGCTTTATTGTCAGTTCTATTTATATCGCTTTATTGTTTCCTCTTTGCGTCGCTTTATTGTCAGTTCTATTTGTATCGCTTTATTGTTTCCTCTTTGCGTCGCTTTATTGTCGGTTCTATTTGTATCGCTTTATTGTTCTCTCCTTAAATCGTTTCATTGCCAGTCCTATTTAGTAATAATCTGTTCTTTTTATAGGTTCTCCATCCCCAAAGTCAACCAAAGGCGGCATCTAGCACTATCCTCAAAGTCAGCCAAGGGCGACATCTAACACCATCATCAACGCAAATCCAACCGCTGCGCCGATCGTTCCAATATTGCTATGTTCCCCCGCCTGCGATGCCGGTATCAACTCGTCGATCACGACATATATCATCGCCCCTGCCGCAAACGATAATAAATACGGCAAAACAGGCGAGATCAGCCCTGCGATTAAAATCGTAATAAATCCTCCAATTGGTTCCACAATGCCGGAAAGCATCCCACAGATAAATGCTCTTTTCCGGCTCATTCCTTCTGTGCATAGCGGCAGAGAAATAATGGCTCCCTCTGGAAAGTTCTGAATGGCAATACCAATAGCTAAGGCAAAAGCTGCCGCTGTCGAAATGCCCGATCCCTGTAAGGCAGCCCCCGCATATGCGACGCCAACGCTCATTCCCTCCGGAATATTATGCAGAGTAACCGCAAATAGCATCATCGTTGTTTTGGAAATATGCCCCTTTTTTACTGATATTCCCTCCGGCTCTGTACTTTTCAGATGTAAATGCGGTATTACCGTATCCAAAAGCAATAAAAATACAATGCCAACCAAAAATCCTACCAAAGCCGGCAGCCATGCCACACCATTTTTCGCTCTTTGCATATCTATCGATGGGATCAACAAAGACCACACCGATGCTGCGATCATCACCCCCGATGCAAAACCTAACAATAATTTTTCTAACTTGGGTGAAATGTTGTCTTTTAGAAGAAAAACCATTGCTGCACCAAGTGTAGTTCCCATAAAGGGTATTGATAATACAAATAGTTCTGATGTATTGATATTCATAGTAATCTTACTTTCCCTTCTGCCAACATATTTGCGAACATATTAGTTACCACTAACTCAATAGATATACTACCATACTATGCTGTTAAGGTCAAAATGTCACATTTATTGCTGACATAATAAGCAATATGTGATTTTGCTATAACTTCCGGGATAGGAAGTTTGAGTAAATGCTATGTGACGACATGATAATTTCGGATGTGTGAATTTTGAATTATGTTATTTAAAAACAAAAAAGACATAGCAGAAACCATGTCTTTCTTAGTATTCTCTTAAACACTCAAAACTGCATATAGTATCTTTCATCCACAAAGTTGAACTTGTTCTTGGTACTCCGGCATTATAATTGCCTTCGTTCCTACGCTTGGATGTTACTGCTTTTTCGCGGTCATTCATATGCTCGCTGCGCTCACATATTCATGTTATCCCGCTCAAATGCAATCATGTTCCCAATCCGACTCCTGAAAGTAAACTTTCATCGCCGTCTTGTGATCCATGATACATCCTCGCTCCTTTGGTCAAGCCCTCGACCTATTAGTGACAGTCAGCTCCATGTGTTACCACACTTCCACCTCTGCCCTATCTACCTCGTCGTCTTCAAGGGGTCTTACTGGATTAACTCCAGGGATATCTTATCTTAAGGGGGGCTTCACGCTTAGATGCCTTCAGCGTTTATCCCTTCCAGACTTGGCTACCCTGCTATGCCATTGGTATGACAACAGATACACCAGCGGTCCGTCCAGCCCGGTCCTCTCGTACTAAGGCCAGCTCCTTTCAGATATCCTACGCCCGCGCCGGATAGGGACCGAACTGTCTCACGACGTTCTGAACCCAGCTCGCGTACCGCTTTAATGGGCGAACAGCCCAACCCTTGGGACCTGCTACAGCCCCAGGATGCGATGAGCCGACATCGAGGTGCCAAACCACTCCGTCGATGTGAACTCTTGGGAGTGATTAGCCTGTTATCCCCAGGGTAGCTTTTATCCGTTGAGCGATGGCAATCCCACTTTCTACCACCGGATCACTAAGTCCTACTTTCGTACCTGCTCGGTCCGTCGACCTCGCAGTCAAGCTCCCTTCTGCCTTTGCACTCTTCGAATGGTTTCCAACCATTCTGAGGGAACCTTTGAGCGCCTCCGATACCCTTTCGGAGGCGACCGCCCCAGTCAAACTCCCCGCCTGACGTTGTCCCTCCACCGGTTCACGGTGGCAGGTTAGAAACCCAGTACTACAAGGGCGGTATCCCAACAGCGACTCTGATACAACTGGCGTTATATCTTCCTAGTCTCCCGCCTATCCTGTACATGCAGTACCGAATCCCAGCATCAAACTGGAGTAAAGCTCCATGGGGTCTTTCCGTCCTGGCGCGGGTAACCAGCATCTTCACTGGTATTTCAATTTCACCGGATGCATTGTCGAGACAGTGCCCAAATCATTACGCCTTTCGTGCGGGTCGGAACTTACCCGACAAGGAATTTCGCTACCTTAGGACCGTTATAGTTACGGCCGCCGTTTACTGGGGCTTAAGTTCGAACCTTCGAGTTGCCTCTAAGCTCTCCCCTTAACCTTCCAGCACCGGGCAGGCGTCAGCTCATATACTTCACCTTTCGGTTTCGCATAAACCTGTGTTTTTGCTAAACAGTTGCTTGGGCCAATTCTCTGCGGCCTACATTCGTAGGCACCCCTTCTCCCGAAGTTACGGGGTCATTTTGCCGAATTCCTTAACAATGCTTCTTCCGTCGGCCTTAGGATTCTCTCCTCATCCACCTGTGTCGGTTTACGGTACGGGTTCATGATACGCAATAGCGGCTTTTCCTGACAGTGACTCCACACGCTTCGCTACTTTTAAGTTCGCTACGCTTCACGCATTCGCCTTATACATGGGGGTTTTCCCTCCCATGAAGCTACCTCGCTTGCACCGGTTTTTCCATTCCCGGCTCGTCCTTTGTCTCTGTGTCCCCACAGTTCTGATATCATGAAGTACAGGAATCTAAACCTGTTGTCCATCGACTACGTCTTTCGACCTCGCCTTAGGCCCCGACTTACCCAGAGCAGATCAGCTTTACTCTGGAAACCTTAGATATTCGGCCGAAAGGATTCTCACCTTTCTCTCGCTACTCATTCCGGCATTCTCTCTTCTTAACTCTCCACTGCTCCTTTCGGTACAGCTTCTTCGTGATAAGAATGCTCCTCTACCAATCTCTCGATTCCACGGCTTCGGTGTTGTGTTTCAGCCCCGGACATTTTCGGCGCAGGGACTCTCGACTAGTGAGCTGTTACGCACTCTTTGAATGAATGGCTGCTTCTGAGCCAACATCCTAGTTGTCTTCGAATCCCCACATCCTTTTCCACTTAACACACACTTTGGGACCTTAGCCGGTGGTCTGGGCTCTTTCCCTTTTGACTACCCAACTTATCTCGTGCAGTCTGACTCCGTTACATCATCTGGCTGGCATTCGGAGTTTGATATCCTTTAGTAAGCTTTGACGCCCCCGCAGGAATTCAGTGCTCTACCTCCAGCAGACTAATAACAGGCTAGTCCTAAAACTATTTCGAGGAGAACCAGCTATCTCCGGGTTCGATTGGAATTTCTCCCCTACCCACACCTCATCACCACCCTTTTCAACGGATGTGTGTTCGGTCCTCCACCACCTTTTACAGCAGCTTCAACCTGGACATGGGTAGATCACCCGGTTTCGGGTCTATGCTATGTGACTTGACGCCCTGTTAAGACTCGGTTTCCCTTCGGCTTCACAGTTTCTCTGCTTAACCTTGCCACACCGCATAACTCGCCGGACCGTTCTACAAAAAGTACGCGGTTGTGCATATATAGCACTTCCACAGCTTGTAGACACAGGGTTTCAGGTTCTCTTTCACTCCCCTCCCGGGGTTCTTTTCACCTTTCCTTCACAGTACTATGCGCTATCGGTCACTAAGTAGTATTTAGCCTTGGGGGGTGGTCCCCCCGACTTCCCACAAGGTTCCACGTGTCTCGTGGTACTCCGGATACTGCCGCTGCCTTCCGATTTCGATTACGAGGCTTTCACTCTCTATGGCGGGCTTTCCCAAAACCCTTCTTCTATCTTTCAGCTCACTTCTGCAGTCCATTACCCCGGATCGCACGCGATCCGGTTTAGGCTCTTTCCCTTTCGCTCGCCGCTACTCAGAAAATCGATGTTTCTTTCTCTTCCTCCGGGTACTTAGATGTTTCAGTTCCCCGGGTTCCCTTCCATACGTTATGTATTGGCGTATGGATGACTGAGGTTTGCTCAGCCGGGTTTCCCCATTCAGAAAT